>CAIVSN010000078.1 GCA_903908595.1 uncultured bacterium
AAGTTGCAACTTATTTTTGCCTGGAGACTTAATGAATACCCCCGATGCCGTGCAACCCCATTATTCCAGAGATGGAGAGGATGGTGACCACCATGAAGAAATCGACGGGAATGAAACCAAGGTGGAAATACTCGGTTTCGGCGTATTCGGTATATTATCCCGCCTGACCCAATAATGAATGTCAAAAATTCTACTTGGAGAGCCAATAATGGCGAATGTCTTTATTTTGTCTTATTTTTCAGACCCCATTCGTATATACTCGGAACGTGTCCTTCGGGGCCCGTGCATCTGTCTCTCATTTTTCTCTACAACATTTGAACATCAGGCATCGAAGCAACCTGACTGATGATCCCATCATTTGTTTCCTTGCCTGACGGCAGGCTTTCCTGATATTTCGCAAAGAATTGCCGACTTCTGCATCAAAGGAGAGAAATAGAAAACACAACGGCCCACGGAGGTCACCCCAATCCCATTATCAGAACTGATATGGATAATTATTCGAGCATGATACCGATTCTCCGCGACATGAAAAAGCTCCACCTCGACATTGCGGAACGCAGGAGCATATTCAAGCATCCGGAAATCGTTGCCAACATGATTTCGAACATCCTGTCATTCCCCGATCCGGTCAAAGATCTCTATATGAGTGCTCTCGGGCTGTGAAACGGCAAAATAATGAGCTTCAAGGAAAGGATTGGACGGGTGGAATTCTTCCAATCGTATGACCTCCTGAAAACATTGGAATCGTTTTTTGAATTCCAATATTGAATCGAGGTCGGCATCTATGCCATGTCCGAGGATTGGAACGGGGAATTGATGATAGGAAACCAAAATACCCACAAACGGGATCTCCATCTCCGGAACGGGTCGGAATCTTCGGAATACGCGCTAGAAAAGAAATGCATGGAAACGCTCGACTTCGAAACCGACAATGGAATCGTCGGAAACGGAGGGAAATGATCGGTACGGGTCGATGCTCCGGATGGCAAAATCTTCATCTTGTCGTTCTGAAACGTCGCTTCCGATTTCAAGAAGATCCTCCTTATCCAACAAGGTTTTGAAAAGGGCGGATTCGGACAAGTAATCCGGTCAAAAATGGAACACATCGGCAAGTTGTACAAAGACCCCCTGACCCGGCTCTATAACCGCGAATATTTCAATCGGATCGTACAACGGCAATCATTTTCGTTCCTGTTCATCGACATAAACAATTTCAAACTCATCAACGACAACTTCGGACATCTGGTTTGAGACCAGATATTGAAGGAAGTCGCAAAAATCATCGGGGAATCCATACGGAAGAATGACAAAGCCTGTCGGATGTGATGAGACGAATTCGTCCTGCTCATCGATACGAGAGAGGAAGGAGCCATGAAAAACATCAGCGTCGTCCTCCAATCAAAATTCTACAAGAACGAAATGATTCGTCCATACAACGAGGGCATCGGAGGGAAACTCGGGTTGGCTATCGGATGGAAACTGTACGAAATTGGTACCCCGATTGAGGAACAGCTCAAGATGGCGGATCAGAAAATGTATCATGACAAAATCGTATTCAATGGCAGTACCGGTCCGTCATCCCCCCTAAAAGCCAAAACCGTCAGCATGATTTTCAAAATGCCAAACCTATCAGTGACGTTCGCGGATGAAGACGCTTCGGACATGCCGGGGGATAATCCGGATTCCGATCTCCGAGGAAGCGAGAAGTTCCGCCCAAAAACCCACTGGCCGAGCTCTGCCTTACCCCTTCTCCTGCCTCCCTCTCATAAGAGTGGCCAGTAAGATTATCAACGATACCGTGAGTATGAGTATCGCAGAAACGTCGCCGGAAATGGACGAAACCGATTCCCACTGATCGCCGAACACGTACCCCAATCCCCCGAAAATCACGACGTACAGGAATTCCCCGAAAACCACGTACCGGACGAATGTCCCGAACGGGATTTTTCCAAGCCCGGACAACAGGTTGATGGTCGGTCATAAGGCCGTGAACAGGAACCGGCTCAGGAAAATCGACAGCCTCGAACGCCGGCGGAACGACTTCTCGATCCTGGCGAACCTCGGGGAATCGAGAATCGGCCGGAACCCGATGCGGATCAGCGCCTTCCGGCCGAATCGGTATGAGACGTAGTACCCCAGGCTATCCCCGAGAACGGACGCGAAAAAACTGCACGCGAGCATCCAATGGATATTGAAATACCCCTGCGCCGTGAAGGCCCCGGCTGCCATAATCAACGGCGTGGCCGGCAACGGGAAGCCGAACGAAGCGGCCGCGACCACCACGAAGAGCACGGCGTATTTATAGACGAGGAGATAGGAGAGGAAAAATTCGAGCATGGGGTATTTACTTACTCGGATGAGCATCCATATATTCACGGACGGCATTCTTGATGCTTTCCAGGAACTTGGCCTTGTCCAATCCCTTTTGTTTCGCGTATCTGCCGATGGGAAGCCTGGGATATTTCGGGTGGTCGATAATCAAACGGTTTTTCAAGTATTCGTCCGGGAGGCTGAAAATGAAATTGACGTACTGGATCGTCATCCAGTCATCGATGAATTCAATGTCCTTTACCATGGTCTCATTGGCCTGCCGATTCCTCGTAAGCAGCCGGGAAATCGTGTCGTTCTTCTGAAAAATCCCCGCCTGCCTCGCCATCTGGACGTTGCGGACGAGGAAAAATCACGCGACGAACAGGAGTACGACGATGGAAACGAGCAACGCGGCTTCCCATTTGTTCATTTTCTTGAACGGATTTTGCAGCATAATGGGATGATAATCGGAAATACGTTGGTGAGCAACCGTATCGAATGCGGATCCAAAAGGGGCCGTTCTCCCGTATTAGCGGGGAAATCGTCGGTTTGTCAATAAATCTTTGCATTTTCGTACCGGTTTCTTATACTACCGCCTCAGAAGTCTGCTGACCGGAAAATCCGGGCGAAAACAAATATCAAAACCAATCGCGGTCTTTTTATTTTTTTCACCCCCCTTCGTTCCATGAAGCCAGGTTACCAGTCCGTACCCGAAACGGGTTCGCCATTTTCCGAGGAATCGCTCAATTCCTCTTTTTTTTACGACGAATACGCCCGGTCGCTCATGCGGCAAGTCGGCAAATTCGGAGGGTTCAACAACGCCCACGCCCACCTCGACCGGGCCAATACGCTTGACTCGAAGTACCTCGAACACGTGGGAATCAGCCCGACCGAGTGAGCCACGCTCTCGCTCCGGGCGAAGCAGAACATCACGGGCGACCTCCACCGGGGTCCCGCGTATACGGCGGAGGATCTCGAATTCCGCATGGAACGGGAACTCGTCCGGCAAATCGCCCTGGGCACGACCAAGCTTACCTCCTTCGTCGACGCGACGCCCGATATCGGGGACGAGGGACTCCTCGGTATCATGATCGCCAAAAAGCTCCAGGAAAAATACCGCGACCGGATCGACTTCCTCATTGCCACTTCCCCGATTTTCGGATTCAAGAAAAACGACGACGGGGGCCGATGGTCCACCTATCTGAAAGCCTCCCATTACAGCGACGTGCTCGGCTGACTCCCCGAAAAGGATTTCAAGGAGACGCACATCGGCTACAAGCAGCACTTCCGCCGGGTGCTCGAACTCGGCATCGACCAGGGCAAGGAAGTCCAATTCCAGATCGACCAGGCCAACGATCCCCGGGAATCCGGCACCGAAACCCTCATCGACGCGGTTTCCTGGTTCGGTCAACCCACAATCGAGGGACGGGACAAAAGTGAACCGACCGTCTGGGCCATCCATAGCATTTCCCCGTCCGGATACGACGACGTGAGATTCGAAAAAATGGTGGAAGGGATGCTCGAACACAACATCGGCCTCATCTGCTGCCCGTCCGCCGCGCTCTCGATGCGGCAGCTCCGTCCGATGATCAGCCCCATCCACAACAGCATCGCCCGGGTCCTCGAAATGGCCGAAGCCGGGGTCCGGGTCCGCGTCGGTACCGACAACATCTGCGACATCTACATCCCGAACAGCGATGGGAACATGCTGACCGAGATGAAAGTGCTCGGCACCGCCGTGAGATTCTACGTCACGAACATCCTCGCCAAGTGGGGAGCAGGAATCCCGCTCAACGAGATGGACCGGGATTCGATCAAGAAGGCGCTCGACGCGGATCAGAGCGCGTTCGCGGATCTGAAACTGGGGAAATAGGCAGGAATCAGGATAGGAAAAATCCCCGTTTTTTTGAAACGGGGATTTTTTGTGGATTCGCATCAAATCTACGATGACTTACTGCCTCGGGAGGATGCGTATTCGTTTCCTTCGGTCCTGACCGCGCGGGACAAGCTCGGAAACGAATACGTATCATCACGGTCACGCTCGTGGGAAGTTGAGAGAAATTGATTTTACCCCCTATCCCGCTTCTCCAGAACCGTCCGGACGTACAGGCCCTGGACCTGCAATCTCGCCCACTCGGTCTTCCTGAGGAACTTGAGGCTGGACTGCTTGCTCGGGTCGCTGATGAAACAGTTGATGCGGATGAGTTCGCCGAGTTGTTCGAAACCGTATTCCTCGATGAGGAAGTCGAGGATCATGGACAGGGTCACGCCGTGCAGGATGGCATCGTTCCGGTTGTTCTGGGTTTGCAAAATGGGAAAAATGAATGGTACGGCGGATATGATAGGGATTTTTGGGGATTTGGACAGGGGAAGTTTTGGGTTGGGGCGTATCAAGTACCCAAAAATGCCATCAATGAGCCAGTGACACGAAATAAACATCCTCCCCCTTGAATTTCCCCCGATCCCCCATACAATACCCGGTATTTTTCATCCGAAAACCACCATGACCGACCAAAATCCCAAAACCCTCCTTGTCATCTTCGGAGCCACCGGAGATCTCGCCAAGCGCAAGCTCATCCCCGCGCTCCATGCCATCCACCGGCACGGCGGAACGGACGTTTCCGTGCTCGCCATCGGCCGGAAACCGTTTTCCTCGCGGGATTTCCGCGAATATCTCCAGGCGGAATCCTTCATCCCCGCAAACGATGCCTTTCTCGAAAAAATAGAATACCTGGCCCTCCCCATCGACGACCCCTCCGGCTACGGGCCGCTCCGGGAATACGCGGACTTACACCCGGACCGCCACGTCGTATTCTACCTCTCCGTCCCGCCCGAGCTCTTCGAGCCGGTCATCTCCGGCATCGGGCAATCCGGTCTCAATGCCGCCGCTTCCCGGGTCGCCTTCGAGAAACCCTTCGGTTCCGACCTCGCGAGCGCCAAACGGCTCAATGCCTTCGTGGCCCAGGCATTTTCCGAAGACCAGATTTTCCGGATCGACCACTACGTCGGGAAGGAAACCATCCAGAATGTCCTCGCGTTCCGGTTCGCGAATTCCCTCTTCGAGCCCGTCTGGAACCACCAGTACGTCGACAATATCCAGATTACCGCGACGGAATCTCTCGGAGTGGAAAACCGCGGCACGTATTATGACCACGCCGGGGCGCTCCGCGACATGATCCAGAACCACTTGTTCCAGGTCCTCGCCCTGACGGTGATGGAGCCCCCGCACTCGCTCGCGAGTTCCGCCATCCACGACGAGAAGGTCAAGGCCGTCCGGGCGCTCCGGCTCGGCGCGGACCTGCCGTCCCATGCGGTTTTCGGGCAGTACGCGGGCTATCGCGGAGAGCCGGGGATTCCCCCGTCGTCGCGGACCGAGACGTTCGCCGCGCTCCGGCTCGAACTCCACAACTGGCGTTTCAAGGGCGTTCCCATCTACCTCCGCACCGGCAAGGCGCTCGCGGAAAAAAAGACGGAAATCGTCATCGAATTCCGCAAGAACGCCTCGATTCTCTACAACGAGGCGGACGATGTGGAACGCAACCGCATCGTGTTCTCGGTATCGCCCTACGAAGGCATTTCCGTCGGATTCAACGTCAAAGCCTACGGAGAACCCAAAAAAACCGAACCGGTCTGGTCGGAATTCGCCCAAACGACGGAAAGTCCCGAAGCGTACGTTCGGATTCTCACCGACCTGATCGCCGGCGATCACACCCTCTTTACGAGATGGGACATGATCGAGGAATCCTGGAAAATCGTAGACCGCCTCGTGAACTGCAAGGAATCCTGCCCGATTCTCCACACGTATCCTGTCGGAAGCGACGGGCCGGCCGCGTCGGACGAACTCCTCGCGAGAGACGGGCGCGAATGGTACCGGTGCCCGGAAACGCCGGAATAGCCGAAAAAAACTCCGGTTCCGGCACCGGATTCTCTCGAATCCCCGAAACCAATCGTGCGAGGCCAGGTAACGTGAGAGAGCACCCTACGGCCCTTTCGGACAGCCCTCGCAATTCTTGAGGCATTTCCCCAACACCCGGATCGCGGTTTCGATCTCCCTATCGGGTATCCCGAGAAAAATAAGCGCCGTCGCCGCGTCATACGCGGGAGAAATCCTCTCGATGGCTTCGACGGCCTTTTGCGTCAGCCGGAAACGGAACACGCGTCGGTCAACGGAATCGATCGATCGGGAAACGAATCCGCCGTCCTCAAGGAATTTCAGCTTTTTCGCCATGTTGGGCTTGCTGCCGTACGTGCCTCCGAGGAGGGATTTCGACGTGTCGAATCCCGTGGAGACGAGATGGAGGACCCCGTACGTCTTGACCGTGAGTCCCGCCGTCCGAAAAATGAAATCTCCCGAATTTTCGAGAAAAGCGACGAACTTGAAAGCGTCGTTGATGAAGGTTTGCCGAAGGCTCATACGGTGTGATTAGGTAATTGGAACATATCCTTACGACACGTATCGAATGCGAAATGATGCTTATTTTTTTCCATCCGAATCCGAGCGACGCGTTATATCTTTCTCGCCGCCTCTGCCCCGGCGCGCGCCACCCCTTCGAACCCGCCGCCGGGAAACGTCCACGCGGAAGCGAACAGGAGCCCCGGAAGCGGGGAACGGTTGCCGAATCGCTTGAAGTACCCGCCTTGCGAGACCGTTTGGGCGAATCCGTACAGCGCTCCGGCGGGATTTCCGGTATAGCGCTTCATGGTACGGGGGGTTCCCGTTTCGCTGCGGATGACGTGTTTCGAAAGTCCGGGAAGGACGCGTTCCGCCGTCTCGATCATGCTTCGTTCGAGTTTGGCTTTTTCCAGGCGGTACGCTTCATCCGACAAATGCTCCCACCGTGCCAGATTGTCGGCACAGAAGAGTCCGACTTCTCCTCGGTTTGCCGGACACATGGAAGGATCGGTATTGGTAAACAGGGTGATTCCGAGACTGGGGAGATGGTCGGAAAATGGCTTTTCGGAAGCGGCTTCCCGTGCCATCTCGTCGAAATCGTCCGTCGAATTCCAAAAAATCTCGTGGTCGTCCGCCAGTTCCGGCCACAGCTCGGCGATGGGCGCGTCAAGTCCGAGGTACGCCTGGGTACCCGACATCGAGAGTTCCAATTTTTCGATTCCGGCAAGGGCCTTCTTCGTCCCTTCCCAATCGGGGAGGAGCTTCCCGTAGGTCGCGTGCGGAGAAAGGTTCGAGACGATGTTCCGAGCGGAAAACGTCTCGTCCGCGCCCGTCTTCACCCCGGTCGCCCGTCCGCCCGTCACGATAATTCCCAAAACTTCCGTCCGGGTCCGTACTTCCCCGCCGGATTCCAGAATGATATCGACGAGCGCGTCGGAGAGCCTTTGCGAGCCTCCGCGGATGGAGTATCCGCCATCCGCGAGATACCCGGCCATCGGCGGCAGGAAATACTGGGACTGGAGCCGCGAAGGAGGCAAGCCGAAAAATGCCCAAAGCTGTCCGAAAACCGCCCGCAACTGCCGGTCTCGGAAAAACCAGCGGAGAATGCGATCGGCGGTAAGGAATTCCGAAACTATCGTGACGGGCATCGATACGGGTCCGAATGCCATGGCCAGCCATCGAAACGGCCCGAAAAAATTCCGATCCTC
The DNA here is from genome assembly GCA_903908595.1 of uncultured bacterium. Classification (GTDB taxonomy): domain Bacteria; phylum Patescibacteriota; class Gracilibacteria; order BD1-5; family UBA2023; genus CAIVSN01. The sequence goes on from CAIVSN010000078.1 coordinate 7,912, forward strand.
CCGGAGCACCTGCCGGAGCAACGCGAAAAACATCCGGATACGGAAGCGTTCCGCGGGAAATCGCTCCGAGAGTATCCGGGCGGTTTCCTCCGGATTCCCGCTCGGAATGACCATCTCGAAATCCGGAAACACCGACCGGAACAGCCGGGGCTGCTTCAGGAATCCTATCCGGTCCATCAGTCCGAGCTCGCGGATGATTCCGGCGAATCCCGTGGAATGGATCCCGCCGATCGCATGGAGCGCGGCATCGAAATGGAACTCTCCCCGCCGGAAATTCTGGGCATATCCGCCCACGACCGAGTGCCTTTCGAGAACGAGGACCCGTTTCCCCCGCTTTGCCGCGAGCGCGCCCGCGGTCAATCCGCCAAGTCAGGAGCCTATGACGATGACGTCGTATGGTTTCATATGTAAAAATTACGTCAAATAATAATGTAGGTAAATATTAACTATGTTAACTATAAAATCAAGAAATAATTGAAAATCGAAACGTTCGCGAATCGGCAAAGGTATCCGATTCCCGGCACCCAACACAATACGAACGAATCGAACCTTCGGCATTCGGGTTGTTTTTCCACGAAAATTCCATACGATTTTTTCAGCCCATCTTCCTAAGTCTCTCAGCAAAAAATCCGAAACGCCCATCTGCCCATGAAAATCCTCGCCTCAACGAACCCCGAAACCCTCGCCAACCTCTTCATTGAGGCATTTTCAGAGAATCTGAAATCGTTGGAAAACCGCGATACCATCGTCATTTGACTCTCCGGCGGGACTTCCCTGACGACATTTTACCAGGCGTTGCTCGGATTTTTCCCTTCCCTGGGAATAGGAATCCGGCAAAAAATCCGCTTCGTCTTCCTCGACGAACGCCTGGTCGCCACGGATCATCCCGACAGCAATTTCTGCCTCCTGAACGAAACCTTTTTCCAGCCACTGCTGCACGCCGGATTGATTTTCCCCCGTCAAATCCAACCCGTTGCCACCGGGCTCGCGAGCCCCGAAACCGAATACTCCAAGCGGGTTCCCCGCATCGACATCGGGCTGTTTGGCGTGGGACCGGACGGGCATATTGCTTCCCTCTTCCCCAACCATCCCGGACTTCGGATGGCCGGCGACGGGTACGTCCGGATCGGGGATTCGCCCAAGCCGCCAGCGGATCGGATATCCGTTTCCGCCGGCATGGCCCGAGCCATTATTTTCCCGTTCGCCTTCTTCATCGGAGAGGCGAAGCGCGGGGCGTTCGATCGGAGCCAGGACCTGAATATCCCCTATGATTCCTGCCCCGTCAAGCTCCTTTTTGGAAATGAAAATTGCCAAGTCGTATCGGATTTGGTACAATTACCATAAATATTCACGGTTTTTTTTATGAAAATTGCACAAATCGGGCTCATCGGGCTCGGCGTCATGGGCGCGAACCTCGCGAGGAACATCGCCTCTCGGAGCATCGACATCGCCGTTTACAACCGGTCACGGGAACGGACCGAAGCATTCCTCGCCGAACACGGGAACGCGCACCTTTTCGCGGAAGCCTACGACATCGCCGGTTTCGTCGCATCGATCGAGCGCCCAAGGAAAATCATCGTCATGGTACCGGCCGGAAAGCCGATCGACGACGTCATTACCGAGCTCATTCCCCACCTGTCCGTTGGCGACTGCATCATCGACTGCGGGAATTCCCACTATCGCGACACGGTTCGGCGGGAAGCCTATATCGTCGGAAAGGGCTTCCGGTTCATGGGGTGCGGCGTATCCGGCGGCGAGCAATGAGCCCTGCACGGTCCGAGCATCATGCCGGGCGGGAACGCGGAGGATTACGTGGGAGTCCACACGATTTTCGAGCGGATCGCCGCACGGGACTTCGAGAGCCGGCCTTGCATTACCTACGTGGGCACCTGAGGCTCCGGCCACTACGTCAAGATGGTACACAACGGCATCGAATACGCCGTAATGCAGATCATGGCGGAAGCCTACGACGCGTTCCGCAAGCTCTACGGACTGTCCGCGCCACAGATTGCCGAGATTTTCGAGGGATATTCCCAAGAGCGGCTCGGATCCTACCTCTTTGACATTTCCATCAAGGTCCTGAATAAGGCAGACGACCTGCAGCCGGGAGAATTCCTCATCGACCGGATCCTCGACAGCGCCGGTCAGAAATGAACCGGAAAATGGGCCGTCATCGACGCCCTCGAACGCGACGTGGCCGTGCCGACGATTGCCGAAGCGGTTTTCGCCCGCAACGTCTCGTCCAAGAAATCCATCCGGACGGAACTTGCCGGCAAATTCGTCCAACTTCCCGAACGCGGGCTTCCCGAATTGGCCGATTTCCGAGTCACTCTCAAGAACTGCCTCTACGCGAGCATCGTATCCGCCTATGCCCAAGGCTATGACCTTATTGCCCAGGCTTCCGCGTCAGAAAACTGGGGCGTGGATCTCGCCGAAGTCACCCGCATCTGGGAAGGAGGCTGCATTATCCGCGCCGAAATCCTCGGGTTCCTCCATACGGCCTTCCTTTCCGAACCGGAAAACATTCCCCACCTCTTCGCCATACCCGAAGTCGTGGAAACCATGGAAGACAGCCTGAACGACTGGCATGATGCCGTCAGCATCATGGACAAGCACGGGCTCGCCATACCGGCGATCGCCAGCGCCCTCTCCTACTTCGAAGGCATGACCGATGCCCGGCACCCGGCGAATTACTTACAGGGATTGCGCGACTGTTTCGGGGCGCACCTGTACGAACGGACGGATCGCGAAGGGTCGTTCCATGCCGAGTGGGACCGTTAACAAACGATTGTTAATAAAAAGTATCCCTCAGGTACTTCCATCAGCTTTCGGTAATGAAGACGTTTTTTCCGATAGAATACCCAATGAGCGGGGGCAGTCTTTTTTCCCGCCTCAAAATCGAGTATACCGGATTTCGGGCATGCCGGAGCCCGTGAAAAACCATATAGTCGAGCGTTCCTCCGTATATGGTGGCATACAGCCACTGCAACGTCTTCAAACGGCAGGTCCCGTTGAATTTTTCCAAGAGCAGGAGCAATTGCTGTTCTTGGTTCTTGGTGTGGATTTTTTTCAAGGCGGAACCGATCTTCGCCAATTCCGCCGGCTTTTCCAATATTTCCCGCTGGTTCGCCTCTTCGATTTCGCGTTCCGTTTTCATGAACGCCCAGAATCAGGCAAAAATCAATGCCAAGAGGAATAACGAAGCGAGAAGCGACCATTTCCCGACGAGCGCGTAGGTGTCGATACCAGCGTTCGCGTAGTCGTACAGGTAGGCTCCGGCCGCGACGGTCAGAAGGGCCAAATCCAAAAAAACCACGATTCACAGCAGGCTTTTTCTGCCGCTGCTGTCGCAAACGATTTTCGCGAGGGTTTTTGTGAGGAAGTCCATATGGGGGAATTTTGGAATACGTACGGTGAAATCATCGGTTATCGCCGATTTGGCAGAATTTTATGAAAATTTTTAAAAAATCAATGGGAACTTGCGAAGTGAAACGGATTCCGAATCGGAAAATACGCAATAATTTCAAATTTTTTGCAGGATATGCTATTTTACGCGTGTATCCCCTATCGGAAAAAGCATCGATATTTCCTACGGCCTCACGAACGGCGGAGTCTTGGAAATCCGTTACCCGAACGGGGAAACCGTCGCGAGCGTCATACTTCCCGACTCCGAGGGAAAAATGGAATTCTATCGGACTACCGGAGCGAGGGATTAGGCGGAAAATATCCCGTTCGAACCGCTACTCCCCCATTATCTCGCTCGGGGACTTCCCGCCGAGCTCGCGGTGGGGAAACACGTTCCAACAATCCTGGAAAATTGCCACGGCTTCCTGCGATAACTCCATTCCGCGTGCTACCATGAGCGAATGACAAAACTTGACGTACTCGCGGAATCCATGGTGCGTCAGGGATTGGCTTTCGAAAATTTGCTTCTTGAAATCCTCGACCGTCGCGGGGATTCAGGATACGAGCAGGAAAAATTGCAGGGATTCTTCCGCTTTTTTGGGGTCCGGAAAATAGTCTTCCGGGATTTCTTCCAAATCGTCGATATCGATGGCTTCCTCGTCTTCGAACGGCTCATATCCGAATTCTTTGAACATTTCCATCATGTTCCCGCGATCCATGGCTTCCAGGGCCATGCGGAACGCCTTGAGTCGCTTGTCGCGCGTATCCGACGCAAACGGCATATGCCCTTCGTACGTCTCCACCAAATCATACTCGTCGAGTTCGTTTGCGTGCGCTTCCTCATACGCGTCGTGCCGGGCGAGCAACTCCTCGTGAAAACGGATCAGGCGGGGGAAAAAGTACGCTTTCGCTTCCTTTACGGACTTTTTCAAACTTTTATCAAGATAGTTCCCGGCAATCAAAATCACCATAAACCCGGATTCTTCCAAAATCCGTACCGATTCCATGCGGATATTCCCATTGGAGTGCACGATCCCGTCACGGCAGATATCCAGGACCGAATCGAAAATTTCCCAGAATACGGCTTGGTTCGAAAACGCGAACTTGAGCATCCTCAGGGCGTTGTACTTGGCATGATCCGGAACCGTCGCATCGCGCCAGACCGGCATTACGGCCTCGAAAACCGAGCGGGCATCAGCATCGGTCATACGGAGCACGTACCGATCGGCCGTTCCGCAGTATTCCTTGGCAAAAATCTTGATCATCCGGGTGAATTCGACGCTCGGAACCGCAAGGGATTCCAGGATATGCTTGAGCGATGCGTGCATGGGCAAAAGAATAATGATATCGGATCTCCCCAGGCCGGGGGCTTCGGTGGAAATGCGTGGCTGTGGGATTATATCATTTTTTCCACTTCTTCCAAACCTTCCAGAATCTTCGCCTCCAATTCCCGGATACGTATCGCTGCAATCCGTAATTTTAAGAAATATGGATTTATTGGAAAAAGCTATACAATAAACCGTATTATATTTTAGCTATTGTCCTATGTTACAGGAAAAAAGAAAGGAGGTTTCTGGGAAAGAAGCTATTTCGAAAGCCATAGAGGAACTCAAATACTATTTTGAAATCCAAGATAAAAAAGTCTTTTTGGAAAAAGTAGAACCAACCAATAATGGATGGATTATCATGCTGAGCTATCTCGAAGACGAAACGGAAAGGGAAGTACTCATGGATAATATCGTCAAATCCAATCCTTTCTTTGCTACTGTATCAAAGCAATACGTAAACATCTTTTTGGATACGGAAGGAAATTTTCTAAAACTCAAAAAGGCAAATGCACCAGAATAAAAACTGTATCGTCGATACGGAACCGCTTATTTTGTATATTCTTGGGATTATAAATCAAAACCTCGTCGGTTCATTTCAAAAGTTGAAATGATACACTGTTTGAAATTTCCTGGAACTTTCCGCTTTCATATCTAGATATGAAAGTATTTGTGTCAGTTCTCAGGTATGGAATGAGTTTTCACACCAGACATTGGAGCATCATATATTAGGGTATCGCCTAAGTGATACGGACAAGACAAAACTGATATATTTTTTGCGAACATGAAGTATTTGAGATTTTCATATTAGCCTCAGTGCTGTCGTGCTCAATGACCGAGTGTACGACCTCTGATTTGCCGATATTAGTTGCTACGAATTGGCAAAAACCCTCAAGGCTCCAGTAATTACTTCCGATTGAAAATTTACCGATTTTCTCCGTTGAAATGAAATAGAATCCTATAAATTCAGACCGATTATGTGATTTAACGAATCGGCTGTAGGTTAAATTCCTCCCATTATCAAAGGTTCTCATGCGCATTATCGGAAAACGAGAATACGCCCTCCCGATTGAGCTCATGTGAAGCACGGATCTTTGGGATTATATCATTTTTTCCACTTCTTCCAAACCTTCCAAAATCTTCATCTCCAATTCCCGGATCTGAGCCAGCAAAACTTCCGGCTTTTCATACTCGACCGCCACGTAATTGACCTTCTGGTATTTCGAGATCGAGAGATCGTACTTATTGGCTTTGATTTCCTCTTTGTCAACCCAGAACCACTTCTCCCCTTCCGCCGGTTCCTGCCCGTACTTCCGCCCCAGAACCAAATCCTTGAACCGCGTGGAGCAGTCGGGAATATCGTTCTCCGCGATGGGATTGCGCTTGTCGTCCAGGCTGAACCCATCGGCCCGGAGGTCATAAAACCACGTCTTTTTCGTTTCGTCCCCCTTGGTAAACACGAGGATGGCGGTGGAAACGCCCGCATACGGCTTGAAAACGCCGCTCGGGAGCGAGATTACCGCCTTGAGGTCCGTATGTTCCACGAGCATTTCCCGCACCTTCTGGTGCGCGTTCGAAGACCCGAAAAGAACGCCGTCCGGCACGATGACGGCCGACCTTCCCCCGACGAAAAGCTTGTCGCAGATGAGCTCCAAAAACAGGAGCTCCGTCTTGGTGGTATCCACCTTGAAATCCGGATGGATATTCGTCTTGAGAATGCTCCCCTTGAACGGGGGATTCGCGAGTATCACGTCGAATTCCTCGTCGTGGAGATAGTGCTTCCCGAGCGTATCCCGATACGTGATATTCGGAGTGGTGACGCCGTGAAGGATGGCGTTCATCATTCCGACCCGCGTCATTTTGGTGGAAAAATCGTATCCGAAGAGCATATTCGTCTTGACCCGCTTCCAATCGTCGTCCCGGAAAAGATCCGCCGTGTAATGGATGCCGCTCTCGTCCTCGAAGCACCCGTCCTTGCTGGTATTTTCACGGATCACGTGCTTGTAGGCGTTGATGAGGAAACCGCCCGTCCCGCAAGCGGGATCGCAGATCTTGTCGTTCTTCGTGGGATTCACGATATCTACCATCATCTGGATGATATGGCGCGGAGTTCGGAATGCCCCGCCCTTTCCGGCGGAAGAAATCTCGTTCAGGAGGTATTCATAGATATCCCCGGCGGTGTCTTCGTTGCGTTCCGTGATTCTGAGGTCTTCCACGATGGAAACGGCGGTCACCAGAAGCCCCGCGTTCGGGATCATGAACACCGCGTCGCTCAGGTTGTCGGCGTACCCGTTGGAACCGTCGAGGGACTTGAGGAACGGGAAAACGGTGCCCTGGACGAAGGAAAACATCTCCTCAGCGGGAAGTTCGCGCCAATGGCTCCAGCGGAGGCGGGATTTGTCGGTGCCTTCGTCACGTTCGCCTTTTTTGTAGGTTCCATCGAAAACGGATACGTATTCGAAAGAAGCGACCCTCTGGGATTTGATGACGTTCTGGCGGTCGAGCTCGTCCAGGCGTTTCATGAAGATGAGGTAGTTGATCTGCTCGATGGCGGTGAGGGGGTCGGCGAGGCCGTTGGCGAAGAAGGTGTTCCAGAGTTTGTCGATTTTGGAGCGGAGGTCGAGGGAGAGCATGAGTGGGGGTTAGGTATGTAAAAAGAAATCGCTAATTTCATCCAGATCGTCCCAAATAGCAAGTATAATGTTCGGGAGATCATCGTATTCTCACAAGGACGGATCAATGAAGTGCACTTCAAGATCGTGAAGATTTTTCAAATCCTCACGAATTTGCTCTGGCATACTTGTATGTTTGTTTCGAATTTCGATAAGCTGAGGTAACGAATCGGGATACCTAGTGGCAATATTGTCTGGATCTCATGGTACAAGGGTATCTATAAAATCCTTAATTATTTTCAATTGATTCATACCAATTTTTGGAGTGGTCGAGTCGGTAATCTTTGAATTAAAATCCAAACACAAACTCTCCAAATTCTCAAAAAGCTTTACGATATCGTGAATATGCGCAAAACTTCCCGATCAGAAATTCAAAATCAATTTGATATAAAGCTCAATTCCATGACAAAGATTGTAATATAGCGGATAATACAATTGATATATCGGTTCATCTTCAGACCAATTTTTATTTAAAAATTCCTGAAATTCCGCTTTAACCTGGCTTGTGTTTTTGGCTCAAGATCCAGAATTGATAAATACCGCCAGAATATAGGCTGTTTGAAAATATGAATTCACCAAATATAAGCCATCCCATGATGCGCTTGTTGAAAATGTTCTAGATCTTGGAGGCATGTGTTTACGTGTTAAAAAATATTTTGCGACGTCGTATCATAAAGAGCCTGAAGAGCTTTGAGAGATTGTTTTTGGAATTCAATTACGGATTGATTATTTAAAACAGTCTTAGCAAAATCATTTTGTAGTTCAATTGACGGATGAATAAATTCTATCGCTTCAAATATTCCCTTGCTGACCATGCCTTTCATTCAGTTGGTGGAAGCATCTTGTATTATTTTCTTTCCAACAAGAAATAGGAAATATACAAAAAATATATTTGTTGAATCATTCGGTATTAACGCGTTGATTTGCTGGTTAAAGGCAACGGGACGATCGACGATTCAAGAATTTCAAATACATTCGGGACTTCAAGCTATACAAGTAGTCAGTATACTTCAAGCAGGAACAATACGTCAGCATTTGGATCATCCTTCGGAAAGTAATTCACTGCTTTTCGTGGCAATCATTTCGTGATTATTGATGTTATCGGACTTAATCCATTCGATATAATTTCCGTAATTATCTAGATTGTTTCTTGGTGGAGTATTTCACGTTACGACTTTTCAAAATGAAGCCAGTGGCAGGACATCCCATCATTTCGAATTCGTCAATGGATCCCCAAACATCTCCAAAAACACCGACTTCGTAAGTGATTCAGTCTTCCCAATCGCCTCTTTTTTCAATGCTATCAGTTCGGTGAGCATGTCCAGTTTCGAGACGTTTTTCCTTTGTTCTTCGATAGACGGGAGCGGAATCAGCACATTTTCGAGTCATCCCAATGTAATGGCTTTTTGAGTGGCTCACGAACAATTCTTGTCTTTCTGTATACGAAATGATTTCGAACGGAGGAAATAATAGAGATATTCTGGGATAATTTCTTTGGTGGGTTTTAGGACAAAAAAACCGGATGAATAGATACATTCGGATTTCCTATCATCAATCACGATAGATTTATCCGTAGCCATCATCTTGGCAAAAATAACTTCTCAAAGTTTTGTTTCCTGACTTG
>CAIVSN010000079.1 GCA_903908595.1 uncultured bacterium
TCTCGAAATCAATTCACATAAAATAACGCCCCTCTACACCAACCCGAACATCCAAAGCGGAATCTCATTCCCCTTCCCGATCAAAATATCGTCCTTCACGAGAAACCCGTTGTCGATCCCTTCGATCTGCCGTCCCGTCTTCCCGGATCAACCGACCTCGAAGAGATAGCTCTTGTCGCCATGCCTGAAAATGAAATCCCCATAGCTCGGCAGGATGATATCCCGATGCACGACCTGGGATTTCGACACTTTTTTGAGCACGTTCAGCACGAAGCTCTCCCGGATAGTCCCTATTTTTTCTTCGCCTCAAAAAGCGTAGTAGATATTGGGATTGCCGAGGAATACCTTGAACTCCTTCCGAAAGATATCATTGAGCTTGTTACTCCGGATGGCTATCGAGAGCACCCCGATTTTGTCGAGATAGAAAATGATGCTTTCGAGCAGATCTTTCGAAATGTTTATTTTTTCGGCGAGGGAGCGGTAGTTCAATTCGGACGGCTGATTCTTGGCAATGAAATAGAACATTTTTTCCAGCTTGGAGAGCGAGGAAGTCTGCAAGTTCATGAACGTGGGGAGATCTTCCAATATCACCTTTCTGATATTTCCGAGCAGCAGCGTATGGTACACGCTTTCTTTTCCCTTGAAATAGGGGTAGAACCCGTGGTCGAGATAGGCTTTGAAATCCCTCGGGTCGATTTTGGGAGAAAGGTCATAGGATATTTGCCGGTAGTTCCCGATAAGCTCGTCGAAGGTGAACGCCGGTACGTCGATGTTCTTGGCATACTTGAGGTATTCCCGGAAACTCAGCCCAGACATGTCGATCTTCCGAACGCGCCGCTGGAGTTCGGCCGCCCCCTTGTAGAGGTCGAGGCTCGATGATCCGGAAACGACGAGTTTCAAATCGGGAAAACTGTCGATGATGGCCTTGAGATTTTCTTTCCAATCTTCTCCGCGATGGATTTCGTCTACAAAAAACTCCGTGAAATAATCGTAGAAATTGTAACAATTGGAATTTCTATGAGGATTATCCTTTGCCATTTCAGAGAAATCCGCATAATGGAGAGACCTACAATTTTTCACTCAACTATGTCCGAACGAATCGTTTTAGAGTTTGAAAAATTTTCAAAATCCCTTCGTAGCCTCGAAGAAGCCATAGATGAAAGCAAGAAAAAAGAAAACCATGAGAAATTCGAATTTTTCCGCGATAGCGTTATACAACGTTTTGAATATACCATCGAACAGGCCTGGAAGCTCTTGAAGCATGTGCTTTTTGAAATGGAATGAGTAGAATGTAATTCTCCGAAAAGCACGATAAAAGAGGGCTTTCAAGATGGGTATATCGAAAATATCAATATTTGGTTCGCTATGGTAGAATCGCGAAATAGCACATCGCATGCCTACGACGAAGAAAGCGCGGAAATCCTCTATCAGAATATCCTCACCTATCAATCATCCTTTAATGAATACCATTCCTCCCTCTCCTCCAAACTCTTTCGATAGTCAGATTCTCCGACAAATCAAAAGTACGGTATATCGAAGGCTTGATCCTCAAAAATATCAAATTTTTCTCTTTGGATCGAGAGCCGCTGGTACGGCAAGAAAAACTTCTGATTACGACATAGGGATTCTCTGAGATAATCCAGTGAACTTTAATACTCTTATGCTCATACGGAGCGATATGGAAGATATTCCGGCATTGATTGATATCGTTGATTTCCATAGCACGGATGAGACTTTCAAAAAAATGGCACTTAAAAATATTGTCGAGAATTACTAGCGGGCGGTTATACCCAACAGGAATTGGTTTTCGGTATTTTACAGTTAGGGATTCAGAACAGGTTGTATTTTTCTTCTTTCGGGAGCTTATCGGCAATACGTGACCGAAGAAAAAAATGTCCGAATATGTGGCCAGAAAAACCGGGAAACCAATTCCTGTTGGGTATCAAAAACCCCGAAAATTTGTATTTTTCACAAGCATCCGTATAGTTGTATAAATTTTAACAGTTAAAATTTATACAATGAAATTCTATAACCGGGTCCAAGAACTCGCGATGCTCGAGAAAATCACGGTCTCCCCCCAGTCGGAGTTCGTATATTTTCTCGGAAAGCGCCGCATTGGCAAGACCAGCCTGGTTCACCATCATTTTACGCAGTCCAAGCGGGAGTACCTCTATTTTTTCGTATCCAACAAAAAAGAAGGCAACCTCTTGCTGAGTTTTTCGGAAACCCTGAGGGAGTACCTCTGATACGGCGTATCGTTTGGATCGATTCGGGAATTTTTGAAATTCCTGTTCGAATACGGCAAGGAACATCCCGGACTTTGCATCGTATTCGACGAGTTTCAGAATTTTACGCAGGTCGATGCGGGCATCTTGGACGATTTTCAGGAATTCTGGGACATCTACAAGGACCATGTCAATATCAAGCTCTTCGTCATTGGATCACTGTTCACGCTCATGGAAGAAATATTCCAGAGCAAAAAATCCCCGCTCTTCGGCCGGGCGACCGCGAAGATAGGATTGCAGGAATTCGGCGGAGTGATCCTCGGGGAAATCCTCACGGATTACGGGCTTTTTTCCAACAAAAACCTATTGGATGTCTATACGATCTTTGGCGGGGTGCCGAAATATCTGGAAGTTTTCGACCAGGAAAACCTGCAAAAAGACCGGCTCCTCGAAACCATTCTCACGGAATCCTATCTCCGGGAAAATTCCCTGTACGTGCGGGAAGGTTCGGATCTGTTGCTGACGGAGTTCTGAAAAACTTCCGGCGTGTATTTTTCCATATTGGAAGCCATCGCGGGCGGATACAACAAGCGTTCCGAAATCGCGGACTATACCAAGATGAACTACGATTCCCTCGGATTCTATCTGGAAAACCTGGAAAACGTCTATCATTACATCGAAAAACTCACCCCGGTTATCGAGCAAAAAACCACGCTGAACCGGTATAGGATCCAAGATAATTTTCTCATATTCTGGTTTCGCTATATTTATAAGAACGGCAATCTGATAGAAATCAAAAAATACGAGACGCTCCGCAAAATCATCATGGCCGACCTGCCTTGTCTGGAAGGATTCGCCTTTGAAAAACTCGTGAAGGACCTCATTATAACGCGAAATATCACGAATTCTTACGTCATCGAATTCGACCGTATCGGCAATTACTGGGACAAGGGGGGGAACGAAATCGATCTCATCTGCATCAATCATTGTACTAAAGAGGCGGTATTCATCGAATGCAAATTGCAGGAATCCAAAATAACCCCCCAAGTGCGACAGGAATTGGTAAGGAAATCCGAAACCATAGCCGCGCTCGGGGAGTATAAAAAACAGTATCGATACTACGGTTTGGAGTCGATTGGGGAATTGCTGTAGAAGACTCTGCAACGGTTTGCGCCTCGGTACCAAATGAAATACGGCACATACCGAAAATTTGAAGTGGGACGATATACCCAATAGGAATTGGTTTCCCGGTTTATCCAGTCACATATTCGGACATCTTTTATTTTTTTCTTCGGTCACTTATTGCCGATAAGCTCCCGAAAGAAGAAAAATAAAACCTGTTCCGAATCTGTAACCGTAAAAAGCCGAAAACCAATTCCTATTGGGTATACATGGGGAAACGAAATTTTCCCTTGCGTTTCCTTCTCCGATAGGCTAAACTTTCCCACGTTACTTGATACCCGTAAAAGATATGATTACATCCGTCTATCGAATAATACCATTTTTTCCAATACCCGTTAGCGGGGGCGCACTTTTCCCTTCTCCACGATACGGGGGGAAATAAGGCTTTTCATGTCTTCCCCATATTTATTATTTCACTTTTCCCCTATGAGAACAGAAAATATCCCCCCTTGTCGTCCCGAACCCGTTTCATCATCGACGCCTTCGCGACCGCACTACGGGAAACTTGACGGGATGTCCCGGAATATTCCCAAGATGAGAAAATACAGATGATTTACTCTCGTTGAGCTTATCGTCGTAATAACCATACTTGCTATCCTCGGGACTATTGGATTCATCAGTATCTCCGGATATTCGAGTTCTGCCCGGGACAGCTCCCGGGTATCCGATATGGCCAATCTTGCGAAAGCCATGGAGGTAGCCAAGATCAAAACGGGATACTATCCGGCGCCCTCGTCCTCGACGGGAGTGACTTTTTCCGGGTGAACGGTCTGGAACCAGGGAACTATTGGGGATTCCGTGATGACCGTCCTCAATTTCGCCGGATACACGATCTCCAAGAAGCCGACCGATCCGAAGTATCCGGGCGTAGAATACGCCTACTCCCTCCTCGCCAGCGGAAAAGAGTACCAGTTGGCGGGCTTGATGGAAGACGGGAGTACCGCTATGAACTCCATAATAACCCCCGCTTATGCCGCGGCAGACAGCACGTCCTCGGCATACGTCAAAGGCAACTACAACGGTCTCATGGCAACCGCAAAAACGACCGGGGGGGATACGTGCATCCTTGCGCTTCCGTCTATCATATTGCAGAATACGAGTTCCGCTCTTGGCACATCCCTCAACTCGGGGGCTCCTCTCCAGAAGACCAACCTCGTGTTCCACAAGAAGGCGAATCTTCCGGCGAGCTACGCTAACAATGCCATAGCTACCGCTTCCGAAGATCAATTCATCTACGCTCCGCTCCAGAACGGGAACCAGACAGCCGTCGGTTCGGGGATTACCGCGTATTGCGGAGGAAGCCTCCCATCGAGTAATTGAGCCATAACCGCGCTCACGGGCAATCTCAAGTCGATCTATGGTTCTTCGGGGCTCGCGAGCGAGGGTTCTTCCGCTGCCCAAGTGAGCTCTTTCGTCGCGTCAACGACGCAAGACAGCGTGACTGCGATCGTGGTGAACAAGAGTTTGGGCGGAGTGAAGGTGGAGATGGCAAAAGGAAATGCATCTCGTTATTTTGGATGTGATACAGACGATATAATTCTTTCAAATGGTCAAATCTGGTCAGCCTGCAACGTGGGAGCTAGCAATGCTGGAGCATGGACAGGAACGCAAGTTTGAACGTGATTGAATATGGATTTTTGCGGAGCGACAAACAACAAGATCACTTCAAGAGTATGAGGATATTTTCAATGGTGAAGAAATAATGATGTTTCTATTGGCTCCGCAACAACCGTACTTTTTCCAAGCGGAACAACTTCCACTGGTACGATTAGTTCAAATTTTGTTACTCCAAGCAGCAGTCCATACTCATGGGTAGCATGATGAAATATTGACGCACTCTGGTGAGGCAATGGCAGTAGCTACACGACTGGGACATATGCATCGTTGTGAAAACCCAATGAAATGAAGTGACCGTGCGAAGAAGGCTATCATATACCAACGCATAAAGAATGGTGTGACGCGATATACACGATAACTGGATGGACCTGTGCGAAAGCATCCTTGTCAAATCCCTCCTTGATGCTTACGTTAAAATTGCCAACGGCATGATATAGGAGCTATTATGATGGTAATTACTGCTATCAGGGCAAGTGATGAGGGTATTGGACCTCAAGTCCAGGCTGAAATAGGGCACAACTGATAGTATTTACTGCTTATGATTATTGAAAAACTTTCCATCCCCTGTATACACAGGTTGATTGGTCTACGACAATGATGGCAAACGGTTATTCTGTCCGTTGTATTAAAAATTAATTTCGGATTTGGCAAGTAGTTCGCGCTTCCCGGCAGCCCCCCCACCCTGCCCCCCA
>CAIVSN010000080.1 GCA_903908595.1 uncultured bacterium
AATCGCATCCCGGTCCCGTTCTTTAACATTCGCCAACAAATAATTACCAAAAACAAAAATTCTGTATACAATTTCCTCAGAAAAAGCATACGGAAATATCTGACTTTAGATTGAGTTTACACAAACTAGATTATATTCCCGTTCGTCTACAATATGCTCCTTACCGGATTCGACGCGAAGCGCTTGAAAAAACTCTATATCTGACGGCTCATCAAGGACCACAACCTCCTCCAGACCCTGACGCGGGTCAACCGGCCGTACCGGGATTTCCGCTACGGATACGTGGTGGACTTCGCCGATATCCGAAAGGAATTCGAAATCACCAATAAGGCGTACCTCGACGAATTGCAATTGGAACTTGGCGATGAGATAGCCTCGTATTCTGGTTTGTTCGCTTCTAAGGAAGAGATCGAGGCGGAGATTGCCGACATTAAGGAAAAGCTCTTCCGTTACGACCTGTTGAACTCCGAGATATTTTCCCAGCAGATCAGTCAGATGCAGGATCGGAAGGACGTGCTGGAAGTGAAGAAAGCGCTCGAAAGCGCCAGGAACCTCTACAATATCATCCGCATGTACGGCCACTACGAACTGCTCGAAGCGGTGGATTTCAAAAAGCTCAACGAACTCTACGGAGAAACGTCCCGCCACCTCGAACTGTTGAACCTCAAGGAAGCCGTGGAGAGCCAGCACGACAACAGCAACCTGCTCAACGTCGCACTAGAGAACATCCTGTTCCAGTTCCGCAAGGTATCCGAAGAGGAACTGATCATCTCCGACCAGCTCAAGGACATGCTCCGCAAAACGAGGGAAGCGCTCTGAGGGAATTTCGACCCAGCAGACCCGGCGTTCGTTTCGCTCTACGAGGAACTGAAGCGGATATTCAGCAAGAACCGCCTCGACGAAATCAGCCAGGAAGACATGAGAGAGAATATCGGCACGCTCGAAAAGCTTTTCGGCAGGATCAACGACCTGAACCGAAAGAACGACTTCCTGAAAATGAAATACGGGAACGATGCCAAATACGCCCGTATCCACAAACGGATTTTGGAAAATGGCAACATCACTTCCCGCGAATTCGAATTAGGAGAATTGCTGAACGGCATTAAAATCCAGGTCGACGAAAAAATCCTGCTGAGCGAACGATTGCTGGACAATGAGCCGTACTTCAAAAGCATGGTGCTCCAGATGGTAAAGTCCAGCTTCGAAAAGAATGGCATCGCGTTCGGTCCCGAATCCGTAAAGTACGTCAACGACTGCGTAACGAAAGAATACCTTAACCAATTCCAGGGAATATGAGCCTAATAAATCAGGATTTCACGCTTCAAACGAAGAATCTCATCGACGACCTCAAGGGCATCTGCGCCTCGAATGGCCTCGGGAACGACGGGAACGAATTCAAAATCATTACCCAGGTGTTTTTGTATAAGTTTATGAACGACAAGTTCGGCTACGAGGTCAAACGGCTGGACGATCGGCTCGGAAAGGCGGAAAACTGGGAACGGGAAATAGCGGGATTTACCGATTCGCAATACGAAATGCTACTCATGAGCATGAATCCGAGCAGCGCGAAGCTCAAGCGGGAACATTTCCTCTCTCAGTTGGTCAACCGCCAGAACGAGGAAGAATTTTCGAAGGTGTTCGACGGTACCCTCAGGGATATCGCCATGTTCAACGCGGACATATTCTCGGTCAAGACGGAATCCGGATCCAAAATCACGCTTTTCGACGATCTGAGCCAGTACATATCCGACAGTTCCAAGCGGGATGGATTTTGCCGGGCCATCGTGAACCAGCTCGTGAACTTCAGCTTCGAGAGGATTTTCGACCAGAAATTCGATTTCTTTTCCACGATATTCGAGTACCTTATCAAGGACTACAACAAGGACGGGGGCGGAAAATACGCCGAATACTACACCCCGCATGCCGTTGCTAAAATCATGGCGTCCATTCTCGTGGACAAGCCCGTGAGCAACGTGACCTGCTATGACCCGTCCGCTGGTTCGGGAACCCTGCTCATGAACCTGGCGCACGCGATAGGCGAAGAGCGGTGCACGATATATTCCCAGGACATTTCGCAGAAATCTTCCGGTATGCTCCGGTTGAACCTCATCCTGAACAACCTCGTCCATTCGATACAGAACATCATACAGTGAAACACGCTGTTGTCCCCATACCACAAGACGGGCGACCAGCTCATGAAATTCGACTACGTCGTTTCCAATCCTCCGTTTAAGCTCGACTTCAGCAACGAGCACGCCACTCTGGAGTCCAAGGAAAATCGTGAGCGGTTCTTCGCGGGGGTCCCGAAAATCACGCCGAAGAGCAAGGATAATATGTCCATTTATCTCCTCTTCATCCAGCACATCATGTACTCGCTCTCCGTGAAGGGCAAGGCTGCAATCGTCGTGCCCACGGGATTCATTACCGCACAGAGCGGAATCGAGAGAAAAATCCGCGAGAAGCTCGTAAACGAAAAAATGCTCCGGGGCGTCGTGTCCATGCCGAGCAACATCTTCGCGACGACCGGCACGAACGTGTCGATATTGTTCCTGGATCGGGAAAATACCAAAGGCGACGTCGTACTCATGGACGCCTCGAAGCTCGGGACGACCGTCAAGGACGGGAAGAACCAGAAAACCCTGCTATCGCCGGAGGAGGAACAGTTGATTATCGGTACGTTTAACCGTCACGAAGCGAAAGAGGGGTTTTCCGAAATAGTATCATATGAAACGCTCAAAGAAAAGAATTATTCTTTGAGCGCTGGGCAGTATTTCGAAGTAAAAATTGAGCACATAGACCTGAGCCC
>CAIVSN010000081.1 GCA_903908595.1 uncultured bacterium
CGACAAAAACGCCTGCAACATCTTCGGCCGCAACAACGGCCTCGAATCCTGGACCTGGGACGAATACCATGCCAAAAAAACGGAACTCGGCGACCGGCTCGTCCTCGTCGACATGATCGGGCATCCCGTGGAAGGAAGCGTGAACGTATCCGAGCAAATGTTCAACGGAACCTACCCCGACGGCACCGTGTTCGCGCTGTATTGCCACAGCGGTGGAACGAGCGGGTATTTCCAGATGCGGATGGCCCCCCGGAGAAGCCGCAGTACGCGTTCGTGAACCTGAAATGAGGGATTCTGGCGCTCGGGAAATAGCCCGCAAGCGCGAATTATCCCGGGATCTTCTCGGTCAAAACCTATTCTTCCGCCTGGTCGTAATACGCACGGGTCATTTCCCTGATTGACACGATCCATTTCCCGATGCCGGATTCCGCGCAGTCGCATAATACACAGAAATATTACTTTATGTGTAACGAACCATCCAATGGAAAAAAACGAGAGATCCGATTTCTCCTTCGTGAATTTCGAGGATTTCCGACTTCTCGGATTTGCCCCGCTGAATTTTGCCGATATCATCGATGCCCACTACGAGCTCTACGGCAAAAAGCCGAAATTCCTCTTTTTCGACGAAATACAGAACGTGAACGAATATAGGAAAGCCCTGCGTACCCTGAAGGATCAGGGATTCAAAATCGTCATTTCCTGAAGCAGTTCCAGGCTTCTCGTCGAGGAAATCAGTACGGAACTGCGCGGAAGGTATACCCATTTGCTCGTGCTGCCTTTTTCGTTTCCGGAAGTCCTCGCATATGGGAATTTCGATACCAAGAACATCGAGTATTCGATTCGGAAAGGGGATCTCATGAACCGTGACGTACGATAGGGAAGAGGATGTTGAGGTGGATGGTTTTAATATTCGGGTGATTCCGGGTTGGAAGGTGTTGTTGGGGTAATATTCGGAAAAAGGTGAATTATTATGAAATGAGTATAAGCAATTTTTTGTGTACGCTGTTGATGGGGTTTGAACGTGAGACATTTTCTTGCTCCGTTGAAAAACGATTTATCTATAAAGGGAAAACTGATACAATGCATTTGCTTAACGAATAGTAAATATATAGCGATATCACGTTCAATACAAATATTTCCGAATGGTCCCAATAGAAATTTTGGGTCCCATGAAGAAAACTCCTAATAAACTGCCATCATGCCCAAAGATTTAAAAAACTCCAATACGAATTATGAAATAAACGAAACTTTTTCATACGGCGTAATTTATATATATTCTATCCCGGATGAAAATCACAAAGGCCGTTTAAAAATCGGTAGCGCAACGGTCAATTCTCCAAACCCCGAGAAAGAACGTATCGATTCGGCAGCCCACGACCGAATAAAACAGCAAACGAAAACTGCGGACATTCCTTTTAACCTGGAGTATGCGGAACTGGCCGTCACGAATGGCGGTAACTATTTTTCCGATCACAATGTCCATGAAGTCCTCAAACGATCCGGATACGAACGTAAAACGGAAAATGTTAAAAATTCCCATTCTGAGTGGTTTGAAATCAGTCTGGAAGTGGCAAAGAACGCTATTCAAGCCGTAAAAGAAGGACGAACGGC
>CAIVSN010000082.1 GCA_903908595.1 uncultured bacterium
AATCAATTTTTTATAAGTTCAGCATTATAACTTTCAAGGTTTGATAAGACAACCAACTGCTGAGTCGTTGCGTAATCTCTCATATTTCAATCTTTTGCAAGTTCTATATTTTGTATTTCCCATTCTTTTGCAGTTATTCAAAATAATGCAATATTTAATAAATCTACTTCGCTCGCATAAACTATTCAAATATCTTTTGGCGATAATTTTTTTGGTAAAACTAAGTTTTCTTTTATAGAATCCGTATGTATGAAATGGTTAACTTTTGATAAAATTCTGTTCGTATTCCATTCTATTTTTTGAATGGTTGCTTCATTTGTTTTTAGCCTATCAAATTCTTTGATGATATACAGTTTAAAAATCGGACTTAACCAACTGGCAAATTCAAAAGCTATATCTTTGTGCGCAAAAGTTCAAGCTCAATATTTTCATTTTTTTGAAAATATTCAAGTTGCATTTGTTGCCTCTTTCCACTTGGAAACAGACATTTGAAATCTATTCGTTCATGACTCATTTCTTAAACGGTCGAATTCGACCGTTCTAAAATTTGGATTATACAAACTTTCCCAGGCTCAAAGAAATTCAATAGTATCTTTTGACCTTAGCCAATTTTTAATACTATCTTCTGAATAATCTTTTAGCATTTCAGTAAGGTTTATATAATCTTTATCATCTATTTGTATTACTGAAATGCTTATATCTTTGATTCGTATTTTTCATAATGGAAGAACTTTTGACATATTTTTTAAAAAAAATAAATAAACCTTGAAAGACTAAACTTCCTAACCCACGACGGTATCCAGAAGGGACGCGAGCTTCGTGGTATCGAGATTCAGTCTCGAATAGTAATTGTCAGGGAGGGCCCCTTTGAGCGCGGGATTGTTTTTTTCTACCGTAGCGAGAGCGGTATCGATCCTTATGGCAAGATCCCCCGATTTCGCGTTTTCGATGAGATAGCCCCACCGTGAAATATCCGGGAGATAGAATACGTTTTTCATCGTATAAAACTCCGTGATTTCAAGGTATTTCTCTTTCCCTTCGGCCATAAGCTCAGATTGGCGTTCCTCGAATTTATCGCTCGCGAATTTGAGGAATATAAGCCCGAGCACCACATGTTTATACTCTGATGATTCAACGGTTCCTCTAAGTTTATTTGCCGATTCCCAAAGGGTTTCTTCGATGCTTTTTTCTTTTGTTACTTTGGCCATGGTATGATTTTAGGATTAATTATTCGCCTCCACCCCCTCCACGAACTCATCCAAACTATACCCGAGCGCCCGGCAAACCTTCCAAACGGTGAGGAAAGAAGGGTTCTTCGTATGTCCCTGTTCCATTTTCATATACGTTATCACGGGAATCCCGAGCTCATTCGAAAGGGCTTCCTGCGATATCTTTCCGCGCGGTCATTTGGTGCGGATTTCCCGGAGTCGTTGCCCCAGGGTTTTCCCCGTGGGAAGCGGTTCGTTCATAGGTTGGAATGCGATTAAAAAAACTATAGTATACTATAGTTTTTTATTGGATTAGCAAGGCGGTTTCGGATTTGAATGGGACGATAGAGAAATTTCACAAATTCGATTTTCGAAATGGATATAAATGGATACGATAATGGATATGTTCCATCTCCAAACCCTGTTCATTACGGCGGAAATTCTGTCCCTTATCTCCCAAATCGACGAATTCAAGGGCTCGTGGAAAGCCCTTGGGACTCTTGCGCCCGAGCGCCTGTTGGCCTTACGGCACGTGGCCACCATCGAAAGCATCGGGTCATCGACCCGCATTGAGGGCAGCAAACTCACTGACGGGCAGGTGGAGGCGTTGTTGGCTCGGCTGGAAATCAAATCCTTTGAATCTCGCGACGAACAAGAAGTGGCCGGGTATGCCCAAGTGATGGAACTCCTGTTCGGCTCTTGGGAGCACATTCCTTTTAATGAAAACCACGATTTTTGAGCCACTATATTTCGTAAGATGCGAAGGGGTTGATAGTTACGACTATTTAACTATTTGCACATCGTTATCAAATGCACTGAAACCTATTTCAGTATTAGGATTTGGTATTTCTATTTTTTTTAACTTATTATATATAAAAGCAAACATTCAAATTATACTTACCTTGCTTCATATTGTTACGCTTTCTAATTTGTTATTTTCGAATGCGTTTGTTCAAATTGATGTAACTGAATTTGGTATTACTATCTTTGTTAAGTTGTTGTTTTTGAAAGCGCTCTGTCAAATCGTTGTTATTGAATCTGGCATCACAACATGTGTAATTCAACTGTCAAAAAATGCCTTGTCTCAAATCGTTGTTATTGAGTCTGGCATTTTGGTAATATTTTTATTTGCTCAGCCATAA
>CAIVSN010000083.1 GCA_903908595.1 uncultured bacterium
GCGGTCACCGGGAGCACGACCTACGTCCTCGCGGTGCCGAGCATCCTCACGAGCGCCGGCAGCGCCGGGACGCCCCTCGCGATAGGCTCGCTCTCCGGGACGCTCGTCTTCAACGGGAAGGCCCTGCGGGGCGGGAGCACGTTCGCGCCGGGGCAGGCGGTCTTCACCGGGTCGAAGCTCCCGGGATCCGACGCCAATTCCGAGATCACGAACATGATGGCGGCATTGAAGGCGATCTACGCCGCGAGCGACATCCAGACGAACCAGTGCGTCGCGGCGCTCCTCGGGACTTCCAGCGGTTCCCTCAAGGAATTCGGGACGAGCGTGGTCGTCGCGCAGTTCGGGGGAAGCGTCGGCGGAAGCGGTTCGGGCGATGGGAAGGCGGCCGCATCGTGCGGAACCGCGAACGGGAGCGGTACTATCGCTTCAATTCCAGTATCGGGATCGGCTACCTGTACCGTCGGAACCCTTTCGGGATCGGTCACCGGGACCGGGCCGTGGAGCTGGACTTGCAAGAGTCCGGACGGTGGCGCCGGCGCGAGTTGCGTGGGAGGGGAAACGCCTTTGTATGCATTTACGAATCAGACGTTCACTTCATGCGGCACTTCGGGAAATACTGGGCCGGCACTTTCCACTTGCCTAAGCAGTTACAGCAGTACGGAAGCAAACGCTTGGAAAAATAGCTATCTGACCATGAGCGTGAACGGCATTCAAGAATGGACCGTTCCATCTACCGCAACTTACCGCATCCAGTCATCCGGAGCACAATGAGGTAACGGGAGTAATTACGGAGGATGACTATGAGCGATAATGCAATGAGACGTGAGCCTGGCGAAATGAGAAAAAATAAAAATTCTCGTATGACAAATAGGGGGCAATTCTTACGGTTGAGGAGGAGGAGGAACATTCGTTACGAAAAGCGA
Source organism: uncultured bacterium (assembly GCA_903908595.1). Taxonomy (GTDB): domain Bacteria; phylum Patescibacteriota; class Gracilibacteria; order BD1-5; family UBA2023; genus CAIVSN01. The sequence goes on from CAIVSN010000083.1 coordinate 924, forward strand.
CAATACCCCCTTGGTCATTGCGGGTTGAGGCAATTCACTTTCCCCATGGTATTCGTCAAGGATAGATGCCAGCACCGCAGCAAGCTGAACCAACTGTAGCAATTGATCGATCGCGGGAGGTTCAGGATGAGCATGAGGCAACGGTTGATGAACGAGTTCCGTGTGAGGTGGTGCGGGACTTACTGGAAATGGGGGAACGAGCACTTGCAGCTCCTTTACCGTTTCTTATAGCTTTACGAACGGTGGGGTAGGCGGGCTCACCTGCAATGGGATATGAGGATTTGGATGATGAAGCGGTTCGGATTGATGCTGCCACTGAGCGAGTTGAGCCGGAGGAGGATATTCCTGAGGTGGCGGTTGCAATACTTCGTCGGTATCGGGAGGGTCGGGAGGGTCGTACAATGCTTGAACCAACCAGTCCAACACCGTATGAAATACCGGAAATGGATCGGTTATCATTACCAGACTGTAACTTAGTCTCCAAGCAAAGATGCAACGTATTTTGCTTGGAGACCAATTCCTATTGGGTATAATCCCCCTCCCATTGCCCGGCGGGGGATTTTTTCAACCGTCAATCGGCAAATGGAAAACCCCGGAATATTTTACTTCCGGGAAATATTCGGTATAAAAAGCGCGTTCGTTCAAACGATATCCCATTCGCCCATGTCCAACCGATATTTGACCGTTTCCTGAAGCGAATTCGTACTCCCGAAACCCAAGGGGGTGGTACCGCATAGCGCCGAAGCGAAATTATTTTTCCATTCCTTGCCGGAGGATTTGAAAATTCTCGGGTTTCTCCAAACGGTAACAGAATACTACATTGACAGAATCAACCGTATTATCTCCGAGAAAATCAGCGTAAGGACGGAAGACCGATTCGATGAGGTACTGTATTTTCCAGTACACGTTGAGAATATCCAATCCGTGAATTATCCATTGTTCGTACTGGCTTCGAGAAGCGAGGCGGAATGATTCGAATATTCCAAAGACGCGAATCAGATTCTCCGGAAATTCTTGGAAAAATATTCCTGAAAAATGCAATCCGACGTCTTCAACGTGCCCCAGCTTTTGGAAAACGCTTATGGGACTGAATTCGACATCCTCGTCTTACTGGACGTTGGCTACATGATTTTTTTGAACAAGAAACGCTCTGAGGTAACCCTTGGGGAATTGGATTTCTACAAAGGAGAAATTTCCGACTTGGTCTATTCGGTCAGGTTGAAACTCATGAATGTGACGTAGATAGGAAATCATCGTTGTCGAGCGAATGAATGGGAAAATGTAATTCTCTTTAGATCCCCTCGAAATCTTCTTGATTTCCACAAAACATGCCGTAAACTAGTACGGACTGGCATTTTATTTTTTACCATATCCCATATGGCCAACTCCAAAAAACCTTCCGCATCCCGGAAGCTCAAAGGGTTTACCCTCGTCGAGCTTATAGTTGTAATAACTATCCTCGCAATCCTCGGTACCATCGGGTTCCTCGCCATCTGAGGCTATTCCTCCCGCGCCCGGGACTCCGCCCGCATCGGCGACCTCGCGCAAACGTCCAAGTCATTGGACCTTTCCCTGGTCGTCTCGGGCTCGTACCCCGTTCCGGACGGTTCCTTCTCGGTCACGTACCTCGGGGGCGCCGTCTGGAACCAATGAACGGTCTGACCGAACGCCATGCAGTACTTCAAGGGGACGATCGCCGGAGGCGGGCTCAACAAGAAGCCGCTGGACCCGCTGAAGAACACGGAGTACGGATACTCTTCCCTCACGGAAGGCAAGGCCTACCAGCTCAGTGCGGAATACGAGGGCGACCTCGCGCAGAACGCCGCGGACGCGGGATTCCTCGCGGGTACCGCCCACGCCGAGGCCGGGAACCCCACCGTGGCCTACGTCCGAGGGAACTTCGGGGGGCTCTCCGCGAAGGCTAGCACCGGAGGGATGATCTATGTCCTCGCCGTACCGAGCATCCTCACGAGCAGCGGCAGCGCCGGGGCTTCCGTGCCCATAGGCTCGCTCTCCGGGACGCTCGTCTTCAACGGGAAGGCCCTGCGTGGCGGGAGCACGTTCGTGCCCGGGCAGGCCGCGTATACCGGAAGCAAGACGACTAAGAATCCGACCGGACTCCCGAGCAGCACGAGCGAAATCACGAACATGATGAAAGCGCTCCAGGGGGCGTATTCCGGATCCGATATCACGAGCAATCAGAACGTCGCGAAACTCCTTGCCACGACAAGCACCGAAACCCTCGTCGAACTTGGGAAATCCGTAATCGTCGCCCAATTCGGGGGAAGCGTCGGCACAAGCAGGGACGGGGAAGGGAGCAATTCCAAGGTAAGTGGCAACTGTACGGGGCTGCCGGCAGTCTGAGGCGTTCAATTTTACGGAGCCAGTTCGACGTATTCGCTTTCCGGCGCCTCAATCGGAACAAGCCTTACTGCCAGCGGGGTCAATGCCGCTCCCGAAGCGAACACTTGCCAGTTTAACTGTCAGAGCTGATTTATCTGGAATCAAAGCGTCGGCAGATGCGAAGCGATTTACGTGGATTATTCTTGATCTATCGGGTCGGGTTCCCCATGGTGATCCGTACACAACGCCGCATTATACGCCAGATGTCCTTCTGGACAATTCCTGACCCGCGTAAAAAACAATACTACGGATTACACTGGAAATTGACAATATTACGGTATGGCAGCTTACACTTACAGAAGCACTACGGTGGCCAATGCCATTCTCGATACCGACATATTTCCAAAAGCGAGCTGGAGCGTCGCAAATGATCTCGGGGCGTTGGACTATACCAATACCGATACTACTATCGACGGGGTAGCCGTCTGCTGAGGGGACCCATACAACAACAATCCAAGACAAAATAACTACGGGTATCCCCAAGTACAGGCATACGTCGGGGGCAGCATGGCAACCATGGGCGTAGGCAATTGGTGGTTTGCGTATTATGCCTATCATTGGGGCAGTTCTACGAACAACGGCCATGCCGATTATGCCCCATGGGTCGTAACCACGCAAAAAGTACAGATATACTGCGGATTGAAATAGGCTGCGAAATAATTATGACTATCCCCCGCCATCCGGGGGATTTTTAATCGCCATTCCCACAAGGCACAAACCCATTCCAATTATCCATTTCAAAAAATTCAACCCTTTCCGCCCAAATCCCCTTTCCATTCCACGAAAAAACGCTACAATCCGCTTTTGAATCCTCCCCTCCCCGAACCCGGAATTCCATGACCTTCGTCCACCTCCACAACCATACGCACTATTCCTTTCTCCAAGGCCTCGGAACCCCGAAGAAGCTCGTAGCGCGAGCAAAAGAACTCGGCATGAAAGCCGTGGCGATCACGGACGCCGGCAACCTCTACGGCGCGTTCGAATTCTACAAGTACGCCAAAGAAGCCGGAATCCAACCCATCGTCGGAGTGGAATGCACCATCGCCTCCAAAGGCCGGACGAACCGGGACAAGGACAATTCGACCTACCAGATCGTCCTCCTCGCGAAGAACGTGAACGGCTACCGCAACCTCATCCAGATCGTCAGCGAATCCTACCTGACGGGATTCTACTTCAAGCCGCGCATCGACTTCGACCTGCTGCAGCAGTACGGGAGCGACCTGATCGGGCTCTCCGGGAACCACTTCGGGGAAATCGCCCAGCACGTGACGACCGGGAAATCCACGGAATTCATATTGGAACGGATCGGTTTTTATCAAGAATTGTTCGGCAAGGAGCATTTTTACCTCGAAATCATCGAACATCCCGACCGGGGGGCCCAGACCAAGATCAACGACACGCTCGTGAAGATCTCCCGGGAATTCCACATCCCGATCGTGGGGACTAACGACGCATATTACCTGACGCCCGAGGACAACGAAGCCCAAGACCTCCTGTCGTGCATCGGCGATGGGCGTTCCATCGAGGATCCCGACCGCCCGACCCTCATCGAAGGGAATTATTCGCTGCGGAGCCCGGAAGAAATGGCCGAACTGTTCGCCCACGTGCCGGAAGCCGCGCGGAACACCGTCAAAATCGCCGAATCCATCAACCTCGACATCGAATACGGCAAGACCCTCATTCCCGCCTTCGAGCTCGACGCGGACGTCCACCTGGAATACGAGGAATACATCCGCAATCTCCCGTCGGGAATGCGAATCCTCAATGCCGAGGAATGGAACCTCCGCCGGATATGCTACCGGGGACTCAATTACCGCTACCAGTTCGGGATTTCCGAAGAAATCATCACCGAATTCATCCACAAGAAGGATGTGCCGGCCCCGGAAAAGAAACTCTCCGCCATGAGCCTCCAGGAGCTCGTCGATTATTCCCTCGTCTCCCAGACGCCCCGCAAGCGGGAAATCATCGCCGGCTGGGACACCTACCGACAGGAACGCATCAACCGCCTCGAATACGAGCTCACGGTCGTCGACCTGATGGGCTTCAACGGGTATTTCAACATCGTTTCCGACTTCATCAACTGGTCCAAAGACCACGAAATCCCGGTGGGGCCGGGCCGGGGATCCGCAGCGGGAGCGATTCTCGCGTACGTGTCGGGTATTACGGACATCGACCCGCTCCCCTACGGGCTCCTCTTCGAGCGGTTTCTCAATCCCGCGCGTATCTCCATGCCGGACATCGACGTCGACTTCGCGGACGACGACCGGGACAAGGTGCTCGAATACGTCCGGCTCAAGTACGGGGCCGACCGCGTCGCGCAGATCTGCACGTTCGGGACCATGGCGGCCCGCGCGGCGGTCAAAGACGCCGGCAAGGCGCTGGGAATCCCCTTCTCGGAGATGAACCTCCTCGCGAGCTACATCCCGTCGCGGCCCGGCACCAAGCTCATCGACGCGCTCCAGGAATCCATCGAATTCAAGCAGGCCTACGAAGGCGATGCCCGCTACAAGAAGGTCATCGACCAAGCGCTCAAGCTCGAAGGTACCGTCCGCCAGCTCGGGGTCCATGCCTGCGCCGTCATCATCGCGCCGGAGCCCATTACCAACTACTGTGCCCTCCAGCATCCGCCGAAGGATACCGCCACGATCGTCACGCAGCTTTCCCAATACCCGCTCGAAGAGCTCGGGCTGCTCAAGATGGACTTCCTCGGGCTTCGGAACCTCACCATCATGAAGCGGTGCCTCCGCATCGTTCGCGACCACCACGGCATCGACGTGGATCTGCTCAAGCTCGACATGGAAGACAAGAAGGTCTTCAAGGTATTTGCCGACGGCGACACGACCGGAGTCTTCCAGTTCGAGTCGGCGGGCATGCGCAAGTACCTCCGGGAACTGAAACCCAACGTATTCGAAGACATCATCGTGATGGTTTCCCTCTACCGTCCGGGACCGATGGCGTATATCCCGACCTATATCGCCCGGAAATCCGGCAAGGAAAACGTCTCTTACCCGCACCCGTCGCTCGAAGCCATCCTCCGCCCCACCCAGGGAATCGCGGTCTACCAGGAACAGATCATGCAGCTCGTACAGGCGTTCGCCGGCTTCTCGCTCGGCGAAGCGGACATCCTGCGCCGGGCCATCGGGAAGAAGAAGATCGACCTCCTCATGGAACAGAAAGAAAAATTCATCAAGGCGGCGAATTCGCAAGGGCACAGCACCGACCTCGCGAAGTACATATTCGAGGACATCATCGAGCCGTTCGCGGGGTACGGGTTCAACAAGTCGCATGCGGCGTGCTACGCGCTCATCTCCTACCAGACCGCCTACCTCAAGGCGTATTTCCCGGCGGAATTCATGACGGCGCTGATGATCTCGGACGAGGACGACATGGAGCGCATCACCATGGAAATCGACGAGTGCACCAGCAAGGAAATCGAAATCCTCCCGCCCGACATCAACGAATCCCACAAGCATTTTACTTTTATCGACAAGCAAAACATCCGCTTCGGGCTCAAGGCGATCAAGGGGCTCGGCGACGGGCCGATCGAAACCATCCGGAAAGGGCGGGAAGCGAAGCCGTACGGCAACCTCCTCGAACTCATGGCCCAGACCGCCGGCGACGTCGTCAACAAGAAATCCCTGGAAGCGCTCATCCTCTCGGGGGCGCTCGACCGGTTCGGGGAGCGCGGCAGCCTGCTCAAGTCCATGGGCACGATGATCTCCTATACGAAGGAACTCGAAGCCAAGAAGCAGAGCTCGCAGATCGGGCTTTTCGATATGGGAAGCTCGGGAGATCATGATTTTTCCCATCTCCAATTCAGCCTGGAGAAGGCACCGGCCATGTCCTACGAGGAGAAAATCACGGGAGAAAAGCTCAGCATCGGATACAGCGTTTCCGGCCACGGGCTCGACGGGCTCGGGCCGTTCATCGAACGCCGGACCATCGGCAAGGATACCGCGCTCCAATTCCTCAAGGATTTCGAGCTCGCGGAGCAGACGCGGTCGCACGAGATCCCGGCGGAAGGCGGAGAAATGCCGACCGACGGCGAACCTGGATCCGACGCTCCCCCGGCACCGGCTGCCGTTCCCGCTCCCGAGCCCAAAAAGCCCGCTCCCCTGCCCGTCGCCGACGACGTGGAAAAGCCAAAGTCGAAAGAGCGGGAAAAACTCGTCCGCGTCCGCTATATCGGCTATGTCCAATCCGTCCGAAAAATCCAGACCAAGACCGGCAAACTCATGTGCGTCGCGCTCTGCGACGGGATCCATTTCCGGTTCAGCATCGTCATTTTTCCGAAGGACTACGAAGCGCTCGGGAACCTGCTCCAGGACAACCTCATCGCCGTCGTCGAAGGCAATCTCAAGTGCAACGAGGAAAACGGGGAAATCTCCGTGATCGCCCAGACGCTCAAGACCTTCAGCATTACCACGCTCCGCACGCAGGCCATGGAGATGGGGCTCTTTAGCGCGTCGCACAAGGTCCGCAAAAAACTCGCTACCCCGGAAAGCCCCGCCGTCAAAGCGGACGTCAAGCCCATCGTGCTGAACATTCCGAAGTGAGCGAGCAAACAGGACCTCCTGGACCTCAAAGAATTCCTCCGACAACAGGAATTCGTGCTCCCCGTGCATATCGTGGTCGCGGGAAGCACTATCGATACGAAGCTCGGCGTACGGGAAGAGCGGGATTTGAGAAACTGGGCCAAAAGCCGCTGGGGCGACTAGAATGGGTCGGTTGCACCAGATCTGCTCGACAAATTTGGTTTCCACCCATTCCGCCGGAACGCCTACGCGCAGAGAAAAGGCCGGCCCGCAAGGGGTCGGCCGTCGCCTTAGATTCAGATGATAACGTAGGGAATCCCGTGAGAATCCAACACGGATTTCACATGATCCCACGTATCTTTGTCCATCCTCCGTTTGTCAATCGGCAGTTTCCTGCCGTCGAGTACCGGGAGCAAATTCATGCGGATATGGTCCGCCATGGCCAGAATATCCCATTTCGCCGGGGGCGGAGCGTGCTTTCGACGCACCCCCCACACGGCGATATGCTTGATGATTTTCTGGCCCTTGGTTCTGGGGCTCATGCCCGGGAAATTCACTCCCTTCCCGGGAAACATCGCCCACCAGATTCGGACGAAGACGTGCCGGATCAGCTTCACTATTTGTTTCACTCCCCAGAATCCGACATTCGCGGAAATCCGGGCGGCGGAATGGCCGACATTGGTATGGTTGCCCATCGTTTTTTACTCCTATTGGTGTTGGTATGCGATTTTTACTATAGGTACTATTTTGTATTTGGCAATTCTTATGGGAGTAACTGCTCACTGGACCCCCCCCTAAATTTCGCCTTGACATCGTATCGGATTTTTCGGACTCCCCATTCCAACGGGCTTCCCCGTGGTTTTTCGGGGGTCCGGGTTTCCGCGAAGGGTTCCCGGTGGGAAACAGCGCCGTACGGCGCCGTATCCCAACCGTATCCACATGGGATTCCTTAGTGGGATCGAGGGTCGGGATTCCCATATGGCATGCCTAAGTTCCGGCTTGAAACCGGCTTTACATCGGGATCCGATCGGTACAATGGACGCATGCCGAAACATACCGAAGAATCCCTGCGCGAACTCGTGGAAAAACTCCGTACCGAACGGAACAATTTCAAGTCGATGTACGAAAACGCGAAGGACCGGAAACACACGAAGAGGCTGGAATCCAAAATAGCCGAGCAATCCGGGGTTATCGAACTCTTGCGGGAACAGAACGCCCTCCTTGCCGGGCAAAACGAAACCCTGAAGCTCCGCGTGGACGAACTCGAACGGATGGTATTCGGGAAGCACAAGCGAAAGGATCCCCCGGGACGGTCCGAAAAAGATTCCCCGGTTTCCCTCCCCGCTCCCGCGGGACCGAAAGAAAAACGCCCTCCCTTCTCCTACCGGCGGAAAACCCCGGGGGAATCCGAGGTCACCGGAACCGAAAACATCCCGGTTTCCGCCTGCCCGGACTGCGGGCACGCGCTCGGGAAAGCGAAAACCGTAGTCCGGTTCTCCGAGGACATCCCATCGCTCGAAACCCTGAAAATCCTCCTGCGCGCCGTCACGAAACTCTCGATCGGAACCGGATACTGCCCGCATTGCCGAAAGCGGAAATCCTCGGTTCCCATCCCGCCCCAAACCGTTTCCCTCGGGGAAAACGTCCGGGCCCTCGCCTGCTACCAATCGGTCATCCAGAACCAGTCGTACTCGCAGATTTCCCGCTTCCTTTCGGATTTCGCGGGAATCGCGGTATCCGACGGGGAGATCGCGAACGTCCTGGAAACCGAAAAGGCGAGGCTGGTTCCGGAATGCGAGGCGATCAGGGAAAGGATCCGGAACGGCGGGACCGTCCACTGCGACGAGACCGGCCATCCCGTCGCGAAGGAGGAGCAGGGAAACTATCTCTGGGGAATGACGAACCCGGGTCCCGGAAGCGAGGTCGCGTTCCTCGCCGGAAGGAGCCGAGGGAAAGGGAATGCCGAAGAGCTCCTCGGGAAAGGGCCGGAGGGCCGGGTATTGGTATCCGACGATTACGGCGCGTACCGGAACCTCTCCCCGAAGGGTTGCCACGGGCTCTGCTGGGCCCACCCGCTCAGGAAATTCCGGGACCTGAAGGATTCCCCCTCCCTCAAGGAAGCACAGAGGAAGCGCTGCGCCGCAATCTACGGAGCCTTCGCGAAAACCTACGCTTCCCTCGAGAAAATCCGGAAGGAAGAGAACGCCCGCCACGGGAAGACGGGAGAATGGAGGACGGAACGGATCGCGAAGGCGGAAGCGAAGCTCCGGGCTTCCTTCCGGAAACTGGCCATCGTGAAAAAGGGGGATCCGGAGAAGCTCAAAACCCTCAAGGAAAGCCTCGCGAAAAACGAGGACGAGTATTTCGTCTGCCTCTCCCGGCCCGGGATTCCCTCCGACAACAACCAGGCGGAACGGATGCTCCGCCCCCTCGTCCTCAAACGGAAAATCAGCCAGGGATCCAAGACACAGAAGTGAGCCGACGCTTTCGGCGTGCTCGCCACCGTCCTGCTGTCGCTCAAGGCGAAACACCCGGACGACTTCTTCGCCAAATACCACGAACTCAGGAAATCGCTCGCCTAGGGGGTCCAGTGAGCAGTTAC
>CAIVSN010000084.1 GCA_903908595.1 uncultured bacterium
CTGGAAAAACCGGGAAACCGATTCCCGTTGGGTATATATCATTGTTCAAAATTACGGGGACGGCAGTGAGGAATACCGTATCGGATATAGTGGATCAGATTCGCCGCATCGAGTCGGAAATCATATCCCTGAGCAGCGGCTTCGAAACATTCGTGCGTATGTCCCTCGATGATGTCCAAAAACCGGGGGTCGTCGCCACTCAAATCTCCGAAATTTCAAAGAAAATTGACGATATGACATGCCTCGTTCCAAAAATATCGAAATTGCTGGACGATTTCGATCGCGATACCGAGAAAAACCGGTCGCATTCACGGAAATTGCGTGACGGATCCTACAGGCTGATTTACGGATGTTACGAAAAACTCATTGCAGAATTCAGAAAATCCCAAAAATTGTGGCTTTCCCAAATAACTCAGGAAATCACCAAAGGCATCAAGGCCTTTCTCAGTAACCATACCAAGGAGCTCGAAGCTATGGATAAAGAATTGGCACTCCAGGCTGCAACCGCCGAGAACGCGTTAGGCCAATGAGCCCTCCAACTCCAAAAATCCCGCCTCGAAGCCCATATCGAAAACCTCGAAAAACTCCGAATCCGTGCCTAGTCCCCCACTCCCAAACTTGCATCCCGCCCAAAACCTGCTACGATACCCCCGGCTTTCCACCACCGTTTTCGTCCGTAACCGGAACCACCCTATGAAAGTCACTACCTATGGAACGGCGGGATCCCTCGCCATTTGTCGCGCCAACCGTACCGTCCACGGCGGCAACACCACCTGTCTGCGAATCCAGTCCGATTGCCTGCAACCGGGCCTCGCGCTCGCGGTGGATGCCGGAACCGGATACTATCCCATGAGCATGGAGCTCCTGCGGGAAGGGAACATTTCAAAAATCATCACCCTCTTCACGCACTATCACCATGACCATACCCAGGGACTCCTTCTGGCCCCTCCGACCTATATCAAGTCCATCCACATGGAATTGCTCGGGCCGGTCGACCAGACGGTCGGACCCAAGGAAGTGCTCGAAACCCTTATGAAGCCTCCGTTCCATCCTTTGGATTCGGTCGAAGTGAAATCCCACTTCAGCTTCATGAAGATCGACCACCCGGCGGGAACCGTTCTCGTTTTCCATCCGGAAGGAGGGAAAAAGAAAATGGAACTCGACGAATTCCAACGGCTCGAAAAAAAATGAAACCTCATCCCCGTCGGGGAAGGAAAATATCCGATAGCGGAGTGCCTGATCGTCAAGATGATCAAGACCGCGCATCCGGAACACACCATCAGCTACCGTTTCGAAGAACGTCCCACCGGCAAAACCTTCGTCTTCCTCACGGACCACGAAAACACCGACGGCATCTCGAACGCCCTCCGGGACCATATCTCCGGCGCCGACCTCTTCATCGGGGACGCCCAATACGATCGTCCAACCTATGAAGCACGGACCGCCGGATACGGCCACGGAACCGGAGAGTACGTCACGCGGCTCGGGGAATACTGCGGGGTCGGGCACATCTGACTCACCCACCATGACCCCAATGCCGACGACGCGAAAATCGACGCTATCCTTGCCGAAGCCAATGACGCCCGAACCCGTTCGGAAACCGTCGTTTTCGCCTGCAAGGACATGGAAACCATAGAAGTATAGCCATTTTATCAACCTGTGGCGAACAACGGCGGAAAGCCAAAGAAAACCCTTCTCGGAAACGCGGAGGGTTTTTATATGTTTTTTAAAAAAATACATATAATCGCCCTAGGTTACGGAGAAACGATAATTTTTCACGAGATTTCGGTAATTCGAATTTTTCGAAATCGGAAATATTTCATAATAATACGACGTATATGGTGGCAACGGCCGATCTAGAACTGTACGCTTTCTTCGAGAAACGCCTTGGTTCGACCTACGCTTTGAGCGAGGCTCAAAAAATTGAAATCCTATCCCATTCGGACGAGCTCGATGCCGAACGTATGGCGAATATCTTGAAAATCGTTACGGAATATGAAAATATCATCGAAAAGGACTCGCGGTCCCATTTGGAAAACGAAGACCGGGAGACAGATCGGTTAGCGGTACGCGAAATGCTGGACGATATTACTTTTTAATCGAAATACCCATGTCATGACCGGAAACGGAAGATTTCTTCAATCTGGAGAAAAAACCGGAAAACAAAGATTCCAAAAAACTTCCAAATTTCTGATTTGAAATTCGGAATACCCCGGATGTAAATCCAAATGCAGCCAAACGCGTTGAAACATCCCCTGCGGACATTTTGCAAAATTGACGAGAAAAGTGCTATGGGGAAATCGCAAAAAATTGTTCCTGGTCCAAAACGGACGGCTCGAACTCACAGAGCGGGAGCATCGGAAAAGTCCGTTAGGAATTTTTTGAATTTCGGATAAATGATTATACCCAACGGGAATTGGTTTTCGGTATTTTACGGTTACGGATTCGGAACAGGTTTTGTTTTTCTTCTTTCGGGAGCTTATCGGGAATAAGTGACCGGAGAAAAAAATAAAAGGTGTCCGGATACGTGGCTGGAAAAACCGGGAAACCGATTCCCGCTGGGTATAAATCACAGTATCCATGCACATGGATACTATCGTTCTTGCTATATGAATCTATCGTGATATAGTGCGATAAGCAGGCTATATCGTACTATTATTTTCCATAAAAATGTGACCACTTCCAGTTTCAGAATCAGGTAACCGATGACCCGAATCCAGAGATACCCAACCTCGGGAGATTTCCAAAAAAAGTTTTCAAGAACAATATCCCGACAAGATTCCCAAGGTACCGCTTCAACCGTATCAAGAACGGCAAAACGAATGTGCGAACGTCATTTCCAAGCAAGTCGGGGGAAACGCTCGGGCCAAAACTACGATTTGAGCCACTGAATGCAATAATACAAGCGAGTAATTGATCTTAATTTAGCAAATAAAGATCAATTCGGTCCGCCACTACTTCATCGACCGGATAATGGAAATATCAATCCGGTGCGAAAACGCCCTCCGGGATATCGCCGCGAAATCGGCCTCGAACGTCTTGAAAAAATCCCTAAGCACCGTCCGGTAGGATTCGGCCTTGACCGAACGGATAAATGCATAACGGCCAAGTTCATATGGCATTCCCCTCTCAGCCAGCGCCGCCTTTTCCTCTTCATGGCCTCGGGTTTCGATATTCAGATGGATTCTGAGCTTTCGATCTATGGGGGATATATGCGCTATATAACTCGCCTTCAATCCTTCCAATCGCGCATTGAATTTGGCAAAATCCCGCTTGAGGATGGTGAACAGTTCGAATTGTTCATCCGGAGGAAACGGGGCGAATCCCTTGACGTCTTCGTATTTTTCGAAATATTCCATGGCTTCCGAAAAAAACGAAGACCCAAGCGAAGTCGTATGGAGTACGTCGGAAACCTGCATTTGGAAATACACGGTACGGAGTTCCGCCATCTGGCTGATCATCGCGGCCGTCTCGGCTTTTTCCTGCTCGGGAGCCCGAACGTTTTCATATTCCCGCTCCATGAGCAATCCCAGGGATTGCACGTCGTATATTTCTTCTTGAAATACCGACTTGAGGTTGTCTATTTCCCCGGTATGGAGAAATTTTCACGACGAAAGGATTTGCCGATACTTCCCCACCAGGGCATCCGTCTCGGTAAACAGTTTCGGGAGCGTTCCGTTCGCGTAAGGAAATAATTGTTCCATAAAATATAACGTGGTTAGATGCGCTCGGAAATGGAGAAATCCGGCAAGTGCGTCTGAATGCCCAATTCGAAATCTTCCCGAAGGCGTTTCGGTGCCTCGAAGGCGCTTTTGGAAATGCTCTTCGTAATCGATTCCCGGCTTTTTTTGAATTGCTCCCCAAACGGATTGTCGAGCTCTTCGATCCTGGCTTCGAGAAAGGCCGAGAGGTGATCGGCCTGCTTGACCAATTTGCCGAGATCGTCGCCCCAGGGGTCGAGCAACCGATCGCGGTACGATTTCTCGAACGCGTGGCCGCGGATATGGTTGAGGAGCTGTTCTTCGACCAACTTCTCTTCGATATCCCGTATCACGTCCTCCAGTCCGGGGGTTGCCTTCTTGGTCGGCGTGATGATATCGCCGGTAATCGTCTCCGGCACGTCATGGTACAGGGACCGGAGGATCGATTCCGTTACTTCCGCATCGCTCCGCTTCTCCGAACGGAACAGGATGAACGAAATCACGGTCACGACGAACAGGTGCGACATGACCGACACGGGATACGCCCGCTTGAGCCGATTCCATCGAAGCGCGGATTGGAGCCGCCGGACGGACAGGAGGAATCGGATGGCGCCGGAATCCTTCGTCACGTCGATATGCTTGCGGAATTCGGCGAATCTCGGTTCGGCAAGGCGGAGCCGGATTGTCGTAAGCGGACCCGCGTACACTTCGGGATAGATTCTCCCATTGAATTCTGCTTCGTAATAGGCGGAAACATATTTCCCATAGGAGAGGATCGCCTGCTCCTTCGGGGCTGGAGCGCCGGATTCGAGGGTATTTACGAACGCTTCGAATTCTTCCCCGACTCCCCCGCCGAGCTTCCAAGAGAGGACTCCCGAATGCATGTTTTTGCAGAGTTCGGCATAAATCTCGGAGTGCTCGCGCTTGAGGCGGGATTTGACGTCGGAATTGATATCGGAATACGCCGACGTAAACAGCAAGGAAAAAAGCGCCCGTTTGAAAATGTCGATGCGGTCATACCGGGCTTCCGTCGCTTCTTCCACGAGGTCGGCGAGCAGATACGCGACGTGCAGGGAAAACGTGATGTGATCGAGGGAATTCGGGCGCTCTATCCTGGGAAAATTGCTCCATCGGGTCACCGTGAGTCCGCGGAGTACGAAGTTGAGGAGAGGAGAGAACATGTACCGTATGCTACGCAAGTATGGAAAAAGTCAATAGGGATTCCCAAGGAAAGGTTTCGGCATTGCTGGAATGCCTGCAGGCGTATCTGGAAAGTTCCGGGAAATATCTACGCATACCCGTAATCCGTCGATAAACGCCTGCCGTCAATCCCGGATTATTTCCCGAAAAAATCTTTTGCAACCGGAGCGGTTTTGCATACAGTGTCGCCACTTAAGAAAACCGAACCCTCGAAGCTCACCAAAACCACGCTTTGAAACCGGGCAAATTCAAACAAGAATTCCAACATTGAAAATGGAATTTTTTTGTGATATAATTGTCAAAAAGCCACCCTATAAGTTTTTGACATTGCGTTCTTCTTTTCCCACTGCAGTGCGCATCGGTAGAGCGAACAAAATATTTGCTCAAGAATTGCCGTCAAGGCGGTTTTAATTTTTGACATCCGGTCATAAAAGGATAAACCTACAACCTACTCATCCCACCGAATCGCAGAATGGAAAACCAGGTACTTCGCAACATCGTAAAGCAACTCGCCCAAACCATCCGGAAACAGGATTTTTTGACCTATTTCAAAAAGATCTCATATCTCGGCGAAATCGAAGGCGTCATCGTCCTCGGGGTCGTATCCGCGTTCATGCGGGACAACCTTACCCACAAATTCGGTAAAGAAGTGCTTGAAGCCGTGAAGCTATTCGTTCCGGAAGCCGGAAATATCGAATTCCAAGTGGACCGCAACATCGAAAATCCAAGCAATTCCCTCGTCATCGACTGTATCAAGGAATACAAGGATCTCTCCAAGAAGGGAAAAGACGAGGAAATCTCCATAGAAGAAGAAGTCGGCGGCATCAACGCCCGCATTATCAACGACAAGTACCGGCTCGACAATTTTATCGTAGGCCCCTCGAACCAGCTCGCCTTCGCCGCGTGCGAAGCCGTGACCCGACGACCGGGATCCGCTTACAATCCCCTCTATATCTATGGGGACGTCGGACTCGGAAAAACCCACCTCCTTCAGGGTACCGGCAATGCCATCAAGACCCGATTCAAAGACAAAAAAATCATCTATACGACCGCGGACCGGTTCCTCTCGGACTACGTCTCATCCGTCAAGAAGCGGACCGTCGACAAGCTCAAGGAAAAATACAGCTCCATCGACGTGCTCATCATCGACGACGTGCAGTTCCTCGCCAACAAGACCCAGACCCAGGAAATGCTCTACAACATTTTCAACATCATGTACGAGTCCGGACGGCAGATCATCCTTTCTGGAGACCGTTCCCCCCGGGAATTGACCGAACTCGAACCTCGGCTCAAGAGCCGTTTCGAATGGGGAATCATCGTCGATATCGGAGTACCGGATTTCGAGACCCGCCTCGCCATCCTCCAAGAAAAAGCCCGGAGCCGGGAATTCATCATTTCCCAAGAAGTCGCGGAATATATCGCGTACAATGCCTATTCCAACGTCCGGGAACTCGAAGGCATCCTCAATCAGATCATCGCGGAATACGAGCTCCACGAAACGCCGCCGACCCTGGAAAACGTCTCCGCCCGAATGAACCGAAATGGCATGACGAACGGGATCAACCTCGCCAAGAGCAAACGCAATTCCACGACCAGCTACGACGAACTCGTGAGCGCGGTCAGCGAGCACTTCGGCATCGACAAGAAGTCCATCCTCGGCGAGGAACGCCAGAAGGAATACATGATTCCCCGACAGGTCGCCATGTACCTCCTCAAGAACAAGATGAACTACACCTACGAGCGCATCGGGAATATTTTTTCCGGCCGCAACCACTCGGCGGTGCTCTATTCTTGCCGTAAGCTTGAATCCATTCTCAAAAAAGACCAAAATCTCTATTATGAAGTGAACGTCATCCGCGACAAGCTCGGGCTCTAGGAAGCCGTCCGCGACCAGGCCAACGCCAACCGCTGAGGTTTCGGCTTCCAAGAAGCAATCCGTGATTCCCAAGGCCTCCGGCGAGATCGGGGAACTTTTTGTCGTGGCGACCCCCATCGGGAATCTGGAAGATATCACGGTGCGAGCGCTCCGGATTTTCCGGGAAGCGGACATTATCGCCTGCGAGGATACCCGAAATACCGGCATGCTCCTCAAACATTACGAAATCGCTCCGAAAAAACTGCTGTCTTACCATTCGTATTCGTCGAACGACCGGCAGGACTATATCGTGGAACTCCTCTTGTCCGGACAAAACATCGCCCTCGTCAGCGATGCCGGGACTCCGGGCATCTCTGATCCGGCCTATGGCCTCGTACGGCAAGCGGCCGAAGCCGGCATCCGAATTACGCCGGTACCAGGAGCCTCCGCGCTGCTTTCCGCCATCGTGTGTTCCGGGCTTCCGACGCACCATTTCACGTATCTCGGGTTCCTGCCGGTCAAGAAGGGAAGGAAAACCCTTCTGGAAAGCCTCAAGGACAAAGATCATACGGTGATTATCTACGAATCCGTCCACCGGATCGAGCGGACGCTCGCGGATCTCCAAAACGTCTTCGGTCCGGACTGTCCCGTGGTCGTCGGCCGCGAACTCACCAAAAAATTCGAACAATTCGTGCGCGGGACGCTCGGGGAAATCAACTCGGGCACGATTCCCTACGAAAAGAAAGGCGAATTCGTTATTTGCATATAGAATCCTTGTTAAAACGCGAACTCCTTGCCATTTTTTCCGCTCCTCGTTCACCGTACGGGGGTACGGTTCACTACGGTGCTCAAAATTGGCTTCGGATTTCATCGTTTTAACAAGGATTCTGGAGATATTGCGAAAACTGCTCGGATAATTTGAATTTTTTTGGAATATATGGGAAAATGCCCGTATTAACCCCCTTTCATATGGCGCCTAAAGAATGACCGGAATCTTTTGGGAAACCGGACGGAGTCGAAGACGTTCCGTTGAAAAAAATGGAAACCCCCGAAGAACGGGAACAAAAAGCCCGAGACGAGGAGCAAAAAAAACAAAATGAAATCGATTCGGCATCGCAGAATTATTACAAAAATGCCAAACCGGTCGAACCCATGCCGGGTGGCACGACTTTTTCTCGTGAATCCGACCGGCTCGCGTTTGTCGGTATCGATGCGGCGGAAGCCAGCTTCAAAGAAGCCACTGCTTCGAAAAATTTTGGGGAACTGCCCCAAGCCGATCGAGACCATATCGAAAAAAAATATACCGATCTCGCCCAATGATTCGATGCGAAACTCCAATCCATCCAGCAGAAATTCACGGGAAAACCGAACGCAGAAGCCTTCCAAAAAGAACTTTTCGACGCCCAAAAACAATTCGAAGCGGATCTCGTGAAAGTGTCCACTGAAGCAAACGGCATCATCAACGCTCCAGGAGCGAAAAAAAATGCAACGGACGCGGAGCAGGCCAAAGATGAAGATGCCATCCAGAGAAAGGAACGCCTCCGGTTTTCGAAACTCATGGAAGAAATGCTGGCTCAGGAAAAGGTCTTGCAAGCGGCGGAACGGCGGAACCGCGAGGCCGTAGAACAGAAGCAGTGAGCAAAAAATGCCACCGTAGATTTGGAGGCCGTTATGGGTAGCCCGTCAAAGGCGGCGTAATTGCCATGCGTTAAACAAATGAACGGTTCGCCGTTCATTTTTTTCATTGGGAGAATACGCCTACAAATGAATAGGCCGAATCCGGCAAGCCGGTCCCCTGCCCCGCATCCTCACGGAAAACCTCTTGCAAACGATGAAATCCGAAGCCGAATCCGAGTACCGTAGCGAGGCGTGCTGGCAAGCACGCCCGCAAGGAACGCATAATCCGGCGAGGAGTCCGAGTTGCCCCCACACTCCCCTCCCGCACGGAAAACCTCTTGCAAACGATGAAATCCGAAGTTAAATTTGAGTACCGTAGCGAGGCGTACTGGCAAGTACGTCGAGCGAGGAACGGAGGATACGGCGAGGAGTCCGAGTTGCCCCCACACTCCCCTCCCGCACGGAAAAACTCGCGTAGGCGATGAAATCCGAAGCCGAATCCGAGTACCGTAGCGAGGCGTGCTGGCAAGCACGTTGAGCGAGGAACGGAGGATACGGCGAGGAGTTCGCGCCTACGCGAGTTTTTCCCTAGGAGTTTTCGATGGTTTCGGAGAGGTTCATGATCGGCTGCATAATCCCCACCGCGATAAACCCTACGACCGTTGCCATGACGACGATAATGATCGGCTCCAAACTCTTGTTGATCGCGTTGATGGACGTCTCGACTTCCTCGTCGTAAAAATCGGCAATCTTGAGGATGATCGAGTCCAGTTTGGCCGTTTCTTCCCCGACCTTGATCATCTGTACGAGCATTTCCGGGAACAGCCGGTCGTCTTCAAGGCTCTCCCCGATCTTGATACCGCGTTTGACGTCTTCCCGCAGAACGAGGATTCGTTGCCGGTACACGTCGTTGTCCACGACGTCGGATACGATTCGGAGCGACTCCACGATCGAGATTCCGCTGCTGATGAGATTCGAGAGGACCCGGGCGAATTTTGAGAGGATAACCTTCTTGAGGAGCGGTCAGAAGATCGGAAGCATGATAAGTATCCCATCGAACTTGTACCTTCCCGACTCTGTCTTTTTCCAAAAGGATATCGCGACGACAATGCCAAAGAATCCCAACAACATGGCCCACCAGTACCCGACGAAGAAATCGCTCATGTTCATGAGGAGTTGCGTCATGGAAGGAAGCTTGGACTTATCGCCGAACATCTCGACGAGCTTCGGTACTACAAGCGTCATGAGGACACCGATGGACAGGCACATGACGATGACGATCGCGGCCGGATAGATCAAAGCCCCCTTGATTTTGTTGGTAATGCTCGCGACTTTTTCCACCTGGTCGGCCAACTGGAGCAACGACGTATTCAATCGTCCGGTCTTCTCTCCGGATTCGATAATCGAAGCTTCGGCATCGGTGAACATCCCATTGAATCACCGGAGCGCGTTGGAAAGGTTTTTTCCTCACTTGATCTGTTCGATAATTTTGGTGTAAATATGCAACAAAACCTGATTGGTCTCCTGTTTTTGCAGGATGGACAACGACTTGAGCATAGGCAATCCGGCGTTTACCATCGTGGCAAGCAACCGGAAAAATATGACCTTTTGTTTGGTGTTAATTTTTTGTTTCGAAGTGAGCCAGGCATCTACCGACTCAAGTGAAAGGGATATTTTTTTATCCTGTGCGGCGACCTCCGTGGGAGTGTCTTGGATGATGAGTTCCTCCATAGTTAATTATTTTCTTTAGCGGCTGCATAGACTTCCTCCAACGACGTCAGACCCTTCAAGGCTTTCATGATTCCGTCCTGTTCCAGGGATATCATTCCGGTACTGATTCCGATTTCGTTGATAACGACACTGGAGTCTCCGCGGATGATAGCCTCCTTGATCGAGGGTATTATCTCCATAATCTCATAAATTCCAACTCGACCTGCATATCCGGTCATTCCGCACTTCTCGCACTCGCCCGGCTCGTAAAAAACCGGATTTTCCAAAATTTCTTTTCCAACCCGTTCTTCCAGTTCCGATTTCGCGGTCCGGTGTATGGCTTTCGCCACCCTTTCAAGCATTTCTTTCGGAAGGTCCTTCGCTTTGATGGGCTTCTTGCAGTTTTGGCAAAGTTTGCGAATCAGGCGTTGGGCGATGATGCCGTTGATCGCCGCGGGAAGCAGGTAGGCCGGGATTCCCATGTTGAGGATACGGGTCAGCGTTTCTGCGGCGCTGTTGGTATGGATGGTAGAAAGTACCAAGTGACCCGTCAAACTCGCTTCGATCGCGATATTGATCGTTTCCTTGTCCCGGATTTCCCCCACCATGATGATGTCCGGGTCCTGACGTAGGGCGGTTCGGAGCCCTCCGGCAAACGTGTAGCCGATATCCGGGAACACTTGGCTTTGGGAAACCCCGTCGATCGTGTTTTCCACCGGATCCTCCAGCGTCATAATGTTCACGTCCGGCTTGTTCAATCGGGAAAGGCACGAATACAAAGTAGTCGATTTACCGGAACCGGTAGGACCGGAAGTCAGGATGATTCCGTTCGGGAGGGCTATCGCCTTCATAAGCCGTCGGCCATTTTCCCCTTCGATACCCAGGACGGCGAGGTCAGGGACTTTTTTGGATTTGTCTACGATACGCATTACGATCTTTTCACCGTTGACCGTCGGAAGCGTCGATACCCGGAGGTCGAGCGCTTTTTCGTCAATAATGGTCGAGATACGCCCGTCCTGCGGCATCCGGGATTCGTCAATCTTGAGGTTGGCGAGAATCTTGTACCGGGCTACGATTTGCGGATGCAGGAATTGCTGGTACTCCACGATTTCCGAGAGTACCCCGTCAACCCGATACCTGACTCTGACAAAATTCGAGAGCGGTTCGATATGGATATCCGAAGCCTTGGTCGCTACGGCGCCTCAAATGATGAGATTGCATATCAATTGGGCATTGTCCCCCTTGTGCACCTCATTTTTGAGACTTTCGATCGATGGATGCGTAATCGCCATATGGTTTATTGTTTTGAATTGCTTTGGGTCTTGGACGACTCGATGATGGCCTTGTTCTTTTCGAAGGTATCATTCAACGAGTTCAACGTCGTGGTAATGGTAACGAGACGGTTGAATTCGCCATTGACATCCTGGGTAGTGGTCGTTTTCAATGATGCGTCGAGCTGAGTATCGAGCTGTCTGAGGGGATCGGCAATCGAACGGATCGATTGGATGGCTTTTAAGGAATTGTCATTCTTACATACCGGTTGCTCCAAATTCCCGCAAAGTTTCGTATATTCATCAACGCTTTTTATCAAGCCTTTCGTCGTTTCGGACAATCGCTGGACGATTTTGAGAAGATCGGAAAAACTTTTTGCCCGCGCGTAGAAAACCAGATTGACATTGACTTTGTTTTCCTTTTCCGGTTTTTCGAGCGATTCCATAAAGGACATGTTCTCGATGGTCATAAGCAGGTTCGAGAACGCTTGGGAATCAATGTCTTGAGGCGCCTTGAGTTTGCCGTTTTCAACGGTAATCTGTCCGGAATCTTGGATGGTTTGGATGAAAGTCAGGAGTTTTTCGTTCGTCCCGCTCAATTCCAAAGGTATCTTGTAACTCCCGATATTAATGGCGGCGGCCTGTTGCTTTTCAAATGATAACCCATTGAAACCTACGGTGGAGTAACTCGTGAGTTCGTGTTTTTTCAAGAGATCGTTTTCCACGAAAGTAACGATATCCGTGAGGGTAATCCGATTCTTGTCGAAAATGGAATCGTCGATTTTCAATTCGGAATACGTCGGTATGATTCCGGAAATAATCTTGTCGTTCCTTTCGATTTCGGCATTGTTCTGGGCAGTCTTGCCGAGCTCATTTTTCATCCAAGCGGAATATGAAATGGACGGATCGGTTTTTTTCAGGATATTTTCGATATCTTTGCTATTTTTCCTGTCTTCGGCCGTAAAGGTCAATTTTGCATATCGGGCAACGATGAGAAAGAAATCTTCGATTTTCAATCCGTTCTTTTGCTTTTCCTGCAAATCCGAATTCACGATATTCACGTCTTTGATTTTCCCTCAAAGAACGGCATACGTAGGGACCACGTATCAGGAAATCACCGATGCGAGGATAACGATGCCGAAGAAATTCAGCACGATGTCACGAATGAGCTTTTGTTGCTTTTTTTTGTCTAATGCTTCCATGTTAGAGTGGATTAGGAGAAGAATATTTGAGTTTCAGGTTCAGGGTGGTCCTAGTGGTGAACAAGGATTTTATTCCGGGATCCGAACTGGAATACTGTTGCATTTCGAGCATTTTCGGTTCGTTCATGATTTTGAAACCGGAGCCTGGAGCCCGGAGCTTGTCCAGAAACGTGATGGCAGTAGTTCGAGAAGTCGTAGCCTTTTCGGCAGTGTTCGTAATCGAGAAACCGAGAAAGCCACATGAGACCGAGAGCTCTCATTTTTCGTTTACGGCATACCCGGAACATTCGATATCCTGCCCTTCGTACTCTGTCGCGGTCGTCCTCAAATCAGCGAACTTGTTCAACATCTCGTTAATTGAAACCCGGTTGGTCGAAGTTTTCGCGAGGATATATTGGACTTCTTGGGATTTGAGCGCGTTCTGAACCAAGAGCTTTTGAGGAACGAGTTTGGCAAGGCCTATTCCGAGTTCTTCCTCAAGGGCCGCTCGAGTCCCCTTCAGAGATGAATCGATCTCAGTGTAGGTACGACAATCGATATTGTCAAAATTATCCACCCCCATCGAATAATACGAGCACAAGGGAAGGCTCTTGATAATATCGCTGGAATTCTGATTTCGTATCGAGACATCGGCCGCGGAAACGAACGTCCCGACGATCAGGATTTTGAATACTATGCCTAATCCGAGCACGGTCCATTCCAAAGGATGCTTTTTTCCATCGGAAATCTCGTTTTTCTGTTTGGCAATATCCCCGTAATCGAGTTCGCTTCCGAGTTCTTCGAAAAGGGCATTCACGCCGCTTTCCTCCCTTTTGGGGATAAATTGGTTATCTTCTGCCGGTGGCATTGTTGGATCCATAAGAATAAGTGATTACGAAACCCATCGTACCACTAACTTCTTTCCGATGCAAATTTTGACCTTGACTGTTGGAGAGTTTGTAGAAAAATATCGGTATTCAGCATTCTGACGGGCAAACCTTCGGGCAAACTGCTGCGAATGACGTCTCACCATTCGGTCGTGATGCGCTTATCGAGCAAAACGATAATCCCCTTGTCGGTTTTGGTACGGATAAGGCGCCCGATTCCCTGCTTGAGTTTGAGAATCATTACCGGAAGAGAATACTCCATGAAGGAATCCGCAAACAATCTCGATCTGGCCACGAAAATCGGATCCGTCGGCACCGCGAACGGAAATTTGTGGATTACGAGGGTTTCGAGCGTATGCCCCGGGAAATCCACGCCTTCCCAAAAACTGTCGGTACCGAGCAGGACGCTGGTGTCGGCATATTTGCGAAATTCGTGGATGAGCTTGTGTTTGCCCCCGCTCATGCCCTGGGTCAAAAGCTGGATGCCGGTGCTTTTGAGTTCCGGTGCGAGCGCGAGGGTCGTCTCCTTGATGCTGGCAAAGGAAGTGAAGAGCATCAGCGTTCGACCGCCGACAATCTTAAGGAGCTTGATGAGAAATTGCTCGTACGCCCGTTTCTGCTCGTATTTCCGAACGTCGCCGAGTTCTCCGGGTATGTACAGGAGCGCCTGCTTGGCATAGTTGAAATCCGTCAGGAGCTTTTCGAACTCGAAATCCTGAAGCGAGAGAATCCGGGAAATGTACGTGAATTCGGAACCGATGGTCAGCGTCGCGCTCGTAAGGACGATGGCCGGGACCTCGTCCCAAAGGCGTTTTTTGAGAATCGATCCGATTTCGAGCGGCGTCGAAAGCAGTTTGGCCCCATAATTCTCCCGCTTGGAAAAGATGCGGATGAGCGGAGTATCGCGCTCAAACAGGAATTCCTTGAGATGATCAAGGAACCCCGTCACGAAGAGCCGTTCCGTTTCGAGCTCTTCCACCAAGCCTTTCGGTGCCTGGAACAGAATCTGTTCGAGCTCGTGGACTCGATTGGACAAACCCTGGTACAATTGCGTGAGTTCGTCGAACGTGTTCGAAGTGAAAAGCTCGGATTCTACCAGCAAATCCTGGGGACGGTTCGCCGCATAGGCATCGCGCTTCTGGAACATCGGCGCCTCGAAGTGGTTCTCGCAGGCTTCGAAAAACATCCCGACGTTCAATACGATGCCATCGATATCCCGCTGCAATTCGGGGTAAACGAAAGGATTCATAAGGTGCGACTTGTTGTAGCGCTTGATAATTTTTTCGAGATTTTGCAGGCGGTTGCTCAGGCCTTCGAGATCGGACCTCTTCTTGAGGGATTCCGTGGCGACGGATTCCAGGTTGTGGACTTCGTCGAGGACGAGGTATTCGATTTTTGGGAGTATGGCTCCGCCCGAGGATTCGTCGAGGTATTCCCCGAGCAGGAGCGCGTGGTTGAGGATGACGATCTGAGCTTCTTTCACGCCGTCTCGCGCCCGGACGACGAATTCGAAATCCCGATAGTGGTTGTCGGGAGAAAGCACCCGGAGATCGCCCGCGTGAATTTCTTCCACGAACCCGTATTCCCCGTTGTAGAGGCTGAATTCGTCGAGTTCTCCCGTGTGGGTCTCGGCCAGCCAATAGGCGACTTTGAGGGTAAAAATAGCTTCGTCCGCCATGAACGCATCCTTGTCGTACCACTCGAAAAACTTAAGCAGGCTTAAGTAGTTGCTGCGTCATTTGAGTTTTTGGACGCGGAATCCCTCGATGCCGTGGGGCTTCAGGAGTTCGCGGAGCTGGGGAATGTCCTTGGTCTCAATCTGGTCCTGGAGCGTCTTGGTATTGGTGGAAATGAAGAGCTGCTTGCCCTTGGCCGTCGCGGCGAGGAGCCCGGGGATGAGATAGGCGAAGGTTTTCCCGATTCCCGTCGGAGCCTCGATACAGAGGTGGGTTTTGGTTTCGAAGGTGCGCTCGACCGAAGCCATCATTTTTTTCTGTTCGGGACGTTCTTCGATAGAAGTGGCGGAAGCGAGGATTTCCTGCCAGGCCGGAAGATGCTTCGGGGCCTGGTAATCGAATATCCTCCCCTTCCCGAGCCGGTCGAGCACGTGGAGTTTGAGACCGGGCGATTCGGTCGCGTCCGACAGTCCGTCGAGGTATCCAAGCGTCCAGTCGCCATAGGTCTTCTGGGCAATCGAATGGAGGATATCCTGTTCCAACGGGGAAAACTTGGTGACTTTTTCCACGATTTTCGACCAGAGATACGCAGTGGCGAGGACGTCGGAATACGCCCGGTGGGCATCGGTATGCACATATCCCAATCCCTCGCTGATGCTCGTAAGGTTGAGGCTCTTGCTCGTATGGAAGAGGAATTCCGCGATCTTAAAGGTATCCACGATCTTTTCCGTCTCGAACCGAATGCCATGGGCAGCCAAAAAAGAAATGTCAAATCCGACGTTGTGCCCCATGATGGGATCTTTCCCGATGAATTCCACGATCTTCTTGCTGATTTCCGAGAATTTCGGGGCATCGTGGAGCTGTTCCGGGGTAATGCTCGTCAAAAAGGTGATATCCTCGTGGATGACGAATCCGGGATTCACGAGCGTGCTCCAGCTGTCGAGGCGGTTTCCCGATTCGTCGATCCGGAGGAGCGCCACTTCGATAATGGAGTCCGACTGGGGGCTGAGTCCCGTGGTCTCAAGGTCTACTACGATAAAAGCCATGCGCTGATTGTAGCCGATATTCGAGGATTTCCCAAAGAAAAATATCGGAAAATTATCCGGATACGTGAGTCAGCGTAAAAAATACGAACCTTTTTGTGATTCGTATTTGTTATATCCAACGGGAATTGGTTTCCCGTTGGGTATACATCGCATACCCCGAAGACTTCTCAAAAACGATGAAATCCGAAGTCGAATTCGAGTACCGAAGCGAGGCGTGCTGGCAAGCACGTTGAGCGAGGAACGGAGAATTCGACGAGGAGTTCGCGTTTTTCAGAAGTCTTACCTCATTTTGTTGCGGAGGAAGGCTGGGACGTCAAGATCGGAAACCGGCTCCGGTTTCGGAGCCTGAGCTACGTGACCGAATATGTTGTTGTTGATGGATTTCTTGCCGAAACCGCTCTGGGACATGGCACGTGGCGACTCGTGACGTTGGTTGGATTCTTCGTTGAAGCCCGTAGCGACAACGGTAATCTTGATTTCCCCGGTATAGTTTTCGTTGATGGTCGCCCCGAAGATGATGTTCGCCTCCGGATCGCACGATTCGGTAATGATCCGCGACGCTTCTTCGACTTCGAACATGGACAGGTCGGTTCCTCCGGTAATATTGAAGAGGAGTCCGCGTGCCCCGGCAATGGAGAGCTCCAGAAGCGGAGAATCCACGGCTGCGCGAGCCGCTTCGATGGCCCGGTTTTCCCCGGAGCCGTATCCGATACCCATGAGGGCCGATCCGGCATTTTCCATAACGGCTTTCACGTCCGCGAAGTCGACGTTGATGAGTCCCGGAAGGGTAATGAGATCGGAAACCCCCTGTACGCCCTGGTTGAGGACTTCGTCAACGATATTGAACGCGTCGAGTAGCGGGGTTTTCTTGTCGATAATGGTAAGAATCTTGTCGTTCGGGATGGTAATGAGCGTATCCACTTTTTCCTTGAGCCGTTCGTACCCGTCGAGCGCGAGAATGGATCGCCGCTGTCCTTCGAACGCGAACGGCTTGGTAACTACCGCGATAACGAGCGCCCCGAGTCCTTTGGCGATTTCCGCGATGACGGGAGCCGCCCCAGTTCCGGTTCCTCCCCCGAGTCCACAGGTAATGAACACCATGTCGGCTCCGGCGAGTACCTGCTTGAGTTCTTCGCTGGATTCTTCCGCTGCCTTCTGGCCCATCTGCGGATTGGCTCCGGCTCCGAGTCCCCGGGTCGTTGCCCTTCCGATGTTGATGCGGGTGGGCGCCTTGGAGGTGAAGAGAGCCTGAGCGTCGGTATTGACCGCGATGAAGTCCACGCCTTCGAGGCCGGATTGCATCATCCGGTTCACCGCGTTCACTCCTCCTCCGCCGACTCCGACTACCTTAATGGTCGCAACGGGAGAAATATAGTCGGAAACGTTGATCTCCTCGACGGTTGACCGAGAATCCCCCCGGAGAAGACTTTTGAGTTTGTCGTCAGATTTTTTGATGGACATATGCGGTAGAATAAAAAAGATGGTTAGGGTAATATTTTTTGAATCAGTTGCTTCAGCGAAGTAAAGAAACCGTTAGTGGAAAAACTGAACCGGAAACGGGAACGGTTCGGAGCGTATTTCTGAGACAAGAGCAGCGTACCTACGATGCCGGCATATTGAGGATCCCCGAGGGAGGTTCCAGAAATATGGTCGCCGTCGTCGGGAATACCTATCGAAGTCGGCAAGCGGAGGACCTCCTTGGAAAGGTCCACGAGTCAGCGGATTTTTGCCGCGCCCCCCGTGAGAACCGCTCCTTCAGGAAGCATGCCATCCTTGCCAATACGCTTGAGTTCAGTGTTTACGAAATGGAAAAATTCCGAATACCGGGCACGGACTATTTCTGAAAGGTACTTCTTGGAAATGGTCGTGGTTTCGGTCTTGGAATATTTTGAGAGGTCGATTTCCTCGTCTTTCAAGGAATCGTCCTTGCAAAAATTCACGTCCGCGTGCTCGAGCTTGAGCTTCTCTGCGAGGTCGATGGATATGCGGAGGCCGAGAGCGATATCGGAAGTCACGTGTTCGCCCCCAAGAGCTATCACGGTACCGAAGATAAGCGCGCCCTCTTCGAATACCGCCACGTCCGTCGTACTGGCCCCGAGGTCAATGCAAACGACGCCGAGTTCCTTCTGCCTGCGGGACAGTACGGCTTCCGGAGCGGAAAGGACGTTCGCGAACACGTCCACGATATCCACGCCCACGTCGAGAATCCCCTTCTTGATATTGGAAAGGACGTTCTCCGCGATGGATACGATATGAGATCGGACTTCCAATTTTTTGGCGCCCATGCCGATGGGATTCTTGATGCCGGGGGTACCGTCAATGGTGAAGCTCTCGGGAACCACCTTGAGAACGGTTCGGTTCGTCATATCCACTCCGTTCTGCGACATGTCCATGGCTCGGTTCACGTCGTCTTCGCTCACTTCCCCGTTTGACACGGCTACGACTCCGGTGTTGATAACGCTCTCGATCGTGACGCCGGAAAGCGAAAGATAGACCGAATTTACATGTTGACCAAGCATCTTTTCCGCTTCGAGAAGCGAAGTATCTATGTTTTTGCGAAATTCGTCCATATCGAGAATGTTTCCTTTTCTGACCCCGGTAGAGGGGCTGAGTCCCACTCCGAGGATTCGCAATTTCTTGTCTTCGGAGAACGAACCGACCAGCGTTTTTATTTTCGAACTTCCGATATCGATCGCAGCGATTATTTCGCCAGTAGCCATGAGAGTGAATTCTTATTGAATAATTTTTTTGTTCAGATGTAACGCCTATGCATTGGGAATACTCAGGGTTGCTACAAGTTTCTGTTCGGGGCTATTATACCCCGTGGCTTTTTTAAATCAAAACGTTTCACAATAATAATTGCGAGCATATTTTTGTGTTTGTAAAGCATGGGGGGATTTGCCACCAAAATAATGTTCGCGGGAATGGATATTCGGGGTGAGATAGCGGATAGTATTTTTTGGAGAAAATCGAAAGATATTTGAAAAACGACGCCGGGAAACCAATTCCTGTTGGGTATACTGTCTATCAGGTAATCAATAGTGCTAAATATTCGCTCGTAATCAAGCATTGGTGGCTTCCCGATACCGATAGCGGCTGAACTTCCGTATTCTTGCACCATCCATCTGGAAGCAAGGCAGAATTGATCGATATCACCGACCAATCGTTATGAACCAATCGTTTTTCTCATGTGGATTTCAGTAGGGATTGAACGAGAATAACGGTATCGGTGAGCGTTGATTCCGAGAGGTGGCCAAGTCCGGATTCCATAGGGAAACTTTGATTTGACCTATGAGAAAATACGGGGTCAGATGCGAAGGCTACGAAATCTTTTGATGACTCCTTTTTCAGGAGCCTGATACAATTGATGAAATAATTTTCCAAAAATGCGGATATATTTCAAACGAAACAAGCCATTCGGCCATTCAAGTGCCGGATGTCTTGTTTCAAAAATGGCACGGGCGCGCCAGCGGGGAAACGATTCGGTAAACGGGGTTTGCCAAGTTGGGGCGTTTCGAGCGAAAAATCCAATTTCCATTCTCCCGTTTCCAAAAAAATAATTCTTCCTATTCTACAATTTGCTTTTTAACGGTTTCTTCATACAATTCCGGGGTTATTTTTTTGAAGCTTACCCATGAAAACCACCCTGAAAAAACTCCCGAAATGCCTCTACGAAGTCACCGTCGAAGACGCGGCTTCAGAATATGAGAAGTGCCGTAAGGACACCATAGCCAAGATTTCCAAATCCGTCAGCATCAAGGGCTTCCGTAAGGGGGTTGCGATTCCCGAAGCCCTCGTTATCAAGGAGGTCGGAGAATCCGGCATCGCCGACGAAACCCTCGACGCGTACCTCAAGAAAACCTATCCCAAGGTCCTCGAACAAACCAAGCTCGTTCCGGTAGCCCCGGGTTCCGTGACGAACGTCGTATCGTTCGATCCGCTCGTCATCGTTCTCCAAATCGAAGTCCTCCCCGAAGTCGAACTCAACGAGAAAGAAATCAAGAAAATCAAGATCGAAAAGACCATGGTAACCGTGGATCCTAAGGAAACCGACGATGCCATCGCCGAAATCGAAAAACGGTTCACCCATTTCCACGACGCAGGAGGACATAGCGAGGACGGATTCGAGGCGGCCAACGTCGCGATCGAAATCGGAGACCGGGTCACTTTGAATACCCAGGGATACGACAAGAAGGGCGGGGAACCAATTCCCGAAACCAAGGTCCAAGAGTTCCCGCTCGTCATCGGCAGCGGACAATTCATTCCTGGATTCGAAGAAAAACTCGTCGGTCACAGCCTGGGCGACATCATCGAATTCGACATCACTTTTCCCATGGATTACCACTCCGAAGGATTCAAAGGACGCAAGGTCTACTTCGTAACCGACCTCACCAGAATCGAGAAGCAGCACCGGCCGCAATGGACCCCTGAATTCATCGAAGAGCTCCGCGGTGTAAAGACGGATATGGCAGGATTCCGCGACATCCTCACGCAAGAAATCCTCGGCGAGAAAGAGCGTCGCGCCCGAGAAGCGGACGAAAAGAAATTGCTCGAAGAGCTCGAGAAACACGCGACCTACGAACTCGGAGACCACCTCCTCGAGCGGGAGATCGAATCCGTCTTCCAGGAACAGAAACAGACGATGGAAGGCCAAGGGTACAATATGCAAATGTACCTCGACCATCTCAAGAAGGACGAGGCCATGTACAAGGAAGAAATCATAACGCCGGAAGCCCGCCGACGCGTCAGCGCCGAACTGATTCTCAAAAAACTCCGGGAAATCAATAATGTCGAAGCCACCCACGAAGAAATCCAAATGGAAGTCAATGGCATCATCGCCCAATACCAGAATCCCGAAGTCATAGCCCGACTGAAGGCAAAACTGGTTCCCGGCGACACCTACTACGAAGACATCCGGGTTCGGCTCGCCTACCGAAAAGTCGTCGACGGATTCTTTACTACCAAATAATGATCGAAAACTTCATCAAAAAAATCTTCGGGGATCCCGCGGAAAAGCGCCTGAAGCAATACCAGAAAGAGCTCGAAGTCATCAAAGCTCTCGAAGCGGAAATCAAACCGGAATTCGATTCCATTGAATCCATTCAAGCACGAATATCAGAATTTCGTGCTTGATTTGTCGGATTGGACTTCAAAAAACCCGAGGATTACGCGCGAATCCGAAATGGGCTCGAAGAAATCAAGCACGAGGTCTTCGCCCTGCACCGACGAGCTTCGGAGCTTATCTGCGGCCAGACGTTCACGCTCGCGGACGGACGGGAAATCGTATGGAACATGATCCCGTACGACGTCCAATTGGTCGGGGCCCTTTCGCTCCATGACGGGAACATTTCCGAAATGCGGACGGGGGAAGGAAAAACGCTCGTGGCGACCATCGCCGCCTCGCTCAACGCGATTGCGGGGTACCCGGTCCACATCGTCACGGTCAACGATTACCTCGCGAAGCGCGATTCCATGGAAATGGGCATCATTTACGGCGCGCTCGGAATCACGGTCGGCGTAGTCGTCCACGACCAGCTCCCCCGGGAGAAACAGGAAGCTTACCGGTGCGACGTCGTCTATGCGACGAACAACGAGCTCGGATTCGATTACCTGCGCGACAATATGGTCGGCAGCGTGGAACGGCGAGCCATGGGGCCGCTGTTTTTTGCCATCGTCGACGAAGTGGATTCCATCTTGGTCGACGAAGCCCGGACACCGCTGATTATCTCCGCGCCCGACACCGAACCGACTTCCAAGTACATCAAGTTCGCCCAGATCGCGAAGACGCTCAAGAACGTCACCCACTACAAGATCGACGAAAAACAGAAAACTGCCACGCTCACCGAAGACGGAATCCGGGAAATCGAAGTCATCCTCGGGGTCGAGAACATCTACGCCTCCGACCAGTACAACGATATCCACCATATCGAAAACGCGCTCAAAGCCGGAACGGTCTACGAACGCGACGTCGACTATCTCGTCCGGGAAGAGGACGTGCTCATCATCGACGAACACACGGGCCGGGTCCTCGCGGGTCGGCGGTACAGCGACGGGCTCCACCAGGCCATCGAAGCGAAAGAAGGCGTCAAGATCCAGCAGGAAACCAAAACCCTCGCCTCCATCACGTTCCAGAACTATTTCCGACTGTACAAGAAGCTCGCGGGAATGACCGGTACGGCAAAAACCGAAGAAGAGGAATTTTACAAAATCTATCGCCTCGAAGTCATATCGATTCCGACGAACCGGCCGCTGATACGGCAGGACGAAGCGGATCTCCTCTTCAAGAACGAAAAAGGGAAATACGAATTCCTCGCCGGACTTATCGGGGAGTTGCACAAGAAATGACAGCCGATTCTCGTTGGTACCGTATCCGTTGCCAAGTCCGAACTCCTCTCGAACAAACTGACCGAGCTCGGAATCCCCCACCGGGTCCTCAATGCGAAGCAGGATGCCCACGAAGCGGACATCATCGCCCAAGCCGGGCAATTCGGCGCCATTACCATCGCGACAAACATGGCCGGACGCGGAACGGACATCAAAGTCACGCCGGAAGTCGTGGCATTGTCCGGAACCCTCGAATACAAGGGCAACGAATTCCCGCTCGGCGGACTCTTCGTCATCGGCACGGAAAAACACGAAACCCGGCGAATCGACAATCAGCTCCGGGGACGTTCGGGACGCCAAGGGGATCCCGGTTTCACCCAGTTCATGATCGCTCCGTCAGACGACATCATGCGGATATTCGGGGGCGACCGGCTCAGTTCGGTACTCAACTCTTCCCTCGCTGCCGGAACTCCCGACGATGAGCCGATCATGCAATCCACGTTCATTACCAACCGGATTACCAGCGTTCAGAAGCAGGTGGAGGGACGGAATTTTGACATCCGAAAACACATCCTCGAATACGACGACGTGCTCAACCAGCACCGGCTCGTCATGTACGGCAAGAGAAACCGGTTTTTGGAAGGCGAAAACATCGACGACGAGGTACTCGCGATGTTCGACCGGGTAGCGGAATCCTTCGTCGAGAAAATCGACTTCTCGCCGGAAAACCTCCAGGAATCGCTTGTGGAAACCGTTGCCGCCATCAACCATTTTGCGGGAACGACGGTGTTGGACATCGACCAACTCGACTCCATCGAGCCGGAAGCGTTGCAGAACGCGATTCGGGAAGCCCTGCTCATCCCGGTCAACGAGCTCAATCAAAAAGTAGGCAACGAATCGTTCTTCGACTTCGAAAAACGGCTGGTACTCGGTTCGTTTGACGAACTCTGGATGAACCACATCGACCGGATGGCCCACCTCCGGGAAGAAGTCGCGTTCGAAGGGTATGCGCAGAAACAGCCGCTCGTCGTCTATAAGGAACGTGCCTACGACCGATTCGTCGAACTCGTCCGGGAAATCGAATACCGCGTCGTCAAAGCGCTCATCGGAGCCCGGGAAGTCCTGCAGATCGCCCAAAGGGAAATCGCGGAATCCCAGATGATCGTCAGTCGGCAACTCGATCCGGTTCCCGAAATGGAAATCTCCACCCCCGCCGTTTTCTCCGCTCCGCAAAACCCCCAAAACGAAGACGGCATCCGGGTAATCCGGGTAGAAAACAAAACCGAAGCCGAAGCCAAACCCGCCCACGAACCATCCCTCTATAAGGGAACGAAACGAAACGATGCCTGTCCTTGCGGCAGCGGTAAAAAATTTAAACACTGCCATGGAAAATAACGCCTCGAACGAACCCGTGAATCTCGCAACGCCAGAATCTTCCACCCCCACAGCTTCCCCGATAGCCCCCCTAATCGCGGAAGCCCCGAAAATGGAAGCCCCGAAAATGGAAACTCCGGCGAATCCTCCTTCGGAGACTCCCGAAAATCCTCCTTCGGAAGCCCCGAACAAAGACGAATCGTTCCTCCGTGAATCGGTAATGTTCCTCCGGGACATCTGCATTATCCTGGTCGTGGTACTCTTGGTTCGGGCTTATTTGGTCGCGCCGTTCCGAATCAGCGGCAGCTCGATGGAAAGCAACTATTTCAACGGGGAATTCATCCTGGTCAATAAGTTGGCGTTCGACGGGCTCGGGATGCACATCGGCAATCACCAGCGCGGCGACGTCGTGGTCATCGAGCCGCACGCCGACAATGGGCGGCAGTTCTATATCAAGCGAATTATCGGACTCCCCGGCGAAAAACTCAAGCTCGAAGACGGGAAGGTATTCATTCAGAAGGCCGGTACCTTCGCCTTCGTCCAACTCAACGAAACCTATCTCGACGAAAAGAACTTCGGGAAAACCTTTCCCGGGAAAACCGGAGGACAAACGCTGTTCGAAATCCCCGAGGGCGAATATTTCATCATGGGCGACAACCGAAACGCGTCTGCGGATGCCCGGGACTGCTTCTATTCTTGTACCGTTCCCGGCTCGACCCACTACATCTACGGCAAAGACATCGTCGGAAAAGTCTGGATTACCCTCGGCGCGTTGCACGTGTTCGACGAATTCTCCATCGGGCAACGGCAATACGACGGTTCCATCGCCTGACTCCGGGTCAAACTGACCAAGGATATCGGATTCACCACCAAGCCGCGGTTTCTTAATACCCCGAAATCCTGGTCGTACCCAGAGCTTCCCTAGGGAAACCCCGGCAAAACGCGAACTCCTCGTCAATTTCTGCGTTCCTCGCTCTACGTACTTGCCAGTACGTTTCGCTACGGTACTCGAAATAGACTTCGGATTTCATCGTTTTTCCGGGGTTTCTTAGGATTCACAGGAAACGTAATTTCTTATAATTATATTAAGAACCTGATATCAATACAACCGAATTACTTTCATAAAAAGCATACCCATACCACATGCTATACTTGGTAGACAAACCGACAGGCCCGTCCAGCAATCAGACTCTGAGCCTGTTACGGCGGTATTTTCACACCAAAAAAGCCGGGCACTCCGGTACCTTGGACCCGCTCGCAAGCGGGCTCTTGATCGTTGCTACGAACGGCTCGACCAAGATACTGCCGCTGATGAAGGAACGTACGAAGCGGTACGAATTCACGCTCGATCTCTCACTCCTGAGCGATTCTCTCGACCTGGGTACGCCGACGTACGCGTGCGATCCCCCGATCGACCACATTCCTCCGATCGAAGAAATCCTCCGAGCGCTCGCGAAATTCCGAGGCGTCATCCAGCAGGTTCCCCCGGCGTATTCCGCCATTTCGATTGACGGGAAACGGTCCTATTCGGAAGCTCGCAAGGGAAATGCCGTAGAGATGCCGAGCCGCGAAGCCACCGTATACGAACTTGAACTCACGGAATACGCCTTTCCAAAAATCAGCCTCAAAGCCCACGTCTCATCGGGTGCTTACGTCCGAAGTTTGGCCCGGGATATCGGCGCAGAGCTCGGAGGCGGCGGAGTCGTAACCCGGCTTGGGCGCGTAGGCATTGACGATATCCGACTCGAACCGGAAAAAATGGAGTACCTCGAACTCCATCCGGGAGAATTGACCGGGATTGAAGCCATTACCTACGACCGGATATTTCCGGAAATCGGCCGAATCGATTTGACGAAGAGAGAATTCGACGATATTTCCTACGGGCATGCCATTGCGAAACGGGGAGAATTTACCGGGGAACGGGTCTTTTGATACTACGAAAACGAGCCCGTCGTGTTGTTCAAACAGAACGGAGATTCCTTGGCGCCCGTGAGATTCAAGATCGGATAACAGAAGAGGCATCAGCAAAACGCGAACTCCTCGTCCAATTTTCCGCGCCCTATATTCGGTCTCCGGACTTAATCCATCACGATGGTCGCCTCCTTCTGGGAAAGCCGGTGGCTGAACTGAGCTTTTCCGAATTGGGAAACGATGTTGTCCCGGACGCCCCGCATGATATCCCGTTCGATGCTTCCCCCGACCCGCTTGGCTTCCCGGACGGCGTATTTGTAGTTGAAACCATCCCAGTCGGCATTTTTGACCAAACCGTCCCTCTGGGCATTTTCGAAACATTCGAGCGAACAGAATCCACCGTGGCGGACGTATTCCTTATGATCCGCGATGAGCCGGGCATTGCATACCGAATACCGGCAGTTTTCACAGTGGTCGGTGGGATTGCCGGTATAGAGGCACTTCCCTATCGTGACATGGGTGGCGTCGTCGCCGATCCTGGTCGATACCCGACCGTCGAACGTGTATAGGTTGCCGAGCCAGTTGCCGTCATTGTAAGTATTCGTGTATTTCACGACTCCCCCTTCGATGGCATAAACTTCGCCGATTCCGGCCTGGTTCATGATGACCGCGGCCTTTTCGCAGCGGATTCCGCCGGTGCAGTACCAGATGATCTTCTTGTCTTTGGCTTCTTCCCGGTACCGTTCGAGCAGTTTCGGAACCTCCCGGAAATTCACCGTCCCGGCAGGGATGGCCCCCTTGAAATGCCCAAGCCGGTATTCGTAGTCGTTGCGCATGTCGAGAATGAGGTACTCGTCAGCTTTACCCCCGTCGAGGATTTTTTTGAAAGCTTCGGGGGAAAGTTCCTTGCGGAATTCTTTCACCGCTTCGGCCGTAACTTTTTCGCCGACGGTGACGATTTCGTCTCGATACTTCACGATCATCTTTTCGAATTCGTGACTGGCCACTCGGCTCGCCTTGCTGTCAATATCCGGAATGTCGCGGAAATACGTCACGGAATCCAAATACCGGCGATAGGACCAGAGCTGTCACTCGTTGCCGGTCACGGTCGCGGAAATGCCTTCGGTACCGATGTATACGCGCCCTTTGATGCCGATATCGTGGGCGAACTGCCACTGCTCATCGACCAGGCGCAAAGCTTCGGGTTCGGGAATGTCGACGAATTTGTAAAACGTCAGAAGCTGGAAAGTCTCTTGGTATCGCATAAGAAAAAGATGAGGCGCTTGCAGGGCGCGAATCTATACCCAACAGGAATTGGTTTTCGGTATTTTGCGGTCATAGATTCGGAACAGGTTTCATTTTTCTTCTTCCGGGAGCTTATCGGGAATAAGTGACCGAAGAAAAAAATGAAAGATGTCCGAATATGTGACTGGAAAAACC
>CAIVSN010000085.1 GCA_903908595.1 uncultured bacterium
CGCGAGCAGGCCAGGTGAACGTATTTTTCGTTTTCCGAGCTTGTCCGGCGCGGTCTGGACCGAGGAAAACGAAAAATACGTTCACCTGGCCTGCGAGCAAGTGGAGTTAGATTAATTTGGTGTAAGAATATTTGCATAATCGGTATTCCCGAATACGTTTCGAGCTTTGAACCATCCCTCGGAATGAAGGATGGTTCAAAAACCATAGCCGTTTCCCCGGATATCCCGCCTACCTCGAAAAATATCCCTCCAAACCCTCCTTCCAGTCCCCGAGGCGGATAGCGCTGCCATTTCTCATCTTGCTGAATTTGGGGCGGACCGCCTTGGTGGGGTATTCGTCGGACGCACAGGGGATGAGGCGGATCCGAATGTCCGCCTGACGAAATATTTCCGCCGCGAAATCGAACCAGCTGATGCCGGAATCGGGAGTCTCGTTGGACAAATGGAGTATTTCTCATCGGAACCGCTCGGGATTC
Organism: uncultured bacterium; assembly: GCA_903908595.1. GTDB lineage: Bacteria > Patescibacteriota > Gracilibacteria > BD1-5 > UBA2023 > CAIVSN01. The sequence goes on from CAIVSN010000085.1 coordinate 477, forward strand.
CGGAGTATTTCCCCGATGGCGAGGGAAAGATCCGCGGCATAGGTCGGCGATCCGAACTGGTCGTTCACGACCCTGAGTTCGTCCCGGCTTTCGGAAAGCCGGAGCATGGTATTGACGAAATTCTTGAACGTACCCGGTTGGTTGCCCTTCCGGTACGGGGCTCATCCGTACAGCCAGCTCGTCCGCACGACGATAGCGTTCTCGCAGGCTTGCCTGGCCAGCGTTTCGCCGAGGTATTTCGAAAGGCCGTAGGCGTTGATCGGATTTGGCACGGCATCTTCGTCGTACCCGGCTTCGCGGGTCCCGTCGAAAACGTAGTCGGTCGAAACCGTCACGAAATCGATGCCGCATTTCTGCGCGACGGTCGCCAGATAAAAAACCCCGAGCGCGTTGACGTCGAAATTGGCCTTTCTCCCGGCATCCTCCGCCTCGTCCACGTTCGTGTAGGCGGCGCAATTGAAAATGGCCTGCGGGCGAATTTCCCGGACCCGGCTTTCGACGGCGGCCACGTCGCAAATGTCGAGGTCGGCACGGTCGAATCAGAAGATTTCGAATTGGTCCGATTGGACCCGGAGGAAGTCGTGGGCGAGCATGCCCCGGCAGCCCGTCAGGAGGATTCTTTTCATGATTAGAACGGGTTAACCGGGTGGAATTCGCCCATCGTCGGGTATTTTTTGTCCTTCTCGGAAATGACGAGTTCGTCGAACCTCATGCCGTACCGGGCGCAAATGGCTTCCCAGTCGATGCCGAGCGCCGGATCGTCATACGCGATGCCCGCGTCGGCGGACGGATTATAAAAATCGTCGCACTTGTACACGAATTCCGTGTCGTCTTCGAGCGTGAGGAACCCGTGGGCGAACCCTTTCGGTATGAGCAATTGCTGGCGGTTCGCTTCGGAAAGCTCGATTTTGAAACATTTCCGGTAGGTCGGCGAAGATTTTCTCAGGTCGATGGCAAAATCGAGGACGCTCCCCGATATCACCCGGATCAGCTTGGTCTGGACGTTTTCGGTTTGGAAGTGGAAACCCCGGAACACGCCCTTGCGGGACTTGCTGTGGTTGTCCTGGACGAAAACGACGTCGATGCCCTGGGCGAGAAAATCCCGGGCGCTGTAGCTTTCCATGAAAAATCCCCGCTCGTCACCGAATACCTTGGGGTCGACGACGAGTAGTCCGGGGATGCCGGTTTCTTTGAATTCCAATGCCATGGCGCGGAGGTTATGAATATTTCGAAAGATATACCCAATAGGAATTGGTTTCCCGGTTTTTCCAGCCACATATTCGGACATCTTTTATTTTTTTCTTCGGTCACTTATTGCCGATAAGCTCCCGAAAGAAGAAAAATGAAACCTGTTCCGAATCTATGACCGTAAAATACCGAAAACCAATTCCTATTGGGTATAGAATTCCATCGTGGAAACGATACCCGTTTCAAAGGGGATTTTCGGAACCCAGCCGAGTTCGCGCCTGATTTTTCCCGCGTCGATCGCGTAGCGCTTGTCATGACCGGGCCGGTCGGCGACGAACGAGATATGGGAGTCGTCCTTCCCCATCGCGGCCAGGATGATCCGGGTGATTTCCAGATTGGTATATTCGTTGTTTCCCCCGATATTGTAGACGCTTTTTGTCTTTGCCTCGCGGAAAACCTTCCATATGGCGTCGCAGTGATCCCCGACGTACAGCCAATCGCGGACGTTGGACCCATCCCCGTACACCGTCACGGGCTTCCCGCTCCGGAGCAGTCCGATGAAGTGGGGAATGAGCTTTTCGGAGTCCTGGTTCGGACCGTAATTGTTGCTGCATCGGGTGATGACGTAATCGATGCCGAACGTACGGCCATAGGCCTTCACGAGGAGGTCGGATCCCGCCTTGGAAGCGCTGTACGGGGAGCTTGGGTCTATCGGAGTGGATTCGGTGAAAAACCCGCTGTCCGGAATATCCCCGTATACCTCGTCGGTGGAGATGTGGTGAAATCTCCCGAGCCGGAATTCCCGGTGCAGATCGAGGAGGTTCTGCGTGCCGAAAATATTCGTTTCGGTGAACAATCCGGGATTTTTGATGCTGTTGTCGACGTGCGATTCCGCCGCGAAATGGACGATGTCGGTCGGGACGTATCGTTCGTACGTGCGGCGAAGCGCGGCCTTGTCGCGGATATCCACGCGCTCGAACGCGTAATTTTTCGCTTGGGAAACGGCCGGGTCGATATTTTCGAGCTTGCCGGCGTACGTCAGCGCGTCGACGTTCACGAATCGGATTTCGGGATGGAGCGGCACGTACCGGTTCAAGAAATTCGAACCGATAAAACCGGCTCATCCCGTGATGATGATGGTTTGCATGAATGGGCGCTTAGGGTTCTTCGAAAAGGATTATTTCACCTCTATCACCTTCCCGACCGTCTGCCCGAACACTTCGGGGGTATTGAATTCGAAAATTCTCGTCGACGGAGTCATGAACGATCCGGCATGGGTGAAGCGCAGCGCGTAGGAACCGGAGTACTCCCCCGCTTCGAGCACTTCGCTGTATCCGAAATACCGGTCGTCCCGGAGTTCCTCGCGTTCGAAGAACGTATCAGAAGTCACGGTTTTCGTCTCGGTCGCGAGGCGGGTGTTCACGAGTTCGGAACCGGCCGGAACGAAGGATTCGAAGGCGACCTTGTCGCGGGTTTCGCTTAGGATGACCCGGTATTCCACCCGGACCAATTGCCCGACCTTCGCGCCGGAAATCGGCTTGACGTATTCTCGGACCTCTTTGGGGTACTTGAGGGCGGAATAGCGGATTTTTCCCTGTCCGTACTCGCCGAACTCGTCTTCCCTCGCCTTCTCGACCTTCTGGTATTCGACGTAGTCGTAGAACGCGGTCTCCACGAAGAACCCTTCGTCGCGCGACAATATCTTGTCGGCGGGAACCGGGTACCGGAGCGTGAGGTCGTAGTAGAGTTTGCCTACGCCGCTTACGCCGACGTTGACGGCTTCGTGGTCGGTCAGGTATTTGATGTCGAATTTTTCGGTAGCGGTCGCGAGCAGATTCTTGGCGTCGAACGCCTTGTCGAAGACGAGCTTTCCGGCGAGCGTCGCCTTTGCCTGGAAATTCGCGTTAAAAATCGCCTTGTCGCTCTTCGTCCGGTCCGCGAACGCCTGGAGGACCAAAGCCGTTTCGCGGGTCGAACCGTAGCTTCCGTCAGGTTTCTTGGCCCGGGAAAGGAACCGGCTCATGTTGTCGAGGATTTGGCCGTTCGGTCCGGAATCCTCGCCGAGGAGCGCGAGGGCTCGGACGAATTTGGCGGTGGCTTCGGTGCGGGAAGTCCCGGCTTCCGGCGCGATGTACGCCCCTCTTGGATCGTAGACGAGATTCGCTTTGAGAATGCCTTCGATCGTCGCTTTCGCGGAGGTTAGGAGCTCGGCTTTTTCCGCTTCGGAAATCGCCTTCCCTTCCGTGAGGCGGACGATAAGCAAGAGGGTATCGAGCTTGTTCGTAAGGGTATCGCTCGTATTTCCAAGAGCCTTGTACGCCTTGAGCGCGTCGGTTCCGTCGACGCTCCACCTCGCGATGGCCGTTACGGCGGAGATTTTTTCGCCCGTGGTATAGCGGCATTGGTCTTCGGTGCCCCGGCAGCCTTCCCGGACGTTCTTTTCGAGTCGGAGCTTGAGGTAGTCTACGGCATCTTTGGCGAGGGATTGGTCGACGGGAACGCCGAGCGCTTGGATATCAGCAAGGGTATTTACGGCGTAGGCGGTAAGCTCGAATTCCGCATAGCTCACATTGGAATTCCAGTATCCGAATCCGCCGCTGTACAACCGGTAATTCATCAACCGGACCACGTAATCGCTCATCATGTCGTAAATGGTCCGTTCTTCCCAAGAGGACGTCGAGCTATTGTAGTATTTGATCTTTACGACCTTGAGATCGTACGGCGATTTGAGCGCGTCGTGGATGTTCTTGACCGCGATGTGGGGTATGACCGCGGAAGTGATCTGTTCCAGGCATCCGTACGGGTATTGCAGGAGGTTGTCGAGGCCGTTGAGCACGTTGCCGAGGAGCGAAGGCGACGCGTTGAACGTCAGGGTTCCGCCTTCCCGAACGCCCGTGAGGTCGAGCTGGTCGTCGACGCTCGTGCCGGTGGCGGTGTTGATGAAGGAAGTGGTTTCGTAGGACTCCCCCCGGGAAAGCACCAGGGTTTTCTGGATGCCGTCCTCGGATCCGTCTCCGGCCTTGGCCGTGACCGCGAGTTCGACGGGCCCCATGTTGAGCGCGGCATCGAGGGTTCCGACGACCGTGAATTTCACCGGAACGGATTTGCCGTCTTCGAGGGCGATTTCCTGCTTGGTCGGAGTAACCGTAGCGCCCTTGGTCTGCATCTCGACGGTGAACGTCTGGCGTTTCCCGGTGCGATTGAAGACGACCGGCGCGAATTCCGTGCGGTCTCCGGTGCGGAGGAACCGTGGGAAATTCTCCTGGATCATGACCTTCTGCTGGGTGGTGACCGAAGTTCGGCCGGCTCCGACCTGCGTGGTGTCGGTGGCGATGACCGCCTCGATCTTCCAGGTCGTGAGGTTGTCGGGGAGCTTGCCGGTGTCGATGACGGCCTTTCCGGAAGCGTCGGTGTAGAAGTCGCCGGACCAGAAGGCGGTATCCTTGAAGATTCCGCGCTTTTTCTTGGTGTCGCCGCCCTTGTTGCCTTCGCCGGCTCCTCATTTCTCTCCGTTAGCTGCGTTCTTGACCTCGAGTTTTTCCACGAGGTTCATGAGCGAGAGGTGCACGGTGGTACCGAGGTAGCGCTTCATGTCGTAGAAGAACGCGAACGGGTTTTTCTCGGGATTTCCGAGCAGCGCGAGGACGGATTCGTCGACGACCGCGAGGGCTCCGGCGGCTCCGGATACCGGCTTGCCGTCGGCGTCCTTGACCTGTATCGTGACCTTGAGCGTCTCTCCCGGCAGGTATTTCGGCTTCTCGGCGGTGACTTCGACCGTAAGCTTCTTGGAATCCGGAAGCACGCGGATCTGCGAAAGCGCGCGCTTGAACACCGGCAATCCCGCAGGATCGTTGCGACCGATGAGGTAGGCGCGAACGTAGACGTTCGGAATATAGGTCTTGAGGACCGGGATTTCTATTTTTTGGCCGTATCCGGTGATGTCCACGACCTTGGTATCGAGGATCGTATTGTCCTTTTCCACGGAGTAGAAAATCTTTCCGCTGGAAATCGGGGACTTGAGGGTGAAAATCGCGGTTTCGCCGGGCTGCATGAGGGTTTTTTCGGCAGTGAGGTCGGTGACGGTATTGTTGCCGGAATTCCACATGGAATACGAATCGGTCGCGACGTAGCTATAACTGTCGGAGACGTAGGACGCGCCGTTCTTGCCGGAATAGCTGGCCCGGACGACGTATTCTCCCCCGAGTACCGGAGTCAGTTCGGTCTTGAATTTCCCGTCGGCGGAACTCGTGACGGTTTCGGTGGCTTCGAGGGTTTTCTTCTGTTCGTATTCGTCGTAGTATACCCCGTCGACCCCGAGTTTCTTGACTTTGTTCCATTGGAGCTGGATGAGTTCGAGCTTGACCTTCGCGCTCCGCACCTTCGAATCCACGTCGAGCGTGACCCCGCTTACCGGGATTTTTGCGCCCTTGTCGACCCAGTACGGGGAGGCGACCCCGACGTACCCGTCGGTAACGTGAACGATGTGCGAGTCGGAACCGGCGATGACCTTGCCGGTATTCGGATCCGTGACCTCGGCCACGAAGGTGACGAGCCGTTCCTTTTTCGCATTGGGAGTTCCCACGACGGCAACTCCGGCTTCTTCTTCCGGCTTCGGAAGTTCGGCGGTATATTTGACGACGTTCGTTCCCGTGCTGTCGAGATAGTTCTCGAAACTTCCGATATATTCGTCGTTGTTGCGGCAATTTCCCCAGTACCGGCACTCCATGAAGCTGGAATCGGTGCCGAATCGGAATTCGGAGTAATTCTTCGGATCGAAATAGTAATTCTGCGCGAGGATGTTCCAGGCTACCGGGGCGTTCGCGACGTTGCCTCAGAAATAGTAGGTCGCCTTGGCGGTCGCTTCGACGGCGTCGCCTTCGTAGAGGTGGCGTTCCCCGCCGGCAACTTCGGTCTTGAATGCCGGCTTGCTGTACTGCTCGACGTAAAAATTCCCGTCGTTGATCACATAATATCCTTCGCCGTCCGTGGATTTGGCGTTATAGGCCATGATTTCGAACGAATACCGCCCGGTGTTCATCCCGTCCGTCAGTTCGACGGTGCCTTCGAAATTGGAGTGCGCGTTGACGTCCAGCGCGAATTCCTTGAAGAGTTCGCTTTGGTTGTTGAGGATGCGGATCTTTACTTTTTTCGCGGAAGACTTGACGTATCCGGTCGCGGCGAAATTCCGGAGGATTCCCTGGAAATTGACGGTATCCCCGGTCCGGTAGATCGGCCGGTCGGTATGGAGGTAGACGTAGTCGCGGTCGGAACTGTCGGATCCCCCGTACTGTCCGAAATCGTAGTTGGAAGTCATGTCGGTAGAAGACGAAACCACTCCGTAGTACGTATCGTTCCTAGCGACCACAAGCCCGGCGCACCCGTTGCCCGAGCTCGATTCGTAGTAATTTTTCGCTTCGTTGAACTTGAGCGATTTCGCCCATTCGGTGTCGCAGCCGAAATAGGTTCGGAACGCTTCGAACTTCAGGTCTTTCGGGAGGATTTTTCCGTCGAAATCGCTCGCGAAAACGATGGTCTTGCCTTCGGATTGTTCCAGCAGGAGCGAGAGGTTCGAGCGGATATAGGTAACTTGGAAGTCCCGCTGCTCCGGCCAGTCGTGTCTCCATTTATCGTCAGCGCTGCCTCGCACGAGAACGATATTGCCCAAGGTACTGCCGCTCATGACGTCGGCAAGGTCGATTTTTTGGGTCGTAAGGTTCCATTTCCCGTTCTTGAGCGGAATTTTCTTGACAATCTTGCTCTCGCATGTGGGAATGTACGAATCACTGTACTGTTCGGACAGATAGTTTGCATACGCTTCCGGTTTCATGGAGCATATCTGGATATTCATGTTGTCGAGGTTGATCGACTGGATCGGAAGGATGACCGGAGCATCGAGCGGGATGACCTGATGGATTTTTTCCGGCATGAAATAGAGGTATTCGTCCTGCTTTTGGAGCGCGGGAGCGAGGAGTCACTTCTTGGCGAACGGCTTTTTGAGCGCGGTACCGTAGACGTCGCGCAAATCGGAGTCGAACGCGAAATCGTATTTCTCCTTGCCGTTGAGGCGGACTTCCGCCACGCTCGCTATCTGTCCGGATTTTTCGGCGCAGATTCTCTTGGAAGTATTGGTCCGGTAATCGTAATTGTCCGCGTTATAGGTGATATCCCGGAGTTTCGCCTGCGGGGTAATCGTCACGCCGCTTCCATGGTAGCTGATATCGGCCGTGGCATAGATGCACATTTCGGTGGCTTTTTGCAGGACGATGTCAAAAATCTCGAATTCCTTCGGGGTTTCGAACGGCATCTTCACCGGCGCGGAAAGCGACGGCGTGAGGCTGGTATCCAGGACGAGTTCGAATTCGGTCGCGAACGGCAACATGGAATTGATCTGGCAGTCGAGCCGCTGTTGGTTCGGTTTCTTGACCATCTTGAGGCTGTCCGGGGATTCGGGAGCCAGGTCTTCGGGCTGGGTCAGGAGGCACAGGTATTCCTTGCCTCCCTTGGTTTCCCGGAGTTTCACGGCGTTCACGGTATTTTTTCCGAGCGCCGCGAAATTGACCGGTTCGTCGAGAAAGAGATTCAGGAACGGCTTGTTCGGCGGTACGAAGGATTGCCCGACGGTCACGGTATCGATTAGCGCCCCCGTCGAAGACCACTCGGTCTTCAGCCAGTTGGCCTGCGAAACGAACGCGTTCGATACGGCGCGGAATTCGACCGGATCTTTCAGTGCGATATTTCCCGGTTTCGGCATGAGGCCGGAAGCGATGGAAACGGTAAAATTCGTCGAGAACGGGAGCGGTCAATTCTCTCCGACGATCGAGAAAACGTTGGAAACGGTCTCTCCCGAAGCGCTGGAAATGACCCGGTGCGGAAGGGTGAGCCCCTGGCTGTTTTTGAGAATGATGGCCTTGGAGAGCTCTTCTCTATCTACCGGAGCGGTGAACACGAGGGGGATTCCGTTTTTCGGAGAAAATCTCTGGAATCCGGATTCGTCGAGGGAGCCGGTAAGGAGCCGGAGGGGCGTCGTGACGAACGACCCGGTGAAGGTCTTTTCGAGGGGAAAGAGAAATTCCGTCCCGAGGTCGATTTTTGCCTGGTACCGGGTGGAAGCGTCGAGATTGCCGTCGAGACGGTATTCCAGGATGTTCCCGGAAGGCCAGGTGCATCGTCCCTTGATCGCGGGCTCGAAGGTCACGGGACATGGGAGCTTGTCGCGCTGTTCGAGGGAACCGAGCGGAACGACGGGAATATTGAACACGAAGAGCGGGTTCTTGGAAAGCGCATGGGTGTCGCCGTCGGGAATCATCTTGGTGACCGCTACCCCGCCGATGGCCTGGATTTCGTAGGAAATCTCGCTGTCGAGCTTCTTGCCCTGGGTGGACGCGATGTCGGTCGTGAACTGGAGGAGGTAGGTCGTGCCGATTTCGAGCTTGGAACCGAGCGCGTAGCTGATGGTTCGGGGATTCTTGAGCGTGGCATTGCCCGCGACGAACGGATACGTCCGGACGCTGTTGGCATTGACGGTAGCCGGGTCGATGTCCCGGGAAAACGTGATGTCGATGGACGGCACGTTGTACGGGATCTTTTTGTATTCGAAGGAAAAATTGCCCGCGACGGCCGTCGGCGCGAGATTCAACAGCTTCGCGACGAAGCTCGGCGCGATGTTCGCCAAATTGGGACTTTGGTACAAATACGCGCCTCCGGCAAGGATGGCCAGCAAGGCTACGAGCGCGATAAGCCGTTTCGTACCGAATCTTTGGAGGAACGAAGACGGTGCCGGCGGAGGGACGCTTCCGGTTCCGCCGGTTCAAATTGGGGTTGCCGAGGCTTTCGAAACGGGAATGGCAACGGTGGTTTCCGGCTTTGAAATATCCGATTTCGCTTTTTTTTCTTTGGACATATTCGGTAGGTAAAAATATTACCTGCTATTGTATCTCATTCGGGAAAAATACAATGCGGAATTAACGGAAGAAAAACCCGCTTTCCGGGTTGGGAGGAAGCGGGTTTTTGGAAATCGTATTCATACAAATTGTCATTTAGACAACGTAAGACGGAAATGAGTCAGTATTCCATTTATTATGCCGTCTCATTATATTCGCCATATTATGCCCAATAGGAATCGGGTTTCGGTGTTTTACGGACATGGATTCGGAACAGGTTGTATTTTTCTTCTTTCGGGAGCTTATCGGCAATAAGCGACCGAAGAAAAAAATAAAAGATGGCCAAATACGTGACTGGAAAAACCGGGAAACCAATTCCTATTGGGTAGAGTTTACGAATGCACAAGTTGCCCAACTGCCATGTATGCTGGAACCGTCAAAACAAGGCAATTCTTTCCGCGTATCGACCGTAGTCGAGTTGCACGTCGTGTCTTTGGTCGGATCAACGGCACAACTGCCACTTGCCCCAACTTTCGGGTCCAATCTCCAAAAATAACCAGAGACATTGGTTCTGGTATTGGTATTGACGTTGACATTGGGGGTCGTGTTGGTATTGGCATTTGTGACAGACGAACCTTTGTCAGAATCACGAACTAGATAGATCGGGAATTGGTTGAACTTTGCCATAATCGAAGATATGCCTTCGTCGAACGAAACGCCCCAAGCTTGGTCCGTTACCGCCGGTTTGCTAAATGTCGACGATGTCCAGTAAGTCGACGTTTTCGTGACTGGGAATGCCTGTAGGTTAATGGAAGCATCGCTGCACTTTTGCTCGACGATAGATTCCAGTTCCCTGATATTCGGCAATCGCCAACCGCCTCCGGCGAAATTTGAGGATTGAGCCTCTTTTAATGCGTCAGACCACGAAAAACGGGTTTGATTGCCGGTACATGTGCCTTCTTTCCATGTTGCTCCTTCAGGACAACGTTTCCAAGTAAGTCATGTCCTCGTATCGGTAACGGTTCCATTTCCGTTATCGGTGAAATAGCCAGAAGAAATGCTGCCGGTCGACGGCTCTACGTAGTTGCTACACAGTTGCGCGGAGCCCAATCCTCAATTTGGCAAATAATCGATGGTGTTGGCAATGGTGTTGGTATTGGATATAAGCCGAACGCTTGCCCCGCTAGCCTTTCACCATCCTTGGGTTATGCCATGGTTAAATTCGATGCACCACGCGTATGGCGTGGACGTCTGGTCCGCCGTATCGGTCCAATAACTGGTATTCAGCGTGTTCGGGAAATATTCGGGCTCAATCGATGGTGACGATTGACCATAGTCAACGAGGGAACCGAGCTCTTTCCTAGTAGGAACGCGCCAATTCGTTTTTCCACAAAGTCCTGTCCGGTTTACTTCGGCGGCAAATTTTTCCGTGTCGCAATTGCCGGGAGACGAACATTTGCCGTTCATAGTTACGGCAATCTGTTCCCCGGCACGGAAAGTCGACTGGTATTCGGTATAGCCATCCGGATACCCGACGGTTCCGCCGTTTGTTTTCGGGTCGCTTTTGTACCATAGATACGCATGGTCCTGACTCCTCAATCCCGAAGTCGTCTTCACTTCCCAGAGGGTTCCGGTCACGTTGTCGCGGGTGCAGGCCCAGTCATTGGGACCCGTGCCAAGGGTCGCCGTTGCAGGGAGATCCTTTCCGCTGTTCGAAACCTTCGTGTAGTCGAAACCGGCCTTTCCCCCTCCTTTCTTCGTCAGCTTGCCTGCAGCGGTAGCGGCATCCCGCCCGTAACGGCAATCCTGACGGGGATACGTTCACTCGTCAGACGAAACGGACGGAGAATCTATGTCCGTTTTGTTGTAACAGTCGGCGATGCCCGTGTCGTTGAGGGGGGCTGTCGCGACCATGCCGGTTGCCGGAGTTTGAGCATTCCCCCCTCCGTCGCAATTCTTGCCGTTCTTCACGAGCCACGCTTTCGCGTTGGTCCCGTCGGCTCCGGTATCGGCTTTGGCCGCACACGCCATGAGGAGCGGAAGCGTTTGCCCATTGGCTTGACCGCCAGTCACCATCCCCTTCCAGTAGGCAATGCCTCCCGAATCCCCTTCGCGTCAGAAGACTACCCGGTACAGCGAGGTCACGAGAGATTCCGTTCCCGCCGTCGTATTCGCCGGATCGGTATCGAACATCGTGTTTATTTGGTCGAATATGGAAACCGCGGAATTTTCCTTGAGCTTGGATTCGAGGATCCTCGGGTACAGGTATTGAAAAATGAACGCGTAGTCGGTTCCGTATTGCGCCCGGACTTCATCGTCCATCTGGTCGAGCTGGGCGAGGCGGGTATCGAGGTAGGCGTTGAAAGCGGAGGCTTTCGGCGGGGATCCGGCCTTTTCCGCGGCTTTGATCTTGAGTTTGATGACGAGCTTGTCGAGGATACCAGCTCCGGCTCCGTCCGTAAGCTGGCTCAGCTTGGCGTCGGCGGCGGAATCGCGGGAGGAGTATGGGATGGATTTGAGGTTTCCGCCGGAGATTGCCGCGCCGTAGGAAAGGATTGCGGTGAGGGAAAACGTTCCGAGCGTTATGAGGGCGCGGGACATTTGGGAAGGGCTGGCTTTCTTAGGTTGGGTAGTAGGAGAGATATTGGTTTTCATAGGAATGAGGTGAAAGACCAGATTCGAAGCGGTCAGGAGGCATAGGAAAATCCGAGGCCGGGGGAATCTTACGGGGTATTGTAAGATACAATCCGGCGGACGCAAGAAAAAAGAAAACGCTCTACTTAGCCGAAATTTCCATCCATCTTCCAAATGGGAAATGCGCGAGGATTTTTTCTTTTTTTATCTTTTGGTATGGGGAAATGGCGTCATTTGGAAAATTCATAAAATCGGGGAAACTTTCCAGAATCCCTTTCGAGATCCGCTTGGCTTCCGAGTGGTCCCCTCTCGCTTCCGCCGATTCCATTTTCATAGAAAGGATAACCGGGTCGTTCGGGGCCGATTCCAGCAATCGATCGAGCGTGGCCGTTGGCACTCTATCGGGAAACCGCGGATCGAACCGATACCGCGAACAGACCTGCAACGCATGGTAGGAATTTCTTTCGCACAAGGCTTCGAAGCCGTTTATGAGTTCCGCGCCCATCTCTGTCATGCCGAGCCGGGTCGCGTATAATTTGGCGAACAGCCCCTTCCGGACCCATGTCGGCGCGGCAACGAAAACGGGTCATTTTTCCATTTCCGTCAGCTCGTCGTTCACCTCCTCCTCGGCTGTCGCCATAACGTATGCCTGCTGTTCGGAAACATCGCGCACGTAAAATGCCATTCCCCGGACGAGCACGATGGAAATAACGGCCGCAAATGCCAGAACCAACCCACCGTAGAATTTTTTCCGTGAGAGCATATTCACGATCGGCGCGTCGTCGAGCAACGCGACACAGAGCAAAAATGAAAACGCGAGGTTGGAAATATCATAAAATCCCACCGAATTCGCTCAAAAAAACGCGACCGCGACAAACGCCAGGCTCCGCTTTTGGGGATGGTCGGAAACGGTCAGCCGATATAAGGGGAACACGAGAAGGATGCCGATATAGAAGAGGAATCCGACGACTCCCGTTTGAACGAAAACATCCAGGAATACCAAATGGATACGGTCGGGAATGAAATCGATCTGCTCGTACGCGAGGAATTTTGGGGAAAACCCTTTCAGAAGCACGGATTCCTGGGATTCGTATCATTTCCCAAGCCAGATTTCGGAAGCGGAAAATTTTCATATTTCTCAAACCGCGTCGGCGTACAAAAGCGCCCTGGAAGAAACGGAAGCCATCCCGGCTTCGGAAATCAGGGGAACGGTCTTCAAAAATACCGCGCCGATCACGAGCAACACCCCTCCGGAAATCGCCGCGTATTTCCAATATTTCGCATCGGCAAGCAGGAGTCCACAGGAAATGGCCGCCATGAACGCGATACGGCTGCCGGAAAAGAAGATTCCGCCGAAAAGCAATCCCAGCCACAGCCAATTCCAATAGGATTTTTTTCAAGCCTTCCATCTCATAATCAGGATGCCGATTGCGGGAACGAGCAGGCTCGCGAAGGCGTTGTATTGTCCGATCGTCGCGGAAACGCGTCACTCGTACACGAGCCTGCCCAGGAGCGAATCTCAGAAAATTCCAAGTTTCTGCAAGATTCCGACCATGGCCAATCCCACCGAAACGGCAACGATTGACGAGAGTATCCGATCCCTCGGAATCCTGGAAAAATACGCGCACCCCGCGAAAACCACCGCCAAGAAATACGACGTCCAGCCCATGTACCGATCCATGCTTCCGTACAACGCGTCCACCGATCCGGAATTCCAAAAGTATCCGAAACCGAAGAACAGCACGGCCACGGCCACGATAACTCCCTCGTTTTTCGAGAAAGAAATCCCGTCTTCGAAAGAGTTCCAGACGAGCGTTCCGAGAAGGACTAGCGTGACTACGGACAAAAATATCACCTTCGGGAGATTCGCGACCTCGTACCCTCCGGACCATATGATGCATGGGAACAAGAGGATTGCTCCCATTATAAGAACCTTTGCAAAACGCGAACTTCCGGTCAATTTTTCCGCTCCTTGCTTATCGTGGCGATCGGGATTGACTCGGGATTTCATCATTTTTCAAAGGTTCTGGGGTATGGCGAAGTTCCTATGCGAACGCGGGGTCCGCATTGAAGAAAGTCTTATTTCCTGACTTGCATGTATTCCGTCAGGTAGGCTTCGGAACCGTCTTCGGCTATGAGGAACCGATAGGTCATATACATTCCGCCCGGTTCGGTATTGCTGTCCAGATATCCCGTCTTCTTTTCGTTGAATTGGCGGTAATCCATGGCTCAGAACAGGAACATATTGTAGTCCGCGACCGGATAATAGTTGCCGATATTGTTATTCAGTCATTTGAAAGCGGCTTCGACGCTCTTGATGTTGCCGTTCATGATCGGATACCCGTTGGTTATGGTGTAAAATTCCACCCCGTAGGCATCTTTGTATACCGGAGACATGTAACTGTCTTGGCGTTCGATTCCCATAGCCATGGCACCGCCGGCAAAACCCATTTTCTTGTTGATTTCCGTCAACGTCATCCCAGCGGCCGGAGTGTAGATATACGAAATGTAGTTCTTATAGATCGAAGCATCGACCTTGTAATCCGTAAAGGTGACTCCCCCGTAATACTTGATGCCATCGGCATTTATTCCGAGGAGGTATTTCTTCGCTAATTCGGGTTTCTTTTTTCCGGTTTGAACGTAGTTGATCGTGAACGCTTGGGAATTGTCCTTCGCGATGAACAGCTGGTACGTACCGTAGAAATATTTGTTGGTGTTGACTCCGTTTTCCAACCGCAATACCGCTTTTTTCGCAAAAAGTTCGTCGCTCAACGGTATGAAAAAATTGCTTTGCGTCGCGGAGTTCATCGAGACCGAAGAGATTCCGGATTTTTCGGATTTATCCGCGAGTTCCCGGATGCTTTTTACTTTTCCCCGGGAAGTTTCGGAAGTGAAACTCGTGGTAATCTTATAATCGTTGTAGTACGAATATATCATCGAGTCCGAACTGAGAAATTGCCAGACATTCGGCTGTTTGTTGGTAACTTCGTAATTGCTCGGAGTGAACGTGTACACGTCGTATTCCTTATAGAATTTGGCCGGATTCGTCTGATTGAAAGAAACGTTCAAAGCTCCGTACGGGTTCGTTATGCTCGCGATACTGGTAATGTTGTTTTCCGGAGTGGTGGTCGTCGGGTACACCGTAGGAGTAGTAGTCGTCACTTCCGTATCGTCGGTCAATTCCGTAAAATCCTCTTCATCGATATCGGACTGGACTTCGGAAATGTAAAAATCGATCCTGCTGATAACGGCATCGACCTTTTTTTTCGTGACTCAGCGATACGAACGGAGTTTCGTTTTTTTGACGTACTGGGTTTTGAGATTGTTGAGCTTCTTGAGGATTACGGTATTTTCGTAATCGCTGTTTCGCAATTTCGTAACGTAATTGGATACGAGATCGTCTGCCTTATTGAGGTATGTATCATAGTATCCTCCGGCAAAAGCCTGGCTTCCGGACGATACGGAGACGATGATCAAAACCAAAAAAGACGCGATTCATTTCTTCGCG
Organism: uncultured bacterium; assembly: GCA_903908595.1. Taxonomy (GTDB): domain Bacteria; phylum Patescibacteriota; class Gracilibacteria; order BD1-5; family UBA2023; genus CAIVSN01. Next base: position 15,687 of record CAIVSN010000085.1, read on the forward strand.
ACGGAAAAAAAATTCATATACGGATGATAATTAATACGCAGGGGATTGTATTCCTTCCGAAAAAAATATCAATTCGGGATGTCAAGAAACTATAGTTTCCCCAAATTTTTATACGGATTCCCCATTTCATCAAACAACTAGACCTGCAATCAGGGTTTGAGCCTGTCGATTTCCGCTCTCCGGAACGCTCGTCTTCCCATGTGGTTCAATGTCGGCATTTCCCGTATCCGCGCCATTGCCGAGTGTTCCTTGTGCTTGGGTTTCTTCTCGCCTAGCGCCCTTGCTTCGGAAATGAGGAAATCGCCAAGGTACTTTCTGACGTTTTCCGAGATACCGGAATAAGTCCAAGCAAATTTGGTCAGGCAGTATACCCAATAGGAATTCGAGCCTTTCCGAGGCATTCCGAAATTTTCGAATACGCCGAAAATTCGGGAAATAGCAAATTCTGGAAAAATAGTTTGACAATTTATTTTTTATATTAAAGTATATTTGCCTTTTACAAGGAGAGACGATGAGACAAATCATTTTGTCCCAGGAGTTTCAGCTTTTTTCCCCCATTCTGATTGTTGTTCTTGTATTTTTCATTACGTGGATCATATTCCTCGCGATAAAAATCATACAATATTACAATCGTCAAAAATTCGTGAAAGAACTGGAAAAATTTATGTCTGACACAGGAGAAAATACCATGAAGCTTGACGGAAAAACGATCTTCGAAGACGCGATGAAGAGAGTGTTGCCAACTGGTGGCACCGGGAATCAAACGAGGCAGGTAAAGCTGCTGATGGGGGTGATGCAAGGATTATCCAGCCAGTCCGTTGGAATGGTCCAGAAAATGCGTCAACTCGCTCTCATCCAAGCGGCCTCTGCCGAAATGAACAATGGGAACGAGATAATCCAGGCAGTGGACGAGCACATCGCGAAGGCTAACGATACTTTCGAATCCGAAAGTCCCGTCTATGTCGCATCGGCGCTCGGCAATGACTCTCCGGATGCTTCGCTCCCGGCGATCGGTGAACGAGACGCAGAAAAGCAGGCAACGACAACGAAACCGGCCGAATCGGAAACCGTGCAAGCCGCAAATCCGGGTGTGGAGAAAACAACCGACCCCGGCTTGCAAGAATCGATTGCCGATGACGAATCATTGCCGATGAACGAGGCGGTGGCGAAGTCAATCATGAAAAACAACGCGGTTCTCCGGGCATGCCTTCGGACCCATGTCCAGGGAAGCATCATGCTTCAGGACTTCGAACTCCGGAACATGCTCCTCGAAGAGATGACGAAGCTCTTGCAAAGAGAAAACGATGCGGGAACCTTGTGCAACATCGAACGCGGAAAAGAACTCCTGGAATTCCTTCAAGGGATGCGCAAGCCCCAATGAAGTGAATCTTGGGAACCCCCCTCAAGCCCCTCAGCTATCGCTCAGGGGCTTTTTTTGCATTTCATGAAAAAAAGGGGTAGTATACCTATCCAAAATTGGTTTCCCGGTTTTTCCAGCCCACGTATTCGGATATCTTCTATTTTTTTCTTCGGTCACTTATTGCCGATAAGCTCCCGAAAGAAGAAAAATAAAACCTGTTCCGAATCCGTAACTGCAAAATTCCGAAAACCAAATTTGGTCAGTCTCTAAGCAAAAATACGTTGCATCTTTGCCACGTATGTATGAAGTATCAGGCAAGGCGACTCTTACGCAGTGGAGCGGGCTCCACAAGTATGAGGCAACGATGGCCGATGCTCATGCGTACGATGGGAAAGCGTAAGATATTTTTGCTGAGAGACTTAGGTATATCGTTCCCATAACCTATGTCGATTATGCAAACCGAAGCGTCTCCCAGGCAAACCGAAGCGTCTCCCAAAAAACCAGAGCGGAAAAAGGCTTCTACTTTCGAAAGTCAAAAATCCTCCGTGGTGCAAGGAACGTGCAAGGAACAGCAAGATGCTTTCAAAGCGGTTTTGGAAGCAAGGCTCGTGCAATGAGTGGACATATGGGGAAGCCAAGACTACGATACGTTCGTAGGCCTGACTGGAAAATACCAAGTTTGACCCGACCTGCGAAACGTGCGGTTTTCGGACATAAACGACGGGGTGGGGATCATCATAAGAAAAGAGGGGGATATATTCAAGGCGTACAACCTCAACAATCCAAAATTGTTTGGGTATTTGCATACGGAAATAGGAACCTTCAAAAATGGCACGTTCGAACGAATGAATCCCGTGATCAGCCTATTTTCCCCAAATTACAACAGGACAGCGGAGCATCCGATTCCTCCCGATACGGGAAAGTGCGACATTGCCGACACTCCGGCGAAACAAAAAGAAGAACGGCGGATTGCCGCCCCCGTGGCCGAGAAACCCAAAGCCAATTTGGAAACCAGAACGCCCTATCTCATAAAAAAATGAGATTCGCTCTGGAAAATCATCAAAAAAAAATATCGGCTTTCCGATTCTGCCGAAGACGCGAGCTCCGTTTGAAACATTATTGAAAAACTGAGAAAAGATCCGAAAAACCATGGGGTCATAAAAGACGAAACGGGGAAAATATTCATCTGAGAAACGCTCCATCTGCCGAAAATCCTCAAAACGAAGCATGATTGAGTTACGAAAACTTTCACGCTGGAATCGGCTCCCCCACCGATCAAGACGGGCGGTTCGGCCGCTGATTCAAGCGATGTTGCCGATGCCCAGGATATCCAGGATACATTTGGGCAAGCATAGAAAGGAATTGCCACGAAAAAAATCGGCGAAAGCGGAATGATTTTGCATATTGGGAAAAAATATCCTACAATTATACCCAACGGGAATTGGTTTTCGGTATTTTACGGTTACAGATTCGGAACAGGTTTCATTTTTCTTCTTTCGGGAGCTTATCGGCAATAAGTGACCGAAGAAAAAAATGAAAGATGGCCGGATATGTGACTGGAAAAACCGGGAAACCAATTCCCGTTGGGTATACAGTAAAAATAACCCACGTCATGTATGTTCGAAACGCTCGCAAGGATATTTTCCAACGTAGCCAAATGAAACGTCGATTTCGTCACCGTGATTTCCATATCGCTCTTCGCGCTCATCGTCATCGGGCTCGTATTCCTGGTGCTCCGGGAGTGGATTTGCTGGTATGCGAAAATCAACGAGCGCATCCTGTTGCAGGAACGGACGAACGAACTCCTGGAAGCGATTCTCGAAGGCATGGGAGAAGAAAATGCCCCGAGGGAAGAAATCGTGGCCAAACGTTCGAATGCCAAAATCTCCGTAAAAAAGGAATCGGGAGAAGAAATGCCCGAAACCGCGGTGTTGGAACGGGGGAACAAAATCATCACGATCAATCTGTAGGAATCCTGCTTTAGGAATCCCGTCAAAACGCGAACTCCTTGTTGATTTCTGCGCTCCTCGCTCAACGTACTTATCAGTACGCCTCGCTACGGTGCTCGAAATCAACTTCGGATTTCATCGTTTTTACGGGATTCTTGAGGTTCCGTGAAAAAGTCCCGGACCAACAATCTACAAAATCCCTACGATCTTCAGCTCCGAATCCGCGAACCGGTACATTTTGGCGGGCCGCTTGGAATTCTCGCGGTCGAGCTCGGAGGTCTCGGCGAGCATGCCGATCGAGAGGATCTTCTTGCGGAAATTCCGCTTGTCGAAGGGTCGGCCGAGCACCGTTTCGTATGCCCCCTGCAATTCCCGCAGGGTAAAACTCGCCGGGAGGATGCTTTTCGCGACGTTCGTGTATTCCATTTTCCAATTGAGCCGTTGGTAGGCATACGCGATGATGTCGGCATGGTCGAACGCGACGGTTTCCCGGGAAATCCGCGAGTACGGCACGAGCGAAACCTTAGTCAAATCGATTTGCGAGAGAAACGCCTGGGTGCCGACGAGCGTATAGTACGAACACGAAACGACGTCCCCGCGATTGTCCCGACCATGCGCGGAAAACGTGTACAATTGTTCCTGATATACCCCGGAAATGTTCGTGTCGCGCTTGAGGATGCGGTCGGAGGCTTCTTCGAGGGTCTCTCCCCGTCCGATGATTCCGCCCGGGAGCGTCATCCGGCCTTCGGCCCACTCGTGGCGGCCCGGGACGAGCACGACGCAGAGCTGGTCCTGATATATGGTAAAAAGCACGATATCCACCGCGAGAACGGGAATGGACAAGTGGAAAATATCGTCGGTATATTCGGGGTGGAGCGTGGACATGACGTAAGGGTGTGAATTACGCTTAGGAAAATTCGTCAAAACGCGAACTCCACGTCGATTTCCGCGCTCCTCGCTCAGCGTACGGGGGTACGCATCGCTAAGGTACTTGAAATCAACTTCGGATTTCTTCGTTTTCCTAAGGTTATACCTAACCAAATCTGGTTTCCCGGTTTTTCTCGTCGCATATTCGGATATCTTGTATTTTTTTCTCCGGTCGTATATTGCTGATACGCTCCCGAAAGAAGAAAAATGAAATCCATTCCGAATCTATGACCATAAAATACCGAAAACCAAATTCGCTTGGGTATGCTATAATTGTACGGACGATGGCCGGGGATGCAAATTCGGGTTTGGGGAATGAGCGGGATTTATACACAACTCTCCCGCCGATACCAGTAAAAATTGACAATCGCAGATAAAAAATTATAAACCTCGTGGAAATGAGCGGAAATCCCGCGACAACCAACCGTATGCCCGGCTTCCGATGGCTACGGCAACAGAAAGGAAACTCCCATGGGAAGAAAAAGTCTCCGTTCCTTCGCTCTGGAGGAACTGCAACGCCGGCTGGCTGACCAACAGATAGAACTCGTGAGAACGATCCTCTCCCTGGTAATGGCGGCCCAACCGGACTCGAAACCGCAAATCGAAGTGCATATAACCAGCGACTTCAACGGAGAGGTCGATGCCTATATCTTGGACGATGGAAACAAGCCCATCCGCCAGCTCGTGAAAGAAGCCGAAAAGCAATTCATGATCCTGAACCAACGTTCCGACGTCCGGGGCCAACGGCACGTCTCCGTCGTTTACGGGGGATCGAGAATCCTCCTGCCGGAAGCCTACTGGAAATCCCGATAGGCAAAATCCGCAGGCGACCACGAAAAAACCGCGCACGCCGAACCGGAAAGGATGTTCCCCGAACATTCCTTTCCCATCCGTACGCGGAAATACGACTCCCGATTTGCCAGTATGGCAGGTCGGGAGTTTTTCTTGGGGACTTAAGACGATTTCCCGTCCCTGTCCCAATTGCCAAAACGAAGATTGCCTATATACCCAATAGGCATTGGTTTCCCGTTGGGTATAAACGCGGAAAATCAAACAATTGAGTTTTTGAGGATTCCCCATATATTCCATAGGTCACGATTTTTTATATCTTACTTTTTTTCCATGCGAAATATCAAACCGTTCTTATCCCTGTGAATCCTCTCGATACTCGTTCTCAATTCATGCGGCCTATCCCCGAAGCAAACCGAAACCGCGAAGGTGGAAACGGCAAAGGTGGAAACGGCAAAACCCGAAACCGTGAAAACGGAAACTCCGACAATCCCGAAAACAAATCCCGAAGTCCAACCCGTTACCGTCGCGACCAATACGGGAAACGTTCAGGCGGATACTGGAACCATCGAGCAAAGCGCAACCGGAGCCATACCGGAGATTGCCAACTCGGGAGGCCTAGACCAAACCGTTTCAATACCGCTCGTCACAAGCGATCCGAGCACGCAGGGCTGAGCGGTCGGAAATGCTTCGCTTACGAAAAATTGGAAGACCTATAAAAATGCGAAACACTGATTTCAGATACGGTATCCGGATAATTGGATATATTCCGATAATGAAGATAACGGTATCTTTTTCTGAACGAAAGAATCTGTTTCCGGTTGATACATATGGGGACTCTATATCAACGAACCGGCCGAATTGGATAAGCTCATGTCAAAGGATGGCCAACAATTCGACGACCGAAAGGAATCGAGAAAAAACATAACGGTGAAAGGTTCCATTCCCGCCACCCTCGTCACCGTAACCACCGGCAAATACAAGGACTGGATTTCCAAGTCGGTATATTTTGAAAAAAACAACAAGATATTCACCCTGTCGAATGGGGCGCTCGACGATGCCAAGTTCGAATATTTTTACGACAGCATCGAATTCGATCGGTAAAAAACGGAAGAGTACCGATTACAGAGGCCCAAACGGTATCTGCGGGGCGGTCTTTACGGTCGGTTCGATGTGCCTACATTCCTTCTCCCGAACCGATCCGAACCCCCGTTCACAATCTCCAGAACTCGTTCCGACCGGTCTCAGATCTCTTCCATCAGCCTTTCGTATTCCTCTTTCGTAAGAAGAACTCTTTGTAAGTAGACATTCATCCATTGCGACTGGTTCATAAGGATGATTTCTTCTACGATGCTTATGTTCTGGCAAGGCTCTTCACTCGGGAACAGGATATTTGACATATTTATAATTTTAAATGGGTTTTAACTTGACACCACCTCCCATGATAAGTAGATTCCTATCATGATATATCCAAAAAATATGATAGAATTTCTGAATGATTTTTCTACGGAGGATCAGTGTCTTCTTGCGTTGGAAGAGATACGATGGAATGGAAAATGTCCCAAATGCGGTTCTCCTGAATTCTGGAGGCATAAAACCAGAAGGGTGCGAATTTGTTCCGAATGCCGCGCTACCTTGTGCGTCACGGCAGGAACAGTGCTGCACAGGCTCAGGATTCCCCTCCGTGCCTTGTTCCTTATCGGATGGTTTATGGTAACGAGCAGGCAGGGGGTAAGCGCGGAAGAGCTCTCGGAACTCCTTTGAATTTCGACTCCTACGGCTTGGCTTTGGAATCAGAAATTCCGTAAGATCATGGTCCGCGAAGACAGGACGAAACTGTCATGACACGTGGAAGTGGACGAGGTTTTCATCTGAGGCTCGCAATCTTGACCGCGGGGACGCTGAGCGAAGGGGAAGGAAATAATTGCGGTTGCCGTGGAGATAAATATGGAGAAGAAAACGAAGCGGTGATTCTTCAGGGGCATGTGACGCGTCAGGATGCGGGTTATCCGGAATTGCTCGGAAAAAACGCTCGGATCGTTCATCGGGGACAATATCGAATCCTGATCGAACGTATATACCGACGGATGGCGCTCCTACAATAGCCTCGACGAAAAAGGATATCCGCATACGATCCAA
>CAIVSN010000086.1 GCA_903908595.1 uncultured bacterium
CCTCCTTCTCGAAGCACGTTCGGATGAATCATCCCGCAGCCCATGAATTCGATCCAGCCCGTCCCCTTGCAAATGCGACACCCCTGCTCGTCGCAGAACGGGCACGACAAATCCACGTCCGCTCCCGGTTCGACGGATGGGTTACTTAACAAATCTAATCTGCAAATTTAAATCGACACAATGCTGATTGTCTGAATTCATATAAATTTTTCAGTAATCATATCTGGACGTACTCGGAGTATCAAATGCGGTATTATCAAAAAGATAATCTTTGAAAAGATCTCTCCAATACTTGTGCAAACAAATAATCTTACCATCGGCACCGACAATCAAATATCCTCACTCGGTTTCATCCTTGCCACTCCAACGTTTCGAAGGAGTCATTCAAAGCGCTACATTCTCCAAGAAATTCTTCAATTTATATTCCACTTGTTGGACGTTCATTCAGAGATCGAAAACCCTGTCTGAATGCTCAAATGTCTTTTCGACAATCTCCGATGTTTTTCGGCCCAATCAACGGTAATATGTAATTAGAATTTCCGGAATAATGATTGGAAGACCGGAATCCGAAGTCATTAAATTCTCATTGAAAACAACCGATTTTGGCTTGTCGTAAACCAGATATCAACCAAAATCATATATTGTTTTTACCAAAGCTCCGGCTTTCATTTCCTTTCTCGTGGAAAGATTATCCAAAATCCACTTTTCGATTCACAAAATATGGAATACGAAATTCGTATGACTGGAAGGATTTAAGAGGGTTGGCGCAGATCAAATAGAGGATTTGATACTGAATCACAATTCGATCTCTCTATTGTCTGCCCCTTCATGGGTAGTGAGCACCAAATCGTTTTTATTACGAGAAGAAGATTTTATTTGCCTGCATCCTAAATCTTCCATCAGTTTGATTGCGCTAGGAAGTTCGAAGGCATGTCAACTGGCAATTTCGATTTCTGAAAATATTTTGCTTACGCTGGAACGCAAATCAGGCAAGGAAATGATTTTCGATTCAAATGAATGGGGCGATTTCACTTCAAATTGGTCATTTTGAAGTATTCGATACGTCGTTCCTCCATCCGCATCCATTCTACGTATGCTCAAAATCGGATATTTCTTATTGTCCTTTGTATGGATTTCCCGGTCTAAAAGAACTTTGAAAAATGCATAGATTTCACTCCATTCTCCCCTATTTCCAGTAAGCATATTCCTATTGGTTAGAGAAATTTTTGGACATGTATTTCAGCATGGCTTCGGCAGTAGCATAAATTGCTGGAACAGCCACGGAATTTCATAATTGCTTCATTGCCTGTGACTCGGTAACGGGAAACATGAAATCATCGGGAAATCCCATCATTTTACGGCCTTCTCTAGAATTGATTCGCCTAGCCTTACCATTTACCAAATAGGAATCCCAGTTGCGGCGGTCTTCGATTTTCGATCATTTTCCGCCAACGCGAAGCGTAAAACCAATTTCCCTTGAACATGGTTCTCCGAAGATGTCCGACATATTCATTTTCAACGGGATTGGCTTGGGAAACTCAAAATCCGGGGCATTTTCAACGAGCAAATTTTTATCAAAACCGACAAAATATATTCTCGGTCGGAATTGCGGGAGTCAAAAATCAGAAGCCTTTACGACTTTCCATGTAAAGCTGTATCACAATTCTCCAATCATTGACCGTATCGTAGCAAAGGTATTGCCATTGTCATGATTCAAAATATGGCGCACGTTTTCAAGGAAAAATGCCTTTGGTCGTTTATCTGCAAGGATTCTGGTGATTTCAAAAAACAAATTTCATCTTCCCGGATCCGCGAACCCTTTCTTGTGACCGCTTTGACTGAACGGCTGACAGGGGAATCAACCACAAACTATATCAATATCGGGGATATTTTCAGAAAGAACTTGGGATATGTCACCTGCGAAATTGCCGCTTTCAAATAATTTTGGGGATGATTTTTTATGATTTAATTCATACGTCTTTCGAGCATGTATATCAATATCTGAAGCAAAAACACAATCTGCTCACAGTTCGGTAAAAGCAATGTGGAAACCTCAAATACCGCAGAACAAATCCGCTATTCGTAATTTTTTCTTCTTTTGCATAAAAAAGGCGTGCTTACAAAAATAAGAACGCCAAAATACGATTTTGATTTTTCTTGGCAGATGCAAAAGGGGCAACTAAAAATTGCTACCGTTGATCTGCCAAGATACAACACACCCATCTCCGGCCGAAGCAAGAAAAGGAGGGGCGAGCAAGTTTAGTTGCCCCTTAACACTTTTTTGTCATCGACGAAGTGGGAGTGTGGTGAATGTGTGTATCTTGGCAGGGGTATAATATAGAATGGAGGCCAGAAGGCAAAAGAGTTGTCGATATTTCCCGATTAAATCCGAAAAGAAACGAGATTTGCCCCACAAAAAAATCCCCCGCCTCACGACAAAGGATTCTCTGTTCTCCCCCCTCCCTAAAACTGTCCCAGAAACGCCACGTTCGGATTCTGGAAATACCGCATGTCGTCGATGCCGTACCTGATCATCGCGAGACGGTTGAGTCCGAAGGCGAAGGCAAACCCGGAATATCCCGTCGGGTCGATTCC
>CAIVSN010000087.1 GCA_903908595.1 uncultured bacterium
CCTCCTTCTCGAAGCACGTTCGGATGAATCATCCCGCAGCCCATGAATTCGATCCAGCCCGTCCCCTTGCAAATGCGACACCCCTGCTCGTCGCAGAACGGGCACGACAAATCCACGTCCGCTCCCGGTTCGACGGATGGGGAGTAACTCGGCCGAAACCGGATTTTCACTTCTTTCTGGGCGATGTCCGAGAGCATCGTTTGGATGGTATATTTCATGTTCGCAAAGGAAATCCCCCGGTCGACCACGATGGCTTCCACCTGATAGAACGTGTTCTCGTGCGTCGCGTCCGCGTCCTCGTTGCGAAATACCCGGCCCGGGATGGCGACCCGGATCGGCAAATCGTGCGTCTTGAAAATTTCGTTCTGCATGCTCGAAGTATGCGTCGCGAGCACGTTCCCGATGCCTTCCAACCAAAAAGTATCCCGCATATCCCGCGCCGGATGGGACTTGGGGATGTTCACGGCATCGAAATTCTTGTATTCGGTCGTCACTTCCATGGATTCTCGGATTTCGAAGCCCATGCGGGTGAAGCTGTCCTCGACCTGCCGGATGACCTGCGTGAACGGGTGGAGGTGCCCGACGCCGCTATCCGCTATCGGAAACGTGACGTCCGTATATTCGGTCGCGAGCTTCTGCTCGACTTCGGCGGCGTCGATTTCCTGGGAACGGACGTCAAAAGCTGCGGCAAGACTGTTTTTGAGGTCATTGGTCGCCTTGCCAACGGTCTGTTTCTCTTCGATGGAAAGATCCTTCACTCCTTTGAGGATCTGGGTCAGCTCTCCGTTCTTGCCAAAAATGGAATTGCGGTAGGCAACGAGTTCGTCCTGGACGAAGATTTGAGGGAGTTGGGTGGCGACTTTCGATTGGAGGAGTTGGAGGGTTTGGAGCATGGGTTACTTCGTGAAGTGGTAGGTTGGTTATTTTTGGTTTTCAAAAAAAATTTGAGCATTTCTTACTTCTTTCGGAAGATCCAATACGTATTTAGAAAGGGTATCAGTAGGGGCTTTTTTTGATTTTTTATTAAGATAGGACATCAGTTTTATGAACGTCGATTTTTTGAGTTTCGTATCATACGCAAGGACCATGTAATGCGATGTATCGGGATTTTTCACAAGGCAAAGCGTGAGCAATTTCACTTGTTTTCAAATGGGATTGAACGCGTAATAGCAATCGGTTCCGGAATCTCGAATTCCCTTTACCGTAAAATTCTTTTTCATTCCTTTTTTTAGAAAGGCTTTCAATGCCATTTCATGTTTCGTGAATTTCTCATCCGTATCAAGATGGGAAAGGAGCGGGGAAATAAAATCTTTGCAACCGACATTGGGTGTCTCGTCCTGTTCGCACCATTCTTTGGTAAAATACAACGTTTCATATACCATTCCTCAATCGCTAATGGTCCGATGACCTATCGTGCTTCCCGTTTCGGTGTAGTCAACTTCCCATTCGGACATAACCTCTTCGCTCGCAAACCCCACCGCTACCAGCCCGAAAAACGCAAAAAACAAAACGAAAATCCTGGAAAATAATACTTTCATAAAAATAAAGTTAATAGATACTACTGCAATATCCGGAAGCCTTTGAAAAATGATGAAATCCGAAGTTGATTTCGAGTACCGTAGCGAGCCGTGGCAATGCCACGGTGAGCGAGGAACGGAGAAATCGGCGAGGAGTTCGCATTTTGCAGAGGCTTCTAGAATTAAATCTTCAACGGCATAATAATATGCTTATACGACTGTTTGCTATCCTCCGCCGGAATCGACTGGACCATAATCGGCGATAACGGCGTCTCGAAGTCGATGCTCACGTGGTCGTCCTTGATTACGGAAAGCACGTCGAGCAGGTACGTCGCGTTGAGCCCGATCGTCGCGTCCTCCCCTTCTATCGAAGCAGGTATCGTAATTCTCCCCGCCCCGATTTCGGTATCGCCCGTAAAAATCTCGATGCCCGTCTCCGCGCGGAACGCGAGCCGGGTGTTGTACTTGTTCTCCTTGGTAATGAGGTTCATCTGTTTGAGCGCCTGCACGAGGTCGGTACGCAATACCACGCCCTTGGTAGAATGCCCTTTCGGGAAAAAATTCCGATAGTCCGGGAAGTGCCCGTTGAGGAGTCGAGAATAGACCTTGATATTGCCGAAAACGACCATCAGCTGGTTCTCGCTCGCGAAGAGTTCCACGTCACCCGTCTCCGGGAGGATCCGGGAAAGCTCGATGGCCGTCTTGGACGGGATGATGATGGAAACCGGCGGGTGATCGATTTTGCCCTTGAGGATATACTCGGAGAGCCGGAAACTGTCGGTGCTGGCAAAGACGATGCCGTCTTCCCGGAGCTGGAGGCAGATGCCCGCGAGGGTCGGCCGGATGTTGCCTTCGGCAGTGCTAAAAATCGTTCGCTCGATGGATTTCTTGAGGGAATTCGCCGGGATGCGGAGCGGCTCGTTGGCCTGGAATCCGGGAATTACCGGGAATTTCGACGCGTCGAGCCCCTTGACCTTGGTGTTGGAAGACGGGGTCACGAATTCGAACGATCCGTCGCCCACGAGCCCGACGGTGAGCCGGTCTTCGGTAATGAGCGAGAGAAATGAAGTAATGAACCGGGAAGAAACCGTAAAATTTCCCTCGGACTGGATATCCACGTCCTTGTCGAGGTTGTACTCGATGGCCATTTCGAGATTGTTGGCAGTGAGCACGACTTTTTTGTACTGGACGCTGATGAGGATATTTTCCAAAATCGGGGTCATTCCCCCCGGCGAGCTCGCGTGGCTCACGATATCTACCGCGGATTTGAAAGCATTGGTGTTCGAATTGAATCTCATGGTAAGCTGTCTAATAATATGCGTAAAATCTACAAAATAACAGCCGAAAAGCAAGGGGGAAATTTATTTTGCGAAATACGATTGCACCGCGTCCACTCACTTGGTCAGGGATTCCCACAGAAACCCGAAAACGAGGGCGAAACCGGCCATCGTGGCATCCATGAAGAGGTCGTACCAGGGTTCGAGCCATGCCACCACGGTTCCCATGAAAAACGCGGAAATCTGATCCGAATGCATTACGAGGAACGGGTACGCGATCAGGGCAATGAACAGGCTCAGGAACACTTCGATGGAAAAAATCACCCTCCGGTACACCCGATAATACCTCGATCTCGGAATGAACTTGGGCTTCAGCCAGAGATCTTTGGATACGTTAATCGCCATCCAGAGCAAAAACAGCGGGATTCCGGTAAGTGCGAACCACAGCATGAAACTGTCGGAAGTTATTTGGAACGGCTCGTAATACGTCCCGGTGCACGAGAGTTTCGGATCGAAAAATCCTCAGGTTTTTGGACATTTGTCGAGCGCGAAATCGAAAAACAGGGAGAGAATAACGAAGGTGCCGAAGGCGGTCAGCAGGATTTTCTTGGCACTGGAATAGACTTCCCGGAGCAGTCGTCACATAGCGGCGAATACGTTAAAATATAGGTCGGCACGTCGGTTGTCGTTTGATTGTATGTCCGAACAATCGCAACGCAAATGGATTTTTCGAATCGTGAGCGGGAGCTGGTTAATCGCCTCCTCCGCCGTCGCCTCCTCCGCCCGAGTCGCAAGAGCCGCTGTCGCCACCGGCATCGTTGCCGCAATCTTTGCCGGAAGAATCGCCCGCGTCGGAAAAATCCACGCTGGTCGTCAGGATGCCATCGTCTTCGGACGGGGCACCGAAGAATTTTTTCCATTTCTGGGGAATTTCGAATCCGAACATGCTTGAGAAATAAAGGATTTGGCGGGAAGAATCCCGGATCTTGGCAAAGTATAATCGAATTGCTTGGAAAGCGAAATTCTGCGAGGAACGGAGAATCCGGCGAGGAGTTCGCGTTTTGCCGGCACGATGCCCCCGCTGGACCCCGGAAAAACGGAGAAATCCGAAGCCGAATATGAGTACCGTAGCGAAGCGTACTGGCAGGTACGATGAGCGAGGAACGGAAAATTCGGCGAGGAGTTCGCGTTTTGCCGGGGTCCGGAATTTGCGATATGGGGAAAATCCATACAATGGGTTCGAAATCCTTTCCCCAGCCCATGAAAAAATACCTTGCCATCGTATTTCTCTCGATTATCGCGTTCGCGAACGCCGGATATCTCACGAACCAGGCCTATTATCTCAAGAAAACCCCGATTTCGGAGCGACCGATGTCGTTTTGCGATATCAACCAGACCTTCTCTTGCACCACGGTGCTCGATAGCCCGTATGCCGAGGTTTTCGGGCTTCCGTTCCCGCTGATAGCGCTGTTCGTTTATCCGGTTATCGCGATCATCGCCATCCTCGGGTACCGATCCGGTTCGACGAACCATTTCAAATACCTCTTCGCCATGGGAATCGGAGGCGCGTTGTTCAATAGCTTTTTCATATACCGCGAGTACATGTACATCGGGGCATATTGCTACCTGTGCCTTATTTGCAGCGCGATCATCGTGACGATTGCCATAATTTCGGCGGCGGGGATTTGGGGAAGGAAGGCATAATCCGTCAAAACGTTTTTTTTGAAAAAATATTTGATTTTGGATATTTTTTAGCCTACATTAAGCGCATTGGAGTTTTTTCAATTCCGGACGCATATTTTTACCTCTTTTTCCATGAATAAGCTCCTATATGGCGTTACTGCCGTCTTCGCGGTCATAATTTTGTCGGTATCCACGGTTTTTGCGGCGAGCAAAACCGTAACGCTCTATCCTGGCTGGAACACTTTTTCAACGCCAAAAGTCCTTGCTTCCATTTCGTTCTCAAACGGGAGCGGCGCGGGATTGTCTTTTTACAAACTCTCCGGTGGCGCCTGGTCTTCCGTAACGGCAAACGTCACGAATATCAAGCCCTTGGAATGATTCATGGTCAACAATGCGAACTCATGAAGCGTGCAGGCAATTCTCGATTACAAGACCAATCTCTCCCCTTCCGAAATGCTCTTCCAGAAAAATCTCTCCACGGGATGGAATTTCGTTGGCGTCTGTACGGAAACGAGCCCTTTCTGAAGTATCGGTTCCAATGCGACGATGTCGGTGGATTTCACCCGAACCTCCGGCGGATCGAACTTGTTGAACCAGGTCAATTCCAGTTTTAGCACGACGGTCGGGAATGCCAATCTCGTACTGTCGGAACTCAACGAGTCGTATGCCGTTTTCAGTCAGTCGGATGCTATTTACGGGGGGAATCAGAATCAGGAATATGCGGGCACTTCGACGGGGACGGTTGACATATCTCGCAATGACTCCCTCTCCGATAGATCCGTTTCCATCTGAGCGCAAAACGTAGATATTTATGGGATAAACGTTTCGTCGTCCAGCGCGATTCCGGCGAATATTTCCACCATGAATTTTGACATATCGGCAAGTTGATCGTACCAAAATAACACTACGGTCTCTTTGTATGTCGACGGGGTTCTCGCAAGTACCAAAACCGTTACCGGTTCGACCGTAGGATTCAGTGGATTGAACCTATCCGTCTCAAGTACCCAATCTGCAAACATTCTGCTCAAATCGAATTTTGCGAATTCGTTCAATGCGGGAAATTTTCAAATGACGCTCAAAGATCTTTGAACGACGAACGTAACAAGTAAACCCGTGGGCGCGAGGGTAACGGTTCAGGAGACGATTTTGAATGTAACCAGGACGGACGGCCTTGGCGCCACGAACATTGCCAGCGGATCCAAAGGAGTTACGGTATACGGAGCTCGGTTTTCTACCAGTCAATGAAATGTTTCCATCGCCTTGAGCAATCTCAGCGTAATCACCGCCGGTACCGCCAACGCATACACCGGGGGCAATACGTCGTTGACGCTCTGGGTAGACGGCGTAGCCAAGAGCACGAAGAATATTTCGACCACTACCGTAGCTTTCGACGGATTCAACAATATCGTTACGAATTCCTCCTCCGGCATGGTCAACATCGTGATCAAAGCGGACTTCAGCGATGTTACCACTTCCGGTACGTTCGGGATTAATTCTATCAGCTACGACGCAATCGATAATCTTACATCCGTACCACTTACGACCAAACCCACTGTTGTCGGTGCTGTATTCACTGTCGTAAGCCCAATCGGAACCCTTGCTGCCACTAGCGGCGATACGGTAGTCAACAAGACCCTTTTCTTGGCGGGTGCGTTGAATCAAAAGGTTGCTTCGTTCAAGGTCACGGCTACGAACGACGTAATCAAACTCAAGGACATCACTCTTACTGGAGCTAACCTCACAGCCCTCTCTAACATCCTCCTTACGGACTCCGTAGGTACGGTTATCGGAACGGCTTCTGACGTTACTGCAAACGGAGCGAAATTCGCAAATCTTGACAGCAGTTCTGCTAGCTCGATCGCGATGGACAAGTCTGCTACTTTC
>CAIVSN010000088.1 GCA_903908595.1 uncultured bacterium
AGGGAAGAGTACCCGTACTCGGTATTCTTCAGCGGATCCAAGGGCTTCTCGTTGAGCCCGCCTCCGGCGATCGTCCCCTTGAAGTACTGCAAGACGAGCGGTCAGACCGTCCCTTGGTTCCAGACCGCGCCTCCCGAATAGGTCACGGCGAACGAGCCGTCCGGCAGCGGATACGACCCGGAAATCACGGTGGAAAGGTCCAGCGACTTGGATACCTGCGCGAGATCCCCGATTCGGGCGGAATCCCGGGCGCGGGACGAATATCCCCCTATCGCGAGGAAGCCGATGGTTCCAAGAATTGCGAGGATAGTTATTACGACTATGAGCTCGACAAGGGTGAACCCTTTGAGTTTCCGGGATGCGGGAGGTTGTTTGGTTTTGGCCATGGGAACTATGGTGAAAAATAGAGGTGCCAGTCCGATACAGTTTACGATATGTCGTGCCGGAATCAAGCGAGAATTCTCGCATGCCCATCGTGTGATTCCCCATTGGGAAGAACGATCCGGAGAGTGCCTGCCGAACGGCAGTTCCGACATTTTTATTCGATGTTGACAAGAAATCCTCCGACCCCTTGTATTTTCCACAAAAAAACATATACTCATTCATAAGTTTGCTTCCCGATGCGGAACTTTTCAAAAATTCCCGAACGTATCCCAACTCCTCCATCCGCAGGCAATCCCCTGGTTTACCATTTATTTTTCCAAATATGGAAACGCCGAAACCGGAAGTATCGTTCTACGACAAATGATACTTCCCCGTGCTCATGGCCTTGCTCTTCTCCGCCGTGTTCGCCGGGGCGTATCTCGCCGCCAAAGACGCGGGCCTCGCTTCTTCCGGCATCATGCAAAACGGCAAGGCCGGACCGATTTTCCAGGCCTACGGAATCTATGCGGGACCGGTACTTTGACTCGTTTCGCTCATCGGGTCGTACCTGGTATTTTTCGTGAAATTCGTCCTCTGACTTCGGCGGTTCGCGATGCTTAATCCTTTCGTCTATATTGCCGTATACGGAGGATTCTTTTGGCTCGGGTATTGGCTCGCGAACTTCGAGCCGCGATACACCGATATCGGGCGGGCGATCATCGACCTGTATTCCAAGCCGCTCATGTATGCTTCGGCTGCCGTCGCCTGATTTTCTTTCGTGTGGTTCCTGTATCTCATCGTAAAAATTTCATCATGAAAACGCTAATCCGTATCGCCATCATCGCGATGTTACCGTTCGTGCTCTCTTCCTGCGATTCCGTGCTGTCGTGGATCGGGGGGTACATGTGCCAGCTCGCCCCCGACAGCGACCACTGCTTCCAATGGACCGCCGCGCAGAGCGGGGATACGTCGGATTGCGACAAGATCAAGGGGCTGAGATTCAAAGACGGGGGATCCAATCCGCCCCGGGACAAGTGCTACCTCATGGTCGCGGAAAATACCGGCAACTACGATGCCTGCAAAAAAATCAAGGGATGAATCGGATCGTACACCGCAAGCCAATGCGTTTCTGGCGCTGCCATCAAGGCCGATGATCCCGCGTGATGCGCCAGACTCGCGGCGGGCACGGCCGATTATTCGAACTGCGCTTCCAAACTCGCCTCCTCCGACAAGGTTAAGTCCAAGGACGGCGAATTCGCCAAGCTCCGCGAACAGCTCGGCGACGACCCGAACGACAAGGAGCTCCGCAAAAAATACAACGACCTGAAAACGGATCTCAATGCCCGGTACGAACTCATGAATCCCGCCGAGAGGACGAATTTTTTCAAGGAGAAGCGGGAAAGCCTGATGAAAGATATCGACGACGAGGACGTCAAACAATCGATTGCCAAAAGCTACAACGATTACAAGGTGGGGAATGCCGGCGCGAAGTACACCGACCTCGTATCGAACCTCCAGGACATCACCGAGAAGCAGCAACTCATCAAGGAACTGGACGATGCCGCTAACACGCTGACCGATACCGTCAAGGAGTCCATGGCGAATATCGTGAACGACAAGAAGGACGAATTCGTCGAAGGCGCCAAAGAAAAATGAGCCGAGTGGCTCGACAAGAACATGACCGACAACATGAAAAACAAGCTGACCAAGCTCCAGGGGCTCAAGGACAAATTCGACAAGGGGTCCGCGGCCTACGACGACATTTCCAAAAAGTACGAATCCTTCAAGAAGGCCTACGACGAAATCAAGGCGCTGAACGACAAGGCCAAGGAATTCGACAAGATGGTCGGGGAGGGCAAAATCGATGCCGGGCAGGCAAAAGTCCTCAAATGAGCCACGCTCCTGAACAAGGGGCTCGAATACACGACGGCCTACGTTCCGGTCTTCGGAAGTACGATTTCCACGGTCAGCAAGGCCACGTTCGATACCGTGATCAAGGTCGCGACCAAGCGGGCGGAGCGGACCAATTCCATGCAGAAGTGTATCGACGATCCGCTGAACTGCGATCCGAACAGCATTACCGCGTATTAGGAATCCGAGCCTTCCGCATGACAGTTAACCCGTGCTTAATTTTTTCTGGTACTATCGGGGGGTTTTCTGCGGAAAAATTCCCATAACTAAAATTTCATGAAAAATACAACCCCTGCCATTTTGCTTTTGCTCGCTTGCACGGCCATTCTCGCTTCCTGCGGATCCGATACCGCCGGCACCGCGCCTCAGGACTCCGGGCAAACCATCAACCTGGATGAAATCGAAGGATTGGCAGTACCTCGCGACGAGGGAACGGGTTGACGCGTACGATGACCGCGTTCCGGTTCCGGGGCGCGTGACGGCATGTGAGCCCGTTCCGGTTCCGGCGCGCGGACCGGTTCTTGAAACAGCTTCATGATGCAAATGGCTCCGGCCGACCAAGAGATTTTCAAACGGATGAACGAGGCGAGGAGAAACGGGGATACCGCATTGGCCGACGAACTCCAAACCGAACTCAGTAAGAAATATCCGAACCTGCCAACGTGACCTGGGAGGGGAAGGGGGAGATTCGGTTCCGGCTCGACCGGAACGGGAGCCATTCAGTAACTCCTTCCGATATTTTCTGGCTAGTATGGCGTATTCGCGCGGTCCACGATCTCGCTTTTGAATTTTATGGCCATTTCCACGAGTTTTCCCCGGTAGTCGTTTTCAAACACCTGTTCCTCGGCTGCCGCTACGTCCGGGAATCCAGGTTCGTGAGGTAGCGGTTGATGGCATTGGAGTAGTTGTTTCACCGGCATTGTATCGCATTTTTTCCAATACAATCCGTTCCTTCCATGGGCATCTATACCAAAAAGGAATTGGTTTTCGGTGTTTTACGGTCATAGATTCGGAACAGATTTTATTTTTTCTTCTTTCGGGAGCTTATCGGCAATAAGTGACCGAAGAAAAAAATAAAAGATGTCCGGATATGTGACTGGAAAAACCGGGAAACCGATTCCTTTTGGGTATAAAACGCGCCCGTCCGGAGTTGCAAGCGGGGGAACCGGGTGAATCCGTTTTTGTATCCCGAGAGCTTGCATGTCGAGGATTTTTCTTCGTTATACCCAATTCCTGTTGGGCATACATGCTCATCGTCCAAATAATCGGCGATATGTCACGATTTGTCTTTCTGTTGTCTTTTTTTCGACGGTCCATTCCTTTATAATGACGTATGTCGGTATTCGGCATTCGGCGCAGGCACCCCGTACGGCGCAGGCACCCCGTAACCAAGCGACCCGAACCGATCGCCGCCTATTTCCTAACTTATGCCGCATATGTTCAAGGGCAAAATTTCGTTCTATAAGAACGTGGACGGGAAGGAAGACCGGATCGAGGAGGAGTTCGACGATCCGCGGAACTACCGGGAATTCATAGCCAAGCATCCCGAGCTGCGATTCGATTATTTCGAGGTCCCGGCGTTTGGCAATCTCTGGAGCGTGCTCGATGACATAATCGACCGGCGCTTCCGACTGAGGATGGACGACGCGGAAAATCCGGCTTCCCAAACGCTCGCGCTCCCGGAAGGGGTCCGTCTTGACGAATACGAAAAAGAGCTCCAAAAGATCGAGGCCGAGAAGGCGGAACGGGAAGCATCGAAGAAAAGCCTCCAAGAAGCGGGAAACCGGCTCAAGCACTATATTTCCAAGTTCAAGGAAGCTGGAAATTCGGAAAAAGCCGAACAGGCTCGGAAAGATTTGGAAAAAGTGGAGGAAAAATTGAAGTGATTGTAGGAGCCAATGCAAAACAACGAAACCCGAAGTCCGCCCCGGGAACCGGAATGGCCCGTACTGGCTACGGGGAACGCACGGCGGAGAAAAGGGCGGGAAATTCGCTTTTGCGCTTGTCCTCGACCACTTTCCCGTCGCTCACGACGATCACCCGGTCGGCATATTTGGCGACTTCCCGTGCGTGCGTGATCATGACGATCGTTTTTCATTCCCGTCGGAATTCGGTGATGAGCCGCATGATTTCTTCGGTGGTCACGCTGTCCAGGTTGCCGGTAGGCTCGTCGGCCAAGAGCAAGTCGGGGTCGTTTATGAGCGCCCGGGCAATGGCGACCCGTTGCTGTTGTCATCCGGAAAGCTGTCCGGGGCGGTTGAATGTTTTGTCTTCGAGCCCCACCTTCCGTATCAGCTCCTTGGCCAGCGTTTCCCGACGCGCCCGGTTCGTTCCGGCATATAGGGCGGGAAGCCCCACGTTTTCCAAAACGGTCAATTTTGACAAGAGGCAGAATTGCTGGAAAATGAAACCGATTTTACGATTCCTGACGTACGCGAGGATATCGGGATCGCGCACGTCGGACATGTCGTCTCCGTCCAGGAAATAGCTCCCGCCAGAAATCCGATGGAGAAACCCCATGACGTTCAACAGTGTCGATTTCCCGCTTCCGCTCTCGCCCATGATGGCGACGAGCTCGTTCTTTCCGATTTGGAGGCTGATTCATTTGAGCACGGGTATTTCTTCCCCCGTTTCCAAAAAATAGGATTTCGTGAGGTTTCGCATCTCGATGAGGGGGCGGTTTTCCGATGGGGTATTCACGGGAGGGGAAAGTTATGGTTTGGTCGCTCCGGTCTATTTCAGAGCGTCGACGGGATCCAGGTTGGAGGCCATTCGCGCCGGGTAGATTCAAAAAGTGATCCCGGTGGCGATGGCAAACGAGAGCGCGAGAACGATGCCGTCCGGGCTCGGGATAACCCGGTATGGGCTGAACCGGTTGAACGCCGTCATGGTGATTTCTCCGAGCAGTACGCCGATCAGTCCGCCCAAGACCGTCAGGATGACGCTTTCGATGAGGAATTGGAGGAGCACGTCCCGCTTCCTCGCGCCGATCGAGAGCATGATCCCGATTTCTTTTTGGCGCTCGGCGACCCCGGCGAACATCACGTTCATGATCCCGATTCACGAAACGACGAGCACGATGCTCCCCACGCCGACGAGGAGCAAACTCGTGACGGAAGCGACTCATTTGGCGAGCACGAGCATCGACCCCTGATCCTGGAGGGCAAAATCGTCATCCGCGCCGGATTTGATACCGTGGCTCTGCCGAAGGAGGATTTTTAGCTCTTCCATGGCATTCTGGACGACGTTCACGTCTTTTGCCAAGAATATCATGGGTTTCGGTTCATTGGCGCTGGAGAGGAATTTGTCGGAAGTGGCAATCGGGATAATGAGGGAATCGTCAAACGAAAACGGCCCGACGCCTCCCGACGGGAGAATGGTCCCGATGACCCGGAACGTTTTCCCGCTCACGAGCATCTCTTTTCCGACCGGATTGGCTCATTCTCCAAAAATATCGTCCACGATGATTTTGCCGATCACCGCGACCCGCTCCCCCTTGACCGCTTCGTTGGGCGTGAAGAACCTGCCCGAGCGTATCCCGAGCGGCAAAGCCGTGGAAAAATTCTCGTTCCCCGCGAGGAGGTTGTACTGTTTTTTCTTGTTGCCGTATGCCACCGAACTCCTTCCGAAGAACACTTCCGTGCCGAGCGCCACGTACTGGCTCCTCCGCATGACGTATTTCAGATCCGCCGCGCTCAGTTTCGATTGGGCATGGGCGGCGTTGACGGGTCAGGCCACGATCGTCGTGACGTTGAGGAACCGGAACTGGTCGTCGATCGCCTTGGTCACCGCGTTTCCGATAGCGACCACGACCACGATGGTAAAGACTCAAATCACGATTCCCAACGCGGAAAGCCCCGACCGGAGCCCGTTGGTCCTGAGGGATTTGAGCGACAGGAGGAGTATTTCGAAAAACATGCCCGTTCGGTTAATAGCTGATGGTTTCTCATACGTCCAACCCCCGGAGTATTTCCATGCTTTCCCCGTCGTCGATTCCCACGATTACCTTTTTGGGGATTCATCGCCCGTCCTTTACCATGTTTTCGCTGCCGCTCGAAAACACTGCCGCGAAAGGAACGAGCATCACCCCCTTCTTGACTTCGAGCACGTATCCGAGCTGGGCGGTGAAGCCTTCCTTCACTTGCGGATGCAGGGCATCGAACGCGATGTCGACCCCGTAGGAAACGATACCCGCGGCATTTGTCTCCGACGTGTCCCGGATCCCGGTCACCGTGCCGGTCAGGCTTACCGAATCCAGCGCGTTGAAGGTTATACGTACCGTTTGCGCGAGCCGGACGTTGGCTATGTCGCCTTCCTCGATCCGGGATTCCACGTAGAGGGAACCGCCGTTGAAAACGACGGCGAACGGCACGCCGGGGGACAGGGGGAATATCGTCCCGATCTTGTCCGTCGCGAGTTTGCCGACGGTGCCGTCGATCGGGCTTTTCAGGACGGAATCTTCGAGCCGTTTCCCCGCTTCTTCCAGCCCTTTTTCCGCATTCCCGATGGCAGTCTCGAACGGGGCGAGCTCCCGGGGGTCGAAGCTCGTTTCCTTGAGGCTGAGGTTCGCCTCCGAGATGGCGATTTGCGCTTCCGAAAGCTTCCGGTTGTTTTCCAACCGGTTTTTGGCGGTTTCCAAGTCGGTCATGAGCGAGACGCGTTTCTGCTTGAGGGCATCGAGATTCTGACGGCCCGTGGCCCGTACCCGTTCCAAGTTAGCCTTCGCCGCTTCCGCTTGCAGTTTTGCTCCGCTGACGAGATTTTGCTGGTTCGTCGTTTTGCTTTCGAGGGAAGAACGGGAGTTGTCGATGTTCTGATTTGCCAAGACCAGCCTTTGGATTCAGGCGGAGAGGGAACCGATATCGCTATCTACCGACGCGATGCCGGCGTCTATGGCCGATTGGGGAAAAGCGGAGGACGGAATGGAATGCTCCAGCATGTTTTTCGTGGCCTTGAGCGCTTCCGACGTGCCGTTGCCGATTTCGGCCAGCATGCGCAGCTTGTCGTCGGCACCCGAGTAGTCCCGGGCCTTCCGGTAGGCGTTCCATTCCGATGCGAACCCCGACAGGTTGCCGTTCGCGATCCGGAAAAGGTTTTCCGCCAAGAGTTCGGTCCCCGGGCGCTTGGCTCAGAGGTAGGTTTCGAACCCGTCGTTGAGGGAGCGGTTCGCTTCCGTCACCCCGACCAGGATATCGATGTCGCGAAGGCACGTTTCCAGTACGGGAACGAGGATGTCGATTTCGGTGACGGCTTTCTCGTTCGAGTTCTGGAGGCTGAGCGATTCCTGCGCGAGGGCAATCTTCAGGGCTTCCTCCGAATTTTTCAAATCCAGGCTTCTCGATTCCAGGGTTTTTTCAGCATGCTCCGCATCTTTTTTCGCTACCGTTTCCGCGTTGGAAATATCCTTCGCGATTCCGGCGAAGTTTTTTTGCGCGTTTTCCACTTCCAGTTCCCCGGCGCTGACGTTGGCCGCGAGCGTTTCTCGCGCCGACCGGAGCTGTTCCCGGGATACCCGCAGGTCGCTTGGCTGTCATTTGCTGGCCAGTTTCGCATCCAGGTTCGCCCGTGCCGCCGCCAGGGCGATGGCGGCCCGGTCAAGCCCGATCCTGAGGTACGCGTCGTCGAGCCTAGCGATGATTTCCCCCCGCTTTACGGGGTCGCCTTCTTTTTTCCGCAATTCCATGAGCGTCCCCCCGATGGGAAAATCGAGGAAGTACGCCTCCCGGAGTTTCACGGTCCCGTCCGTGGAATACGTGCTGACGATATTCCCCAGCGTCACCACGAAGGCATTCGGAGGCGGGACGCCCGTCTCTTTTTTCATGCACGACCGTGCTCCGAATATGACGGCCAGTACCAGCGCCAGACCTACGATGAGGTTCCTCGCGGTTTTTTTTCGAATTTTTTGCCGGGCTTCCAGGAGTATTCACATGGCCGAACGGGTTAGAAAGGGAAGTCCTTCCTGCCGTTCGGGTCGAATGCCCGTTCCGATTCCCACGTCTCTTGGACGGATCGATTCCTTACCGTTCCTCGAATGCGGGTGCCATTTTGGGACTGTTTGTCCTCGTACATTTTCTGATCGGCGATTTTCAGCCGTTCTTCCAGACGGATGTTTTTTTTGAACGCGGCGCTTCCCACGGATACGTCGACGGGTTTTTCCCCCTGCCAGTCCGGCCGTTCCCGTATTTTTTCGTTGACGGACCGTATCAGTGCGTTCTGCCGAAGTTCGGTCCGGATGAAGTCGGAGATGTTTTCCAACACCCGCTCTTCTCGCGAGTCGATGAGGAGGATGAATTCATCCCCTCAGAACCGGCACACCCGATCGTTTTTCCGTACGGAAGCCTCCAATATCGCGGCGATTTCCCGGAGCACCTTATCGCCAGTGGAGTGTCACAAAAAATCGTTGACCGTTTTGAAGTTGTCGATGTCGATATTGATGACCGAAAACGCCCGCTTTTCCGCTATTTGGTGGAAATACAGCCGGTTGTAAACCCCGGTAAGCGCATCCTTGTAGGCCTTGCGTATGTAGTCGAGCTTCGCTTTGACGATCTGCGCGAATCCTCATTTTTCGAACAGCTGCCGGATTTTGAGGATTTCCATATAGTCGGTTCCCATATCTCCGAATGATAAAACCGTGGATTTACCTGACGTGCAATCGACGCATATCGCTCCTTTTCCGCCGTCGCCATCGACGGACATGGAATATTCGAATTTTTTGGATTCCACGGTCAGCCGTTCGTTCCGGTATTCGTCCGTGCCGTCCGCATGCTTTTCCCGGAGGCGGATATCCCGCTTGTGGGTATTTTGGTTCCCAACCAGCAATTCCCCGTTCCCATGCCCGTCGACGACGTAGACTCACATATCGATCCCGTAGTGGAACTCAAAAAAGGATTCCAGGGCCTTGAACAGCCCGTATTCCTGATGGAAATCCTTTTGCCCGACCCGTTTTTGAAAACTCGTTATGGGCTCGCTTCCGAGTCAGAGGGCACTGGCATAGAGATCCTGTACCGATTCGGGAAGCAGGAGGATACAGGATATCGCTTTTGCGACTTTTTCCGGATTCCTGATGATTGAGTGCCGACACTCTCGGTCCAATCCGATATGTTTCATTTCCCGGGATATCGGGAGCAGGGGAGGCGTTTTCATGGGGATTGGGGGTTAGTCTCTCAGTAAAAATACCTTACGCTTTCCCATCGTACGTATGAGCATCAGCCATCGTTGCCTCATACTTGTGGAGCCCGCTCCACTGCGTAAGAGTCGCCTTGCCTGATATCTCATACGTACGTGGCAAAGATGCAACGTATTTTTGCTTAGAGACTTAGGAACGGTGCTCCGGATGGTCCGGCCAGAGCAATGCGTTCATCGCGTTGGCCGTTTCGATCGGTCGTTGCACATAGTGCAGGTGGAATTTTTCAAGGATGTTCGGAGTATCCGACACCAGTATTTCCTTGTCGAACTTTTCAGAAATCTCGATCGTCCCGTAATCCAGGAGCGAGCCCACGAGATTGGGATATCCTCACCTGACGACCAGGATTCCCGTGACTAACCTGAGCGTCTGCTCGTTGAGACGGACTCCGGTCTGATCGACGAAATAGAACCTGCCCGGCACCACGACGACATAGTCCATTTCCAAATCTATCATGCGTAACCGGTAATGGGAAATGAGAAAGATTTCGATCAGAAGCGAAACGGCGTAATTCCAAGCGGAAGCGCCGGTGTCCTCGACCCACGTGATCCGCGCGATTTCCCAAAGCGCGAGTATGACGAAGACAAAATAGCCGAGCGAGACCCGATTGAAAAACCCGGCGAATTCCAAGGCTTCCGAACGCATTATTCCTTCCGCTTCCCGGATATCGAAAACGGCGTTCCCGTTTTTTCTGGAGACGTAAAACCGGCGGAGGAAAAGGATTCCCGAAAAAGCGATGAATGCGGCGGTGGCGACGATGATCCCAGTGATCGCGTATCAGGCCGCCCCGTCCGATGGCGGGCGTGTCAAGACCACATACGCATGTGCCCAGGATACGGCCAGGATGGGAATCAGCATCAGGCTCGCGAAGCACCCGTAGATCCAGGATCGCTTAATGATCATTCACCCGGTTACGTTTTCGGATCGCAGGGTCCGTATCAGCAGTTCGCCCCCTTCTATTCGGAAAGAGCTGAACAACCGTTCGTAGATTTTCCGAAGGTGGAACATATCAATGGAAAAATTGGTCAAAACGGCTTACGTTCGAAATGCTCTTCCACAAAGGAATCCGTTATTCCCCGGTGACGAAATGCACGATTTGCACTATCGCCGCCAGTATGATGATAGTAGCCATAATCGAGCGGGTGAAATGGTATGCCTAACCAAATCTGGTTTCCCGGTTTTTCTCGTCACATATTCGGATATCTTTTATTTTTTTCTTTGGTCACGTATTGCCGATACGCTCCCGAAAGAAGAAAAATACAATCTATTCCAAATCTATGACCCTATACCGAAAATCAAATTCGCTTAGGTTAAAACGATCCGAACTCGAGGAGTTTCGAAGAGTCCAATACAAGGATAGGAGATTGTCAGGAAAATGAAAAGACAGAAAACGGACAGATTTTTTCCCGGCATTTGAAAAGCCCGGCTATGGAATTTTCCCCGAGATTCTTGCGGAACGCATCTTTGTCTTAGTTCTTTCTTTTCCTTTGCGGAAGGCTTTGTTATAATCCGGAGTTAAGGAATTGCAGGTCTTTTGCACACGGGGATCCGGACTCGGGAAGTATCGTTTTTCCCAATTCTGGAAACCGCCCCAGGACCCAATCCGTTCCGCCCTCAACTTTCCGAATTATGATCGAACCCATTGACGCGTCCGGCTGCCCCGCCCCCGTAGATCGAGGGGAATCCGACGGCATTCCCGAGGATCACGGGTATGTTCCCGATTTTGCCGAAGCCCTCGGGGATTTTTCGAAGTATCCTTGACGGGAATGGGAAAGGATGGAAAGAGAGCCGGCGCGCCCACGTTTTTTTTAACCCTATCGGTTATGATCTTCGAAGACCCCCTCAAATTCCGAAGAAAATGAGAACGCCGGAAGTCGGCAGAGCGACGCGAGGAATCCCATCTCCGTGCCTTCCTCGGAATTTTCCTGGCCATCGCGGCCATCGCGGCCGTGTCGTTGGCGATGGAACGGTACCGCATCCTGCCGACGGCGCCTTTGGAAAGGCCGTACGCTTCCGGCGCTTCCGTCAGGACGGTATTGCGTAACGGAGCCGGGGAATCGGACGAGCCGAGGATTCGCAAGGGTACGCTTCCCGTTCCTGGAAAATTCCGGGAACGGACCGAGCTCCCGGCCGAACTCGCGACGATACCGCCCCTTCCTCCGATTGCGATCCAACCCTTTCTCCATGCCGCCTACGTTTCCCAATGGAATCCCCTCGGCAGGAAGGATCTCGATATCCATGCCAAGCAATTGGATCTGGCGTTTCCGGATCTGTTTTTCTGGGACGGGGCGGCCGACGGCTGCACCGTGACCGAATCCGCCAATTGGAACGTCGGGCGGATCCTCCGGGAAAACGGCATCTTCACGATGCCCCGATTTTCCGACAGGTCCGTTCCGGGAGCGGCCGTCGGTTTTGCCGAGCTCATACGGAACCCAAAAATGGGGGAGTGTCTCGCCGGGGAACTCAAGCGGGCTACCTTGAATCGTTCGGCGCCAGGCATAGCCATAGATATTGGAAAAATCGGCGTCCGGGATCGCGAGACCTACGTCGATTGGCTTCTCGGCTTGACAAGGTTGTTCCATACGGCCGGGCTTTACGTGAGCGTGAGCGTACCGGTCGGAAACGAGGCGTTCGACTACGGAAGCATCGGGCAAATCGCCGATTTCGTCCTGATCGACGTTACCGATGATTCTGCCGTCCAGCCGGATTCCGCCCAGATTCCGCCCGGCTCCTTTTTCGAAGAATCTCTCGCGACCCTCTTCAAAGCGGTCCCGCCCTCCAAATCGATCGTCATCCTCGAAACGCACGGATACGACCGGAATCTGAATACCGGCACCCGGCCTGAAAAAATCGCCTTCGGAACCGCCGTTTCCATCGCGGGAAACGCGGGGGTCGGCGTCCGCTGGGATGCGGCATCCCAAGCTGCCGGTTTCGCCTACCTGGGAATCGACGGCAAGGAACACAGGGTGGATTTCCCGGACGCTTCGTCCATTTGGAACCGGTATCTGGCCGCTCGGCGGCTCGGGGCCCGGGGGGTTTCGCTCTCGCGGATAGGGGATGAGGATCCCACTGTTTGGCAATTCTATTCCGGCGGGCTTTTCGAATCCTTCGACCCGCGATCGCTCGGGCAATTGCCCGGCAGCGGGGATATCGTCGAGTACGGCAACGGGAAAATGTACCGGATCCGCTCCCTTGCGAGTTCCGGAGAGCGGATCCTGTCATTCAGCGGTAGAACGGTCGTGGCTGAGGAATACGCGAGACTTCCCAAAAACCTGTCGGTCGAGCGCTTTGCTCCCGGCAAGCCCAAAACCGTCGTCTTGACATTCCACGGAGGTCCGGATGCCGTTGTGGGGGATAGGATTCTCGAATTCCTGCGGAACCGCGGGATACGGTCTACGTTCTTCCCGGCGGCTGACGCCGTGGCATCGTATTCCGGTACCTTGCATCGGATTCTGGCCGACGGCCACCTCGTGGGAAATCACGCGAGCTGGACTTGAGGCCCGAGCGGGAAACCTGTCGAGGAGCTCGAGAGCAATGGGCGGGCCCTTGAACCGGTTCTTGGAAGCGGGATCCGGTTCGCGTCGGCGCCCGAACCCTCTTTCGGTACCCCGACGAATGCCGCCATGGCGTTCCCGTCCCCGGCGGACTTCCCCGGGCCATCGAACGCGATGGCAAATATTTTCGTCGCGGGAAACCTGGGGTATGCGTTCCTGCCTCCGGACATCGATGTCCGAAGCTACGGCAGCGGCCCCGTCAATGCCGTTTCGGATGCCGTCATTTCCCGGGTGAAAAGCCGGGAAACCAACGTCATAGCCTTGTACGACGGTCCGGGGGAAGCTTCCCGTACCTTGGAAATATTGGAAAATATCGTTCCGAAGCTGGAAGCGCAAGGCTACGGGTTTTTGGCTTTGGACGAAGTAGCCGGAGTGCCAAGGGAGTCCCTCATGCCGCCCATGTCCCCCGAAGCGCTTTTGGAATCCGACTTGTCCACCCTCGCTACGATAGCCAAGGACTGGTTTTGGAATTTTCTGCTCGTGCTGTTTTCCGTCGCGACGGCGGTCTCGATATTCCGGATCGCGTTCCTCGGCACGTACATATACCGGTCTGCCGCCTACCGCAAAAAAAGGGAATTTTCCCGGAAATTCCTCAAGCTCCCGCCCGTGACCATACTGGTTCCCGCATACAACGAATCGGTCGTGATAACGAGAACCATCCAATGACTCCTTTCGAGCAAATACCCCGAGTTCGAGATACTGGTGATTGACGACGGCAGCATCGACGACACGTCCGAACGCGTCAAAAGCATGATGAAAAAGCATCCGAACGTGCGCCTGATTACCAAAAAAAACGAGGGGAAATCCCTTGCCCTCAACCTCGGGTTCCGAGAAGCGAAATACGATTACGTCATAACGGTGGATGCTGACACGATCGTGCTCTCGGACACCGTATTCCGGCTTATGGAACCCTTTTCGGACGAGTCGGTGGACGCGGTTTGCGGCAACATCGGCGTGTGAAACGTAAAA
Source organism: uncultured bacterium (assembly GCA_903908595.1). Lineage (GTDB taxonomy): Bacteria > Patescibacteriota > Gracilibacteria > BD1-5 > UBA2023 > CAIVSN01. The sequence continues at coordinate 13,981 of CAIVSN010000088.1, forward strand.
AACGTCCTCACCGCTTTTCAGGAAGTGGAATACGTGACCGGGCAGAATTTCGACCGCCGGGCGTTCGACGCGCTGAACTGCATATCCGTCGTCCCAGGAGCGACCGGGGCCTGGAAAAAGAAAAAAGTGCTCGAGGTGGGAGGCTATGCCAGCGATACCCTCGTCGAGGATGCCGACCTGACTCTCACGATTCTCGAGCATGGCGGGCGCATCGTCTATTCGCCCTTGGCCAAATCGGTCACCGAAGTGCCGGAAGACGTCCGGGCGCTTTTCAAGCAGCGCTTCCGCTGGAGCTATGGCACGTTCCAGTGCTTTTGGAAGCACCGGAAGACCTTCGGCAAGGGAACGCTCGGTATCATCGCCCTCCCGAACATGCTGTTTTTCCAAGTGATTTTCCCGGCTTTGTCCCCGCTTTGAGATATCGTTCTGGTCGGTTCCATATTTCTGGGATATTTCCAGCCCATCTTGGCGGCCTACCTGCTGTTTTTCCTTATGGACGCCGTCGTAACCGGCACGGCCTATGCCCTGGATCGGAAATCCATCGCGAACATCTGGGTGATATTCATCCAGCGGTTCTTCTATCGCCAGTTCATGTACTTCGTCACGTTCAAATCCGTTTTTGCCGCGTTCCGGTGAAGCCATCACGGCTGGAACAAACTGGAGCGGACGGGGACCGTGGAGGTCAAGGAAAAGGCTTAGTCCCCGAACGAAACCATATACGGTTCCAGCGTCCCCATCTGTAACGGAAGCGGGAAAAGAATCGTAAGTCGTTCGTGCCCGGGGACTCGGAGGTCCTTGCGAAACCATGTCCTTCGAACATCCCGAAGGGATCCGTGCCCGGAGCATGCGAAGTACCATGTCGCGGGGGGATTCTTGGATATCCCGGCCCCGTCCGGCTATTGATATACCCGTACCCAGTCTACCAGCATTTCTTGGGGCCATGTAGTCGTTTCGTCGGGGGAGCCGGGCCATTCGCCTCATACCGCGACGTTGAACAAGAGGAAGAACGGCCGGTGGAACGCCTCGGTACCGGCTTTCCCAGTGAGTTTCACGGAGCCATAACGCCATCGGTCCACGTAATGCTTCACGGAGGATTCGTCCCATTCTATGCCGTATACGTGGTACTCGTTTCCCCAGTCTTCCCCGATCGGGTTTCCGAATGCCGCAGACTCGCTTTTCGTCCCGGTTGCCGGGGATTTCGGATTCCCGTAATGGAGGCTTCCGTACAGGATTTTCCCATTGTCCGTACCATCTTCGCTCGACGTTCCCCCGACGGTTTCGACGATATCGATTTCCCCGCACTGCGGATGCCCGACGGAATCCATGTTTTCCCCGAGCATCCAAAACGCCGGCCATAGGCCCTGACCGCGAGGGAGTTTGATACGTGCCTCGATCTTGCCATACGTCCAAGAAGCTTTCCCGAGCGTGTTGATCCGGCCGGAAGTATATTGGGGGCCACTCCCGGCCTCCTTGCGTGCCATGATTCTCAATTTTCCGTCACGGACCGATAGGTTGCTTCCGGGAGAATAATACTGGAGTTCGCCGTTTCCCCAGCCGCCGGATCCGGTTTCGACGTTCCATTTTTCCGGGTTCAGGGCATTCCCGTCGAATTCGTCCGACCAAACGAGTTTGCGGGTTTGGTCCCGGGGGGTCGGATTGCGGTATTTGGCCATGACGGCAAAACCGAATGCTTCCCCCCTGGAAACCGGGGCATTCGGCAGAAAATACCGTCCGGGAGGAAAAATGCCGAGTTCGGTTCCCGTATTCACGTAGCCTGCGAGGTCTCAGAGACGGGCTTTCGACGCGTCGCGATATCAGGCGGAAGCGACGCTTGGGCCAATCGCGTTCGCCATGAGGAAAATTTTTGCCATTTCGGCCCGGGTTACCGGATCCGACGGCCGGAATCGGGGAGGGGACTTCGAGAATATTCCGGATTCCGCTGCCGCTTCGACATATCCGCAGAGATCGCCAAGTTCCGGGCCGACATCCGAAAATATGACCCCCCGGCAGGTTTCCGGATTCAGGCCCATGAGGTTCGTGGCGATTTTGGCGGCTTCGGCACGGGAGACGGGGGCTTCGAAGCGATAATCGGACGATTCCTGCCGTTCGCGGATGACTCCCGTGCGGGCGAGGGCCCGGGCATAGTCCCATGGACTGCCTTCCGCAAGCAACGGTTGCGGGAAGGCGGAAAAAACGAGAGCGAAACCGAGAATGTCCCGGAATGTCGATATCATGGTCGGAAAATGAAAATTGCGGAGTACCTTGTATGGCTTAGAAGCCGATCGTACCCCTGTCATGGTCGGAAAAAGATATTTTCGGAGCGCCCCGGGCTATTTGCCCATCAATTCGATTCCCTGTCACAGGGTCACGGTCGGGATTCCGTTGTCGACCAGGAAATCGACGTACGATTGGATTTGTGCCGGGGAAGTCCCGTACCGGTTGCCGCTGTTGTCGACCTGGTGGAACATGAGGATGAGCCAGGTCCGGTTGTCCATGGCCGACCGGGTCCACGATTCCAGCTGTTCGAGCGTGGTCGACGAATTGATTTCCATGGTCTTGAGCGCGTATCGGTCCGTGGATTTGTCGTTGAATCCGAAATCTACCGAACGGGCTCCGGAATATCCGGCATCCGATACTGCCGAGACGATCGACGGATTGTAGTCCCCATACGGATACACGAAGGTTCGGATCGGGCTGAATCCGGCCTTGAGCAGGTCCTGCCGGGATCAGGAAATTTCATCGGACGCGTCCGCTTCGGAAAGTCCGGTCAGGAACGGGTGGGTTTTTGAATGCGAACCGATTTCGTGTCCCGCACGCTGAATGCTTTGCAGCTGATCCAGATCCATGTAGTTCCGGGAAAGTCCGAGACGGTATTCGTCCGTGACGAGCGTCCCGGCGGAGGCTAGGCAATGGCGGACCGAAAGGCGTCGGACATTGGCCGGCACCACGAACGAAAATCGCGCGTCGGCCCAAATGCCGGAAGCCGGAACCGTACCGAGGATCCTTTCTCGTACGGTACTGTCGGACATGGCGTACTCGACCGTGACTTGCGTGGGCACGTCGGAGAGGTACCGGTCCGAAAAATTATAGCTTTCCCCGTTGGCCGCGGTTACCGGGTCGCTCTGCCAGCCCGCGGTACCGCCCGAGTACGAGTTCATCTCCACTTTTGCCGCCTTTCCGCTCGCGATCCCCGACACGGGATAGGAAAACGTCGCCGTGGCGCCCCCTTCCGCGTGCCCGCTCCAAGAAGCCGGCAGGGAAGCGGAATCCGCTATCTCGAAGGACGGGTTGGATAGTCGGTTTGGATTGGTGGCGGCACCCATCTCGTCCGTTATGATATAAAAACTGCCCCGTATCCCCGCAGCATCGAGCGCGGGTACGGCGTTGTCGTACTGCGAAGCCCAGCCGTCGTCGAAAGAAAAGGAAACCAACCCGGTCGGAAACGAATTCGGACCCGGCGTTCCGCCTGCGGAAGCCAAACGGAATTCCGCTTGGTCGATCGTAAGCGTTCCCACCCCGGAAATGAGGTGGAACACGGTCGCTTTCACGGCATTCGGGGGAACGGTGAGCGTTTGCACGGCATTGATCCAATCCGCGCTCGCCGGCAGCCGGGATACGATTGCGGCATACGAATACGAGCCGTCCGCATACGCGTAGCGGATCGTGAGTTCCGAAGGTACCGTCGATTTATACCAGTCGGAAAACGAATAGTTCGCGCCACCCGTCACCGGCACGTCGGAAAAGTACCATTTCGCGTCCCCGTTCGTCCATTCGGACATCGATATCTCGGCGGCGTATTGGCCGTCGGTCCCCGTTACGGGATACGAGAATGACGCGACGTTGTTTCCCCAACCGCCCTTTGTCCAAGCATCTGGAATTCCTCCGTTTCCCGTTTCCAAGGACGGGTTCGCTATGAGATTGGGATTCTGGGGTTCCGGCGGCACGTAGTAGGTGTTGTACCGCACCGGGGAAGCGTTTCCTATGTTCCCCGCCGCGTCCTCGGCATAGGCGGTTATCGTGTGGGAACCGTTTTTCAGGGCATCCGCCGGTATCGTGACGACGTAGGGCGGTTCGTCGAAACGGCCTATCGTCAGATTCTGCCCGTTCGTAATCGAATACCGGACCGAAACGATGCCGACGTCGTCGCTGGCCGTTATCGACAGGGTTCCCGTTCCCGAGAGTATGGATCCCGCTGTCGGCGACACGATGGAGACCGTCGGCGCCACGGTATCGGGAACGGGATTTTCGATGCGCAGGAGCCGACGTTCCGTGCTGCCGGAATTGCCCGCAGCGTCATAAGCGGTGGAATATACCGAGTGTTCCCCGTTCGCCAGCGACGTGGAATCCAACAGCAACGTGAACACGTCCGACGATCCCGTTCCGGTCGACCCGCTTCCAAACGCCGTGTCATCCACGAAAAAGACGACCCCGGAAACCCCGGTATCGTCCGACGCTCTTGCGGACAACGACAGGACTCCCGAGAATGCCAGCCCGGAAGCCCCGGGCGACATCATGGCTATGGACGGAGGAACCGTATCCCTGATCGTGACTCAGGTACCGCTCCCGCTTCCCGTTATCCGCACCAGGGAATAGCCGTCGGTATTCAGATAGCCGTTCCGGTTGATTCGATGAAGCACCCGGGCCTCCGCCGCAAACGGCGGAGGGATGAACTTGCCCGAATACCGGGACCAGGCCGGAGAAGCCGGCGGCTTGCCCAAGTTGGCGTACGTCGCGACTCCGGACGAGGTCCGGTATTCCACGGTCGTCAGGGTGGGAACGTCCGACTTGTAGGAATCGGAAAATTCGTACGTTTCTCCCGGTATTACCGGCACGAGGCGGAACAGCCACTTCGCATCGCCGCCCTTAAACGAGGACACTTGGATCCCCGCTCATTTTCCGTCGTCCAATCCCGGAACCGGGTACGAAAAAGCCGCGACGTTCGAACCCCAGGAATTATAATCCCAATAGGCCGGCATGAGCCCGTCGCTTTCCGAAACCGTTTCCATCGAGGGATTGAGTATCAGGTTGCCAGTGGTGGGTACCGGAGGTGGCGGTACTGCCACCGTGGCCGAAAAGAGCGAAGCGGCATCGGTTTCCAGGGTTCATACGCTCCGGATGATATGGTATATCGTCATGCTCGTTACCGATGCGGGCACGGTGAATCTCTTGGAAGCTGCCGTCCATTGGACGGCGGGGGAGACCGTGCCGAGCGACACATATGCGACTGCCCCGCCCGTTTTGCGGTATTCGGCCACCAGTTCGGTCGGCACGTCGGATCGGTATTGGTCCGAGAATTCGTATTCCGTGCCAGGAACCGCCGGCACGTGCCCGAACGTCCATTTGGCATCGCCGCCCGACCGTTTGGTTATCCGCACCTTTACGGCCCGGTTTCCGTCCTGTGCCCCCGTGTCCGTATACGTGAATACGGCGGTATTGTTTCACCATTTTTCCTTCGACCAGCCCGACGGAATCGACGGGTCGTTGGCGTCCGCCATTTCCACCGAGGGGTTTTTCACGAGGTTGTCTCCCGTTCCGGCCGATGCGGAAGATGCCACGGGAAACGTCATGAGGAACACGGCGACCGTTCCTATTGCCCAAAAGGCCCATCCCGCGAAATGCCGTTTTACTGTGCTTTGCATAATTTCAAAAATTATGGAGTAAACTGAGTACGCGTATTATACCCGTGCCCCAAGGTATTTTCAAAGCCTATTTCCGGAATAATCAAAGACAAGGAATTATACCCAACGGGAATCGGTTTTCGGTGCTTTACGGTTACGGATTCGGAACGGGTTGTATTTTTCTTCTTTCGGGAGCGTATCAGCAATACGAGACCGAAGAAAAAAATAAAAGATGTCCGAATATGTGGCTGGAAAAACCGGGAAACCGATTCCCGTTGGATATAACCGGCACTCAAGGTTAATTCGTTTTTAATACGCCGGGCCTATGATGTCCCCGATTCATTACTTTTTAATTTTTTTCGTATGAACCGCACCAAAATACTCGTCGCGTCCGCGATCGTCGCCAATGCCTTCTTCTTGGCTTCGGCCCATGCCGATACCGGAACGGTGATCGAAATCCCGGTCCTCCCGACCGTCATAGTTACCGGTCCGCAGTCGGAAACCTTGCCCAGCGGCATTGCCGCGACCACCGATATCGTCAAAATCCAGGGAAAAGGCGCATCGCTCATCGCCCAACGAACCACTGCCCTTACCAAGCTCAAGGCCCGCATCGCGTCGATGAAACAGCTTACTGACGATCAGAAGGGCACGTATTCGGCCATGATCGACACGAACATGTCGGGTCTCACGACGCTCGGATCCGTGCTCGCTCTCGAGACCGACGTGGCCAAAGCGAAGGAACAAATGAAATCCATCCTTTCGGAATATCGTATTTTTGCCGTATTCATCCCCAAAGTCAGTATTTTGGCATGACTCGACGTCCAAAAAAACCACGTTGCCAATCTTAACGATTCGGTATTTCCAAAACTCCAATCCAAACTCGATGCCTGGAAGTCCAAGGGGGTAGACACGACCGCTTATCAGGCGGATCTCGATGCGGCAAAGGCGAAGTTGCCGGCCATCCTATCCAAAATTTCGGACTTGCAGACGAAGGCGAACGCGCTCCAGCCCTCTGACTACCCAACCGCGAGCAAAACGGCCATTTCCGAACTGAAGGCGGGAATCAAGGACGTTTCGGTCCAGCTCTCGACCCTGCGGAAGGGCTTGGGTTGGAAGGCTCAGAAAGCCCAGAAGATGCAGAAGCAGGACGTACAGAAATAGGGGGTCTGCAAACGAAATCCCCTATCGCTTCTCCCTCTTATGGAAACAGGAAGGAGACGGATTTGTGAACACTCCGAATCCCCGGCTATGGCCGGGGATTTTTTCGTATCGCTTGCCAAGCGCTCAAATCATATGCCCAACGGGAAACCAATTCCCGTCGGGCATAAATATGCAGTTACCTCCAATGAACATTGACTATATAA
>CAIVSN010000089.1 GCA_903908595.1 uncultured bacterium
TCATTTAGAACCACTAAACTCATTTTTCTATCATAAAATATGCCTAAAAAATATGAGATTTTACTAACGAAGGGAATATTGCAGAGGCTCCTATAAGAAGCCGAGGTATCTCCGCCCCCGCTTATTTTTTCCAAAACCAATTCCTGTTGGGTATAAGCGGGGGAGTACTCTGAAAAATCACATCAAATGGGAAATCGCGAATCCCGTCGCTACCTTTTTTCCGCAGGGCTTTCGATGGCTTCGAAGGCGGATCCCGGTACGGTCTTGAGCTGGTTGAGATCCTCGTCATCCCATCCGGCATTCGCGTCTCCCGTAATGAACCAGTTCGATCCGTTGTCCGAAACGATCATCCCGTATGTTTTGAGAGTTTCCAGAACGACCCGGGATTGTCCGGTAAATTTGGAAATATCATAGTCCGCCTTGAGCCGGAGCCGGAGTCCCATGGGCGGGAGATTTGCGTCGGCAGAAGACGAAGCATAGTGCCGTGCAGGATAGACATAGGCCTTCTGAGTCTTGGATACGGTAAAGCGGAGCGCGTGGTTCATCGATCCGGCTTTCACTTCGTCAAACCGGGCGAGTCCGGGAAATATCGGGAGTCCAGCCGCGTCGGCGGAAGTCCAACCCGCGGGACGGACCGCATTGGAGGAAAGCTCGTATTTTGCGGCAGAGTCGGCATTCCACGAGTCGTGGTTCGGGAAGGCCCGATACAGCTCATAGAGCTTGCACGATTTGGTATCCACCGCGAGCACGTGCCGGTCTCCATCGCTGTTCGCGCCTCATTCGATCGGAGCGGTGACGGGTATGGGATAGGGTCCGGCATCGCTCTCATCCCCGTAGGCCGTGAAGTTGATAGGCGACATTTGGGAGCCATCTACCGTGATCCAGGGGATTCCGTAGGCTCCGCCTCCGCCAAAATCCGCATGCAAATGCCCGGACAGCCCGATGCTCCGGATATAGTTTGCGGAATTCGGATGCACGGCCGCGCGGGAAATGTCCGTGTTCCATGCGTTGTCAGCAGGGAAAATGGAACACATGCCGATTTTTGGCGCGGTACCGCTCGTTGTGATCGCGGGCGTAGTTGCCGGCGCCGTGGGAGCGAGAGGTTTTACGCGCGGCAAACGTTTCGTTCCCATGCGTTTACGGGTATTCCCACAATTGCTCGTTTGGATGAATTTCTCATTCTTATAGTAGGCGATCCTCTTGGGCGACCACTCGCGATCCCGGCATGCCCGGGTCACGAAATCAATGGTTACCACCGTTTTGGAGCAGTACCGTTTCGTGGCCGAAATATGGCAAACGCGGTAGTAATTCTTACCGTCTGGCACTTCCGTATCCGTATACGATACCACCGAAGTGTCCCCGGTATAAAAAATATATCCGTCATCGGGATAGACCGGATTTCCATTTTTTTGAGATCGTACGACTTTGGTGTACGAAAATTCCTCGCTCTGCGCGTAGCCGCTCCATTTCGTGACCACGGTATTTCCGTCCAGCGTGGCGGAAAAACGAATATTGGCATCGAAGACCACCTTGGGGGCCTTCGATTCGGAGGATTCGTTCGCCGAGGCGCCCCGGAGTCCGCCGGAGAGTACGGCGCAGGCAATGAGCAGAACGAGCGATAGGTATTTTGGGTGGCGCATACGCGGAGTTTATGAAGTACGCCGCATATGGTATCCCAAAACGTACGGGTGTCGAGAGGAAGTGAATACGGATTTGCCTCCGTATAAAGTTTTGAAAACACCGCTCTATTCTCTTATCCTAATCCAAAAGAATGCGAACGGAGGAACGAGAGAAATTTTATTGAACTCCGAAAAGATTTATCTATACTCGTTACGCAAGTTTTACAAGAGGTCATATTCAACGAAGCCGAGACGAAAAACGCCATGCGGTGAATGTGGAAAATCATGCTTGCGGAATTCGTCGCCACGTTTTTCATGGTCATGACAATTTCTTTCCTTATAAAGATCATTCCGACACCATACTTCTTATGACAAAACTCTACATTAATCTCCCCGTTGCCGATCTCCCGAAAGCGACTGCCTTCTATGAAGCCATCGGATTCACGCTCAATCCTCAATTTTCGAGTGGGGAAGCTTCGGGGATGGTCTGGGATGATTCCCTCAGCGTCATGCTCCTGACCCATGGGTTCTGCGCGAATTTTCTCGGAAAGAAAACGATCGCCGATGCCCATGCGACCACCGAAGTCCTCAATGCGCTCCAGTTCGACTCGAAAGCGGAAGTCGATGCATTTTTCGAGAAAGCGATCCGAGCAGGAGGCAAGAAGACTATTGACGCGTATGACCATGGCTTCATGTACGGCCGTGACTTCGAGGACCCCGACGGGCATATTTGGGAGGCATTCTGGATGGATGCGAGTCAAATGCCGAAAGAATAGGAAAAGACGTACCATTTTTTATTTTTTATAACTTTACCTTTATGAAATCAACCTATGTAGACGCTTTTGTTGGGAATATAATCTAGTTTGTGTAAACTCAATCTAAAGTCAGATATTTCCGTATGCTTTTTCTGAGGAAATTGTATACAGAATTTTTGTTTTTGGTAATTATTTGTTGGCGAATGTTAAAGAACGGGACCGGGA
>CAIVSN010000090.1 GCA_903908595.1 uncultured bacterium
AGCTGTCGGAAACGGAGGAAGATGTCTGCATGATTGATATTCAATATCGGAAAATAGAAAATCTCGTCTGGAGCATGGAGTCATTTTTTGAAGACTTTTTAGTAAATAAAAAAAATAGGAAAATATGGTTAAGAGAAGAACTCTTTAAAAAAGCCGTTTCGGAGAAGGGGAGTTTGCAAAAAGGCGAGGTATTTACCTTTGTTCCCATTTTTGCGATTGGCGGATCGGAAGAAGTAAAATTTTTACAAAAGGGAAATGCCCTTGTGTATCAGGATTTGGTATTTCAAATGACCCGTGAATAATATTCCCAACGGGAATTGGTTTTCGGTTGGGTTATACAATAAAAAAACCGTTCCGGGTCCGTAACCGAAAAAATTCCGAAAACCGATTCCTATTGGGTAGGGATTTTGGAAAATGTCGGGGCTTTGCAAGGGGCGGACGAACGGAGAAATTTCACAAATTCGATTTTCGAAATGGATATGAATGGATACGATAATGGATATACCCCCGGCAATCGAAACACGATACGGGCACATCTCAAACGCACCCCAGAACGCGAAACTTGCCGAAAATCTGGAATATCGGCAAGTTTCCCATATACTCCTTCGGTATTACATTTGCGACTATGGGAAAAAGAGCGCCTATCGGGGTCATCAAGGCCCGCGGGGTCATTATTCACGGGAACCGGATATTCCTGTGCAAATTCGACCCGACCGTCTACGGGGGTCCCGTGGGATCGGGGTTTTTCGGGTTGCCGGGCGGCACGCTCGACCCCGGGGAAACGCTTAAGGAATGCCTGCATCGCGAAATCGTCGAAGAACTCGGAATCGTTGGCAGAATCGGACCGCTGGTCTATTCCCAGGAAATCATCCGGGAAGAGCACACCATGTTCGACTTCTGGTACTGGATAGAAAATGCCGAAGACTTCCTGAACGTGGACCTGAGCCAAGCGACCCACGGTTTCGAGCACAGCGAGGTCGGATTCTACACGCTGGAGGAATTCGAGACGTCGGGAGAAACCTACAAGCCGCTTTCGGTCAAAAAACTCCTCGCGACCTGGATCGAAAAGGGTCCGGTGTTCGTGGAGATGGGAAGGGAGTAACAGGAGGCTCTACCGGATATTCCAAGCCGGAAGTCTCATTTCGGATTCCCCTGCCAGAATGCTACGGGGTTTCCTTTTTTCCAATCGGCTTATTCCCTCCGACGAAAATATCCGACGTGGGGTTAGGGCCTACGCCGGGCACTCTGGAGCGGTAGATATCGTTGAGGAATCTCGCCAAGGATTCGGGTGCCAGGCTCTGATTCGTGGTGAATTCTTTCAGGAGCGAGTATACCAAGTCAGCGCTTGCGACGCTCGTATCGGTAATTTTCGCCGCGGAATGATGGATCTGTATATTGCCCTGATGCATGGCATAGAATGGGGCTTCTTGATTCCGTATGGATTTTGACCTTTCAGGATTCATGAATTCGCTCACGGCGAAATGAACGAAATTCATCAGCCGTATCGCATTCTGGATATTTTTCCGATTGATTTCGGATTCGATCATAATCGGCGCGTCCTTATCGTCCCGATCCCGCACGAAATTCACGGAAACCGGATATTTCCGCGACATCAGGATATCCCCGAATACCAGCTTCCCATCGGAAAGATCAAGCGTCGAAATCTGTCAATACGAACCGATCCGAACGATGTTTCCGACGACCTGTACGTCCAAGTTCCGTTTCGAACGAAGATGTTCGTTCGATCCCGTTTCGTTCTCGATTCACCTCAAGGTATCGACTCCGATTCATTTGACCCCCTTGCCCACGATATCCCGCAGGATGTCGTTCCTGAGCTTTTCGGTGGCCTTTTGGGCGCCGATGGTTTTTTTGAGTTGGCTGAGACCGAGCATGCTGAAGCGTTCGAGATTCCCATCGACTCCGGCCAGGACCTTCCGAGAATCGGTCATTTGCACGCTGCCGTCGAAGGCGATGACGTACAATTGCATGAGCTTGGCCAGGTTCGACCCGTTCTTCACGAGCGTTCGCATGTCCTCTTCTATGCTGAGCCCCGCTCCTCCATACGGCATATTGACGATGCGCCCGTTCTTGGCGCGGTTCTGGAAATCCATGCCTTCGACATAGGCCGTAAGGCTGCCCGTTCCGACCCCGTCGGTCTCTACTAATACGGACTGCAGGTGCTTTTGGGCCTCCGTTTGGTTTCACTTGGCGATGAAGTCGGAAACCACGGCGACGTCCTGCGCCAATTTTTTGTCATCGAATTTTTCTTCGAGTTCCGTGAGCCTTTGGGATTCGGCAGGTTTGGAAGCAGGAGTTTTCCGCGCGGCTGCAGGAACGGCGGGTAATTTCTCGGACATGGGTAAATGGGATAGGATATGAATCGTTCCCATTCTACCATTTAGTTTTGAGAAATGTCAAAAAAATACGGCGTTGCTCCCGCGGAATTATTCGTTTGCCTTCGGTTTTGCCGCGGGCTTCTCAGCGGGCGTTTTTTTCTTCGGGGTTTTTTTGACGGCTTTTCCGGGTTTTTCCGGCTTGATTTCCGCGATGTCCGCATCTTTCCGTTTCGGTTTGGTTACGGATTTTTTCTCGGATTCTTTCGCGATCATATCCGATTCGACCGTCCCTTCGTCGGTATCTTCAGCATTTTCGCCGATAATCATGGTAACTTCCGCGCACCTGATCTTCCCGCCTCCGGTCTCCTTCAGGATATGGTACATGGAAAGGTACGCCATGATCATCACCCCGTCGAACAGGAAGTACGAAAGGAAACCGAATACCGCCTGCCAGGCCAGGTCGGCATTCTCGTTCATCGTCCCGCTGAGGACGATATACGGGTAAATGGCCCGCAGGTATTCGGGATCGATTCCGTCGGTACGCGCGTCGAAGGCGTTGTTAATCGCGAGGACGCCCTGTTTCTGTTCCGGGGTCAGCCGGTACCCGGATATGAATTCCCGCTGGATGAACGCGTGGTCGTTGACATACGCGTTCTTATCCGCCAAAACGGCGGCATTGGCCCTGGATTCGAGCACCCGGATATCCCGGTAGTCCTTGACGGCCTGGAGCGACGCGCCGAAAAAGGCCACGACGATGACGAACGGCAGGAACATCGCGATTATCCGGGGAATATTGCCGGAAGCGAGCCGCATGGACCGCCGGACGAGTTCCCGGGCGGGAACTTCGAGCACGTCTTTTTCGAGCATGGTCATGTAGGCGAACATCACCCGGATCGCCATGACGACGAAGTATCCGAAAAACAGGACGGAACCGACGACGGCGATGATTCCGATGATCGCGTTGGACGTGAGGATTCCCGAACCCGTCGTGAGGGCCGCGAGAACGAGGAGCCCCAGCAGCGCGTAGACGATGGGGATCATGAGATAGGCCGAAGACCAGCCGAGGATTCCGAGGAATTTCCAAATCATGGGAAAATGGAAATAGTCGTTCTTGAGAACGCTCAAACGTTCTCCTTCGATATACGATTCGTACACGCGGGTCGTGAGGTAATAGCCGTAACTCATGCAGGTGACGTAGTTCGACAGGACGAGGAGCGCGCAGATCGCGAGCGCGCCCATGAACCAATAATTCGAAAGGAGCGAATCGACGAGATTTTCGGGAAGCGTCCCGGAAACGACCAGATCCTGGAGCGCTTCGCCCCCGAGGCCGTTGACCATGTCGCTGACGAGCCACCACGCCAGCCCGAAAAGAGGGATGGACAGTACCGTCGCGGACAGGAAAGTTACCAGGACGATCGCGATCTTGGAAAGGTTCCAATGGAAAAAATTCCGGTACAGGCGGAAAATGTCGGCAGCGATAAGCTGGAGGGAAAGCCAGTAGGATTGGAACATGGGAGAGTAATGAATTGTCCCAATTCTATGGGAATGCCGGATTCTGGCAAGCGGGAGAGAAAAATGGGAAAAAACGGCGCGTCCTTGGTTTTTCGAAATAATCCCTATGGTGTTTTTTCACGACCCGATATCCCATTTTCTTATCACGTTATTGCCTATGGCGAACCTACATCGGTGAATGGATGGAACGGAAGACTATTCCGGATATGATATCGTCCGGACGAGGACCCTCTTCCACCATCAAGTGGCTTTCGCGTCCGGTATGTTGGAAGGGAAAATATGTTGCACCCGATCCGATTTTCGCAACGGCACGCGCATGTATTTCCCGGACGTGGAATTCTCGGCGAGAACCGGACGCAAAAAACGGCATATCCTCGAAGAACTCCTCATCCCGCGAAATATCCGGGAATCTTTTTTCGGATACGATTACGGAGCGTTCTTGGAGGGGGCCGAGACCGACGGGCAGGCCGTCCAAGCGTTTCGGGAGAAATTCCTCGCCTCCGAGCCGGAACTCCGGAAAATCGCCGAGATGGTGGAATTCGGCGTCACGAGGCTCGTGGATTCGAAACACCTTCGGGAGTATCTCGAATACGCCCAGCATTTCCTCTGGAACCGGTACGATCCGGACTACGCCGGATACCTGACGGATGAAATCCAGGGGTTGAAGCAAAAATACCACGCGTTCACGGCGGAATTGTCCGACCGGTATTCGATCCGGTACGACTTTTACGAGTTTATGGACTACCGGCAGGGGTATTTCTATTTCATCGATCCGTATTTCATCGATCGATCCGATGGCAAGTCCTACCAGATGCACGAATGTTTTCCTCCGAGGATTCTCGATCTCTTATATGCTTACCAGTTCCGTTCGTATCGGTTCGGGGGGCATATGCAGGGGGCGGATATCATATCGAGCCGGTACGCGAATCCGGCAGAGCGGAAGATATTTCAGAAAAATATCGATGTGGCGGTGGAGTGGTTTGGGAGGTTTGGGTAGCGGGGAGTGTTGGGAAAATGGGAAGTTGGTTGGAAAAGATTGCGGATTAGATATTAAATGCTAAACTGGAATTAAGAATTTTGTATTTATGTGGTAGGCAAGTTAGGAAATGGTCGGTGGCGTTGATGGATTTGATGGATCCATTAAAGCAGGCATCTCCTGCTAGTATGAGTATATCTCCCATGGGGATGCTGGAGGGATTGACCCTGCTGTGGGTATCTGAAATGCACACTATTCTTACTGACATGCCGTTTATATAAATACCTAGTGTATTGCTATTAGTATTATTCACGAACAGAAATTAGCGGAAGTGCTATCAATATTATGGATAGAATGCATTAATAATAGTATATATACAATTAAGCAGCCATCCGATATTTGAATTACCATAGCCATTTAAATGTGATGTAATATCATCGTTTGGAGATAGCAAATATTTGTTCTAGCAAATTTCTTTCAAAAGTGTAAATAGAAAATTCTCTTCAGAGAGAAAAAAATTATATTATAAAGTTCCTCTACACCATAATAATAAAGCAATAAAGCCAAATTCATTAGCTCAAATGAGTATGATTAAACCTATACTTATGAGAGGATTTACTTTGTTTTCAAGCGTCGCAATGAGTTATGCATTACCAATGTGTTGTTTGGAATTACAATCACATTCAATATTTATAATAGCAACTACCTAATAATATATAATGATGGAGTCAAAATCCAATCTTGAGCACAAGAAGGCTCTTACTGGTAAACTCAGTACCAAGCATGTCCCTATCACGAGGATGTCTCAATCATTACATAATCCCTTCTTTCCAACCCGTAGCCATTCAAGAATCAAATTCTCTAATGAATTTATCAACTATAAACCGATTAAAGACAGTGAGGATAGCGTCAAGGATTCTTTTTTTGAAGCTAATTGCTTTACTACCCCTCACAAACTTATTGAAGATTGGAATCAAGAAAGCACTTTTGGGTTAATGGTGCAAAGTATA
>CAIVSN010000091.1 GCA_903908595.1 uncultured bacterium
CTCGGCGTACTTGCCAGTACGCCTCGCTACGGTACTCAAAATTGACTTCGGATTTCATCGTTTCCGAGAAGCCTTCGGGTTGAGTTCCGCCCATTTACCTTCCTTTCACATGCAGACATTCGAGTTGGATACCCTGGGAACCCAGTTGAAGATACGGATAGATACCCCCTGCGCTTGCGAGGGGGTTTTTTTGGAAATCCGGGAATTGCTGTTGGCGTTCGACCGGAAATATTCCCGGTTCATCCCGGGGAATTGGCTCGATGAGCTCAATCGCAATGGCGGGGGAATTTTGGACGAGGATAGCGCCATCATGCTCCGGTTCTCTTTGGAACTGGCCAGGATTACCGGAGGAATATTCGATCCCGTCATCGGATCCCGTCTGACGAAGCTCGGATACGGATCCCGGGGGACGTTCATGTTCAACGGAACCCCCGGGACTTTTTCCGACGTCGAATTGATTGGGGGTGCCGTAAGGCTCAAGCCCGGCGTCTGTATCGAATTCTGAGGCGTAGGAAAATGATACGCCCTCGATAAAACAGTTGCGCTCCTTGAAAAGTATGATAGATTTCTCGTGGATTTCTGAGGAGATATCTATGGGAAATGAGGTTGGAGCATCGGACTCGAAGACCCGGAAGATTTCTCCAAAGTCATTGGCAAAATTCATCTAAATGACGGTTTTTTCTGCTCTTCCGCCGGATCCCGGCGAAAATTCGGGAATTCCCACCACCTCTTGGATGCGCTTACCGGGCAGAGTGCCCACCACATCCTGGCGACGTATATTGAATCTTCGAGCGGCATGCATGCCGACGGGTACGCGACCGCCTGTTTCATCACCCCTATATCGATGAGCCTTGGGCTGTTCGAATCCGATAGGATCGAGGGGGTGGTGCTGGGGGCTGACCGGATGATATACCGTTCCAATAATTCTATCATCGAACTTTTCTCATATGACCCTTAAGTTGGAAAATTCCTGGTTGCAGGCCATGGCCCCGGAATTCGAAAAACAGTATTGGCATGATTTGGCTGCGTTCGTGAAGTCGGAGTATCATACGGGAGTCTGTTATCCCGACCCCAAGCATATTTTTCGCGCGTGCGATGCCACGCCGTTCGAGCTGGTCAAAGTCGTCATTCTCGGACAGGACCCCTATCACAGTTTCGGTGCCGCCATGGGGTTGGCATTTTCCGTACCCGACGGTTACCGGCCTCAGCCGAGTTTGAAGAATATTTTCAAGGAACTCAGGGAAGATGCCGGAATCGAGCGTACCCTCACGGACCTTACCGACTGGTCAACGCAAGGGGTATTGCTCCTTAACAGCGTGCTTACGGTCCGGTCTTCGCAACCCGGTTCGCATCAGAAGCACGGTTGGGAGAAGTTTACCGATGCCATCATATCGACCATTTCCCGAGACAAGGAAAGAGTCGTGTTCGTGCTTTGGTGAAATTACGCCATATCGAAGCGGCCGCTCATCGACGAGACCCGGCATCTGGTTATCGCTTCCACGCATCCGAGCCCATTTTCCGCTTATAACGGTTTTTTCGGGAGCCGGCCGTTCAGCCGGACGAACGAATATTTGGAAGCGAATGGAAAAACTCCGATTGTTTGGGGATAAGTTCGGAGATCTCTTCAAGGATTTCGAGCCCATTTCTCCAAGAACGGTTGCCCTGACGTTTCCGATGGCCGCTATACCCAATAGGAATTGTTTCCCGGTTTTTCCAGTCACGTATCCGGACATCTTTTATTTTTTTCTCCGGTCTCGTATTGCCGATAAGCACCCGAAAGAAGAAAATACAACCTGTTCCGAATCTGTAACCGTAAAACACCGAAAACCAATTCCTATTGGGTATAGCGAGTTTTTTAGAGTTCGCAGTTCCCGATCATAATTTGCGCGGACCGCATCAGGAGTGACTTTTGGTCGAAAGTAAGTTCGTCTTGTTTGATTCGTCTGATGATACCCAGGGAAAAAGCCTCGCTATCGATACGTACGAATTTTTCATCGAGCAAAATGACATCCAAAGGAAAATCTTGGCGGCTGGCCACGGAAAACGGCAGGCTACAGATGACCTTTTGCACGTCGTTCACGTTTTTGCGACCCAGTACTTGCAGTGCGCGAGTCGTCGCGAGGTACAACGCGTATCTTGGTGCGAGAATCCGGCTGTTTCTCGTCGGCATTACGTCGGGATGGTGCTTTCTCATATAGTTTTCCTGTTTGTCCACGTATTCGTCCGTCGGCTTGATGATATTTTTTCCGACGAGGCATCGGCAAATTTTGTCCTGGACCCACTCGTTGGTCTGGGGAAACGCCATCGCGCAGAGGGCGATGATTTCCGTGAGGGGATGGATTTTGTTCAAAGAGGCTCCTTCGGAGCTCACGTTCAGCCGATAGGCTCAGGTTTGGCCATAGAGCACCGATTCCACCCGTTGCCGGACTCAGGAAGACTTGCCGTGGATGTGGACGTGAATTCCCGCGCAAACCAAGTAGGCATGGGTATCCCCGTATGGAGATACGTTCTTGTCAAAAACCAATCCTTCCATAGGACGAATGTAATGAGTGCGTTATACCAGCGGGAAACCAATTCCTGTTAGGTATACATTGACTATATGGGTAAATATCGCTTTACAAATGATAATTCGTCTTTTCCGGTTTCGCGTTTCCGTATATACCCAACGGGAATTGGTTTTCGGTATTTTACGGTTACAGATTCGGAACAGGTTTTATTTTTCTTCTTCCGGGAGCTTATCGGGAATAAGTGACCGAAGAAAAAAATAAAAGATGTCCGGATATGTGGCTGGAAAAACCGGGAAACCAATTCCCGTTGGGTATATTTGCCTTGCGGCAAAGTATGGAGTATCATGAATCCCAATAAAAAATGCCCCATGCAACCACTGGACGAACTGGTCATTCCGGAATTCAAAAATTACGTAGTCAAGCCGAACCATCCGGCCTGCGCCATTATCGACGGAACCCGGCTCATGGTGGAAATCCTCGGGGGACTCGAATCCGCCTCCTCGGAATTTGCCGGTTCCTACCGGTCTTCAAAACTGATTATCGATGGCAAATATGCCCTAGTATTCCGATACAAGCGCGAAACGGACGAAAAATACCACCCGGCTTGCAGCGTCGGTTTCAATCTGACGGAAGAAGGCGGCGTCCATATCCGCCATTTCCAGGGCTCAAAGGACAAACGGGTGGCATTCCGATTCAGTTCTTCGTTCGAGACGCCGGAATACTTGCTGAAGGTCCTTGAGGAATCCTTTATGAAAAAGGGGATACCCGTGACCGTAGAGCGGTTTCCCGATGGACTGGAAGGGGCGGCCGACGTACACCGGGCCAATATGAAATACGAACGCCTCCGAAGTTTGGTTGAGGGCCTGAGCCGGAAATATGCCAGTAAGCCGAGGGTATAATCGCCGTTAAGAAACTCCGGTTACGGTTTTTCCCCCATGGGTCGTAACGCCATGTGACAGATCCTTCAAAATTTGCTATCCCCGTCGAAATGTGATTCAATGGACGGCATGAATACCATGCCATATTCCCCAAGACCGTCCGTTCCCGCGCCACAAGCCCCTCATGAAAAAAACGAATGAGCGGCGTCGTTGCAGCGCACGCTGATCCACCATAGCGCGAATTCCCGGCACATGTTCGAAAAGATTGATTTTTGGCTCCATTCCATCAAGAATTTTCACAAGAAAAATGCCCTTGACGCTTGATTGAGCCAAGAGGGGCGCAATATCGCGAAGTGGTACCTGAATGAATCGAGCAGCCGTTCATACGAGGGGAGAAACTGGAAAGTGGACCCGAAATATCTCGTGTTGTTCCAGGAATTCCGCAGCGACGAATTCTACCATCTCAAAAATCTCGTCGAGGTCGTCATGCGGGAAATCGTAGAACTTACGCTCGTAGCCGAAGGATATCGGGAGGTTCAGGTATATCAGACGAGCGACAATGACGACGTTACGGGCGGTGCCGACCTAATCGCGAAAATCCGGAAGCCCAATGGTTCCGGTTATACGTTCGCCATCGATTTGGCCGTTTCCTCAAACGAAAAATATCTGGAAAAGAAGCGCGAACGCACCGAGACCAAATGCCGGGAATACAACCGGTATGCCGACATGCCCATCGATACCCCCATGGATCGGGAGGTCATTTCCATCCGGCCGGAAGCCATGGGATATTTTCTCGTGCAGTACCTCGATGCCGTAGGCCGGTGAATCGTCCTGACCGATGCCCAAAAGTTACGGCTCCTGCATTCGGCCCATTCGCAATCCGTCGAACGTACCTGCGAAACGACCCGATCCAGAGCCCGCTCCGCCCTGTCGAATTTCCATTAATCTTCCTATGAAATCTCCGTCAAACGTTCCCGAAACCCATGTGAAAAACTGGGAAACCTGCCTTGCGCGCGAAATTTTGCCACCGGAGGTTTCCATCGTGCTTCCCGACGATCCGAAGAAAAACACGCCCCTCGATGAAGAGTCGCTCCGAGCCGTGAATGCAGTCCGGGAAAAAATTACCGGAAACCTCGAACCGTAAGTTCCGGTTAACCCAATAGGAATTGGGTTAACCCGGTCCGTATATCCACGGAGCCACAGTATTGAGGATTAACGCCATGAGGAACAGGAGCACTAATCCTCCAATCAGCTTGCTGATGCGTTGTACTGCGGCGGTTTGTTGTTTGGTATCCCCGGCGCTGGTCGCATACTGGAATCCGGAGAAGACGATCATGAGCACCCCGAGGAGGGCGGTCAGGAAGGTGGCGTATTTGATGAGGCCGCCGAGCAAGGCTTGTACGGAAGCGAAGCCGCCTTTGACTTCGCATTTGTATTTTCGACTCGTAACGTCGGTACCGTCGCCATAGGGGGTACAATCCGCACCTGGGATTTTTTCCGTGACAATGACGGAAACGGTACTGGGAGTGGAAGTACCGGTAGGCGGCGTACCCGTAGTATCGCCCGCAGCGTTTGCGGTACTTGCCAGGGCATAAGAGACATCGGTTGAAACGCCCGATGGGGAATTGCCAATAGCGCTGCTCGTGGTAGTGCCGAGTCCGGCAGACGCGGTGGCCGTGGCATCTCATACCGTTACGCTGGCGAATGCGGGGGAATTCCACAGGAATCCGAACAGGGTCAGGAATCCGATAAGCAGGCTTCGAGACGCTAATGAGTTTTTTTGTAAAATGCTTTTGGTCATAGGAAAGGGTGAATGGGCGAATTGATGTTACTTTTGCATCGTAAAGGAAACGGAAGTCATATTGCTACCGAATTTTCACGTTTGCGTATACATTTTGTAGGTTCCTTCCGGGAATCCCGAGTCCGTTGGGAACCCGCCGAGTTCCAATTTCCCGTTTCCCGGATTGATTTGCCAACCGTCCGGATGTCCGTCATACGGTTTGGTGAGCTGTCTCCAGTACGTGGTGTTGTTGCTGGTGCAATTTGATCCGTTCGGAATGTCCAAACAGCTCCAAGTATCGTCCGGATCCCCGCCTTCGATATGTCCGTAAATCGTATCCCCGATTTTGAACGAGTTTTTGGAATTTCCGCTCGCATCGGTAAATACAGTATTCGGTGCCCCGGTTATGTCGCCCGGTATCAACTTGATGGTGACGATGTTTCCCGTGACGCCATTACAGTGATTTACCTGTTTTCAAGAATGGTTAAAAATTTCCGGAGTACAGCCAGTGGCACTTGCGATTTTGTAGCCGCTTTTGATGATTTCAAGTCTTTTCGGGGTACCGTTTCCGTCAGGAAAGAAGAATTCTTCCGATCGTCCTTCGCTATTGACTTGGGACGATGCCGGAGAGGCATTGAATACCATCGTAACGAATGTCTTAAAGCCACGGACTTCGACTCCCGTCACAGGCTGGTTTGACATATCCTTGATTTCCACGGTAACGCCGCTCCCCGGGGTCGGATTTCGGCATCCTTTGCTCCCGTCTTGGAGATATGGCTCGGTACAGGACCAACCGCAGGAATTTGCGCCGTAAGTCCACTCTGTATTCGCAGTTGTGGGCGCAGTAGGACCGACAACCGTTGGGTTGGCGTTGTATTCGGTAAAGACGATACCGTTGCCAGAGTTGGGCTTGGTTCCGCCACACGTTACGGAAGACTGAGTTCCTCCTCCGCCGGTACTGGCCGTGCCAGACCCTCCCGTGCCGCCACTTTCTCCGCCAGACCCTCCCGCGCACTCGCATATCCCTACTTTCCGGTTCGTGCCGACTTCCGAGGCTTCCACGTTGTTGTTGGACTGATTGCAGCTCGCCGCCTCCATCGTCGGCGACGTCGTGCCGACCGGCCCGGCGACGACGTACCCCCTCCAGGTACAGGAATTCGCCGACGCGCCGCCGGAAGTCCCGCCGGAAGTCCCGCCGGAAGTCCCGCCGGAAGTCCCGCCGGAAGTCCCGCCGGAAGTCCCGCCGGAAGTCCCGCCGGAAGTCCCGCCGCCACCGGTTCCTCCCGCGCACTCACATATCCCTACTTTCCGGTTCGTGCCGACTTCCGAGGCTTCCACGTTGTTGCTGGACTGATTGCAGCTCGCCGCCTCCATCGTCGGCGACGTCGTGCCGACCGGTCCGGCGACGACGTACCCTCTCCAGGTACAAGAATTCCCCGATGTGGAACTTCCGCTGCCAGTGGTACCCCCGATAGCGATCATATCCTTGATATTCACGCTTAAGTTCGTGAATGCCGTGGACATGTCCATCGATCGCTGGTACATGATAGCCAGGTAGGTCGCGCGGTCGGCCTGACTCAGTCCGCTTCCGCTCGACATCACGGTGGTGGTAAAAGCCGCGACGACCTTATCCACGTCAATTGAGGTTCCGGAGGTTGCTCCAGTTGCGGCACCGGCGGAGTAACTTCCCACTGCCACGCATGATAGCACTACAAGAGCATATGCCCATTTGGCGTATTTTTCCGGCAATTTCATATGGATGGGATTAACTTGCTTAAATGGTAATGCGTTTTTTATAATATACAAGTCGGTTTGGAACCAACGGCTTTGCCGGAGTCAGACGTAACGATTTTGGATTTTCTTGACTTTCCCTTGGGCCTTCCCAATATGGAAACATATTTTTTCATTTTCCCACTATGCAACAGTCATATACCGAGGTCACCACCACCAGTTGGGGATCTCGTATCAAAAACGCGTTGGTCGGACTGATACTCTGACCCATCCTCGTGGTTCTTGCCGTATACCTGCTCTGGACGAACGAAGGCCGATCGGTAAAAATCGAGACCGGATTGCAGGAAGGAAAATCCCAAGTGGTCGCGGTAAAATCCGATAGCGTCGATCCGGCTTCGGAATCCAAGCTCGTCTACGTGACCGGGAAGGTTGCCATGACAAAAAATCCTTCCGACGACCTTTTCGGGATTACCCAACCGGCGATCCGGATAGTCCGGAAGGTGGAAATGTACCAATGGAAAGAACATTCCAAGAGTTCGAAATCGGATAATCTGTGAGGCTCGCAGACTACTAGAACTACCTATACGTACGATACGGTATGGTCGGATAATTCTATCGATTCTTCGAAATTCAGAAATCAGACTGCCGACAAGACGAATCCGACGGATTGGAAATACCAGTCGGCGACGTACGAAGCCGAAGGGGTTACGGTCGGAGCCTATTCCGTCCTTCCCGAGATACTGGGAAAACTCGAAGGCAGGGATACCGTTTCCCTTGCGGGCAAGACTATTCCCGGGACATCGGTTTACGGCGCCGTTCCGTCAGCCACGACCCCGGTGATGCCACGGTCAGCGGTATCGACGGGAGCTTTGACCGATGCTCCCGGAAGCGTATCCGACCGGGCGGTTACTTCAGAGGAAGTTGCCGTTCCCGATGCGACGGCCCCGGCTCCCGATGCGACGGCCCCGGCTCCCGAAGTAGCGACACCGGTTCCCGAAGCGACGGCCCCCGTTCCAGTAACAACGCCGACCGCAATACCGCCATCTGCCATCCCGCAAGTCCGATCCCTCTATGTGGTCGGCGATACCCTCTCCTATTCCAGAAATCCGAACGCTCCGGAGGTGGGCGATCTGAAAATAACCTTTTATACGGTCGACCCGACCGACCTGAGCGTAATCGGCAAGCAGAATAACGGAACTTTGGGGAAGTATGTCACGAAAAACGGCACGGAAATCGGTTTGATTTCCGAGGGAATCGTTTCTTCCGATGCCATGTTCCAGACGGCGATCGACAACAACGTTTTCATGACCTGGGTTTGGCGGATTCTTGGAGTCGTGCTCATGTTCATGGGATTCAGCCTCTTCTTGTCGATTTTTTCCGTGCTCGCGGCATTTCTCCCATTTCTCGGAAGCGTCGTCGGATTCGGAACGGGACTTATCTCGCTCGTCCTGACCCTCGTGTTGTGAGGTTCGACGATTGCCATCGCTTGGATTTCGGCCCGTCCCATCGTCGCCGTAATCATTCTGGTCGTGGTAGCAGCGGGCATATTCGGCATCGTTTCCTATAAGAAAAAACGGGGAGCGGGGGTTTATCCTCCGGCATAACCATCCTCGAAAAAAAACGGGGAGCCGGCGTCAATGCCAGCTTCCCGTTTATTATAATGGATAGGGGGGATTTCGCAACCTCCAGGGTTTCGGAACGAAAATGAACGGGAAGTGCGATACCGATGGTTATTCGCCCGCGGATCTCGCCAAGGATTTGAGAAACACCGCGAGCAGGTCGGTTTCCTTGTCGTCGATTTCGTTCTGGATCGCGATCCGGGTCACGTCCTCGCAGGTATTCTTGATGTGCCGTCCGGATATTTTTCCGATGTACGGGGCCAGGGATTCGGGGGGAATGCCGATGAGTTCCGGCAAATAGTAGGAGACGATTTTCGCGATTTCCACCTCGTTCGGCAGGCGGAAATACTGGCTGTACTTGAACCGGCTCATCAGAGCGGGGTCAAGCACGTCTTTGCGGTTCGTCGCCCCGACGAGCAGGATGTTTTTGATCCGCTCCATGCCGTCCAGCTTTTTGAGGAGGACGCCCGTGATTTTGCCGGTCGCTTCGTGGCTTTTTTCCCGGTTTCCCCCGATTTCGTCGATTTCGTCGATCATGATGACGGCTCCGCCTTTCAGTTCGGCGAGCTCTCCGATTTTCTCGAAAATCATCGCGAGACGCTGCTCCGCTTCCCCGTACCACTTCGACATGAAGCTGTTGATGGGAATATAGACGAACGGGTACTTGAGATGCGAACCGATGATGTTCGCAAGCGTGGTTTTCCCGGTTCCGGCCGGTCCTTCGAAGAGTACCGCGTTCGGAACGATGTCCTTGATGTTCTTGAATTTCGCCCTGGCGATTTCTTCGAATCTTTCCTTGTTCTGCCAGGCGTTGATTACCCCGTTTTCGATGTGTTCCTTGACGTCTTCGTAGCCCACGAACCCATTGCTTTCGTAGAGGGAAGGGAGATCCGTGGCGGTGCCTTCGGGCACTTCCCGGACCTGGACGCCCATGCGGATCAGGAAATCCGTAACCGATTCCTTGTTTTTTACCGAAGCGAGCTGGCGGACTTCCTTGAAAAACGGCACAAGGATATTCGACAGGAATTTTCGGTCGAAACCGACGTTCGGAAGCTTGATCGAGAGGGAAACGGATTTTTTCTTGATGGTCACTTCGAATTCCACCGGAATCTGTATGGTCTCCGAAGAGACACAGACGTTGAATTTCTGCTCCGAAGGCGTTTGCGAATAGAGGTCCTTCTGGACGTTGATGAACCTTTTTTCATACGAAATCGTTTTTCCGGTGATTTCGCTGGCCAATTGGAGCAGGTCGGGGTATTCCACGTAAGTGTTGTCTTCGGTAAACGCGGTGATGTCGATATGCTTTTCCTCGATGATGACGATGTCCGTGTCCCTGAGTCAGAGCCGTTCGGAAACGATGCCTTCGTCGATCCGCTGGTTGGATTCCAGGTTCGAGTTCGCGATGACATACTTCTCGAATATTTCGCGTATGGTGGCGAATTCCTTGTCGGAAAGGCTTTTTACCCCCTTGATTTCGAACGTGACCTTGTCGTTGTGGTATCCGTCTTTTAGCGTGATGGTAAAATTGCCGAATTTCACTTCGTTTTCGCCATAGGATTCGGAATCGATTTTTCCGTCAGGGTATTTTTTGAGGATATCCATGCAGATTCTCTCGACGGTCTTTCATTTTTTGAAGCTTCCATTGATTCCGACCGTGACCTTTCATTCTCTCGAAACGTCAGATCGGCTGTTGACGACCTCGCCCCTGGTTTCGTTGGAAATCATGATCTGCTTCATGAGCTCGTTCAGGACCGAAGTGTCGTCGTTGAACAGGATTTTATCCGTCTTGTTTTTCACTTCTTCTTCGATGGTACTCGGCGGTTTCGTCCAAGCGGATGCCAGGCTGGAAACCGAGAACCCTGAACTATTCTCTTTCGTTATCGGAACGTTTGGGGACGGATCGTCCAAAGATGTCCCGACTTCGTTTTTCGTGTCGAGGACCAGAGTGGAGGTATCCTTCGGCATAGCCTCGGACAGAAGAGGCGATACCCTGGCCGGAGCACGTTTCCTTCCGAGCAGTTTTTCTATGTAATCGAATCCGCGCATACGTGGGGTCATGATGAGAATTTCGGAAGTTATAACTATTTGTGACAAAAAGTAAAACCAACCTGGGATTTTTTTCCCGGAGGATTTCCGCAGCCTATCGGGCGGGGCTATTTGCAGAGCGCATCGCAGGGGGTGCCGTCCCGATTTCCGTCAAGCGAGGATCTCCCGCAGGATTTCAGGTAGAATCTGGCTTCGTCGCACGTCTTCATTTCCTTGCAGGAGTATTTCCTTGTTTGGCAGGAAAATGCCGGCGCCGTATCGGAGTTGTCCGGAGCGGGTTTGGCCGGTACGATCGGGGCATCCGAAGATATCGGAAGGGGAGTCGGGGTAACGGACGATCCCGAACTGGTCAGGAGCGAATCTACCGCTTGCTTTGTGCCCTGGATGACCTTGTCGATGGGTTTTCGCTTGCCTTCGCAATATTTCCAGACTCCGACCGAGTCGTTTTTGGCGAGCATTTCGGCCTGCTTGAGACGTTCGTCGTATTTGGTGGGCTTTTTGTACACGTACCGGAAGCCGAAGCCGTTCCGGATGCTTTCTTCCTCGTAGTAGAGGCCTCCGGAATAGAATACATGGGCCAGGATCCGGCCGTATTTGTCCTTTTGGTCTTGGGTCGAATCCGTTTCGATGGTAACGGTCTGTCCGGCGAGCTGCTTCTTGGCAAAATCGCTGGCTTCCTGTCCGTAGCATTCCTGGTATCCGGTTCGCGTGGCATACTTCTCGGGGGTATCGATGCCGAGAATCCGGATCGCGACGGTTTTGCCACCGATGCGGATTTTGATGGTGTCGCCGTCCACGACTTCTTTTACGGGGTATGGCCCGTCGATGGGACTGGCCTTTTTCGCGTAGGGCTTTTTGTTCGTGGAAGCCACGACAGGCGCGTCGGCCACCGTGGGAGAATGGAACGGGACGAACGCAAAGAGGATTCCCAAACTCAAGACGCCCGCGATCAGGAAGAGGATTTTTCGTTGCATGTTCGTTTTTTAGAAAAACTTCCGAACTCCCATTTTCTCCAAATTCCGGGAAATGGGAAATCGGTATTCGAAAAACCTAAATTTTCGCGTTCACTGCCCCTTTCACGAAAGAAGCGTATCCCGAAGCGTCCGTCTTCTCAAGATATCGTTGATAATGCCAGAACAGGCTTCCCTCGGATTTGTCCTTCAGCATGTATTTGAGGTAATTTGGCGAGAACGCTTCCAGCATCATGGGGGAATTGCCCAAATTCGTCGAAAAATTCCCGCCAACCAGGAGAGAGGTTATGTCGGCGTTGCCGATGACGATCCCAATCCCGGCAAGTCTTTTGTCCACGGACGTAAGCTCTCGGGACGGATCCACGGTAACGGTAAGCGTCGATGTCTTTTCCGATCCGATCGTATGGAACGGTATTTCCCGCCCATTCATATCCAAAACGATGGACAGATCCACGATGAGGGAAATTCGTGTGGTTCCATCATAAAAAATGACGTCGTTGCGGGCTTTTTGCCCATTTGGCGTTTCGGGCGAAGCCGATGGTGACGGATTTGGGACGAAGCGAGTCGTGTTCATTATCGGATGGCGTTTTAAATATGCTTCTTAATATATAAACAAATTTTCGCATATAGCAAATCCCATCTTCCGAATATACCCAACGGGAATTGGTTTTCGGTGTTTTACGGTCATAGATTCGGAACAGGTTTTATTTTTCTTCTTTCGGGAGCTTATCGGGAATAAGTGACCGAAGAAAAAAATGAAAGATGTCCGAATCTATGACTGGAAAAACCGGGAAACCAATTCCCGTTGGGTATATTCTATTTGATTCCGGTATCGGCATCCTTTTTCCAGACGAAACCGTCCAAGATATAGTGGGTGAGCTGCGGCATTGTCAGAAATCCGACGATTACGGCGAAGGCGAGCGCGGGCAACCGGTCGGCCCAGGGAGTCAGGAACGAGCCGTACAGCCAGGCATGTTCTTTCCATACCAATTCGTTCCAGAGGAATTCCTCGGCGTACGCGAATGCGAAAAGTACGGCCGACATCGCGAGAAACCCTTTCCCGATGAGGATTTTCATCCATTTCCAGGTGGGATATCCGTCCGTTGCCATTTTGTTTTTGGTGCTGAGAAAGACGATGCCGTGGTAGTTAAGCCCGTGGAGCAGCACGTTTCCGAGCCCGAAAACCAGCAGGGAATCGTGCCAGACGATGCCGTTGAACCAGATGAACGCGGTCCCGAGGATATAGAGGTATTTCAACGGGTTGACCCGTTTTTTCAGGAAGACGTTTCCGAACAGTTGGTAGCAAACGTATACGGTCACGATGATCCAGAACACGTTCCAAAGTCCCGGAAACAGCTCCGGGGGAAGCTCCGGGAATTCGTTTTCGATGAACCAGCTGAAGTTCATCGAGGACTGCCGGGTCCACCAATAGAGCAAGGGAAATCCCGTGACGCTCCAGACGATGGCTTTGTCGAACCACCGGGAAACGCGGGATTCCGCCTTGGAATGGGGCTGGTCCCGCGAGCCGTACAGGAGCGCGAACCCGACCTGTTGCCGGACGAAATGCCAAACGGCGATCCAGGCGGTCAATATGAGGAGCGTGCGGACCGTCGGATCGAACCAAACGAGCGCCGTTCCAATGAATATCGTGGCAATCGGGGTAAAAATATAGAGCCTTTTCCGCTTTGAGAATTCTTCGAAGTTGAAATAGGAACGGTACAGCGAACCATAGACATGGCCCACGTCCAAAAACAGCAGGACGACGACGAACCACCAAAGGTCTTCGGTTCACCCGCCCAGGAGTTCCGGGAAAAACGCATGGAGCGCGGCCGTGAACAACGCCATAACCGCGAACGGACCGAAGAAAAACACGGCGTCGAAACCCGCCGATTCGAGAAAGTATTTTTTCATGGACATTACCGGTAGAGAATGCTTTTTTCCGTTTTTTCCGGGGAAAAGAGCCCGACGATATGGGTACCGATCGCTTCGGCATCCCCGGAGAAATCCCGGCTCATGTTGCAGACGAAAATATCGATGGAAACGTATCGTTCTTCCGGCCAGGTATGGATGGTCACGTGGGATTCCGCGAGCAGGATGGCCGAGGTGAACGCGCCGGGGGAGGGGAATTCGTGGAGCATTTCCCCGACGGGGACCAGGCCTTTTTCCCGGATGAGCCGGACGATGCCGCTTTGCACTTCCCGGGGCACCAGCTCGTCGAAGTCAGTCCGGCAGCCGTAGCAGTCGAAGACGATATGGGTTCAGATTCTTTTTTTCATGGGGCTATCCGGGAATGAATCAGGATTCTTGGGTTCATTTCGCAAAATATTCGTAGGCGAGGTTGTTCGCGAGGTCGCTGATGCCGGCCGGGGGAAGTTCCGACAGGGGAATTTCTTTTGCCCGGGCCGAAGGGCTCAGGATGGCCGTCCGGCTCGCGATGACGAACCCGAGCTCCCCGAAGCTCGGGATGAGCTCGGAATACCCGAGCACGTATTGAAACACGCTCCCGAGCGTTCGGACGATGCAGGAATACGATTCCCTCGTGTGCACGACGTTCGGGGCTTCGAAGACGACGATGCCTTCCGGAGCGAGGATACGGGCCAGGGATGAATAAAATTCCACGGTATGGAGCTTGCCGAGCACGGGAACGTGCGGATCCGGGAAATCGGCAACGATATAGTCGAATGCCATCGAAATTTTCGGTATTTCCTCGAAGGCGTCTCCGATGATGATTTTTACCTTGTGGGAGTGGAACGAACCTTCGTTGAGCGCGACGAGGTCCGGCTGGGTCTTGGCGAGCTCGACGACCTCGGCATCGATGTCGAGCAGGGTAATGGATCCGACGTTCGGATATCGGAGCAGGTTCCGCACGACCAATCCGTCTCCGCCGCCGAGCACGAGCACGTTCAGGTTTTTCCGGTCCGAAAGCCCTTCCATCGGCCAGTCGGCAATCGCGCGATGATAGAGATATTCTTCCGAAGCGCGGAACTGCAAATCGCCCGCCAGGGTGAGGCGGAGTTCGTCTTCGGGGGATTTTTCCAAGAGGATTTCCTGGAAGTCCGAGGTAGTGCGGTGGAGGATGTGCAAGGGGAGGGGATTAAAAGTACGTGGATTCCTATTGAGTATATGCCAAAATCAAACGAATCCTCTTTTTTCCGGCGTACGTGACGGGGGGCACGTATTTTCGTTCCCCGAGCTTCCCCAGCGCGTTCCGAACCGGAATACCCGGAAACCTTTGAAAAACGATGAAATCCGAAGTCTATTTTGAGCACCGTAGCGAGGCGTACTGGCAAGTACGTCGAGCGAGGAGCGGAAAAATTGACAAGGAGTTCGCGTTTTGCAAAGGTTTCTACCAGGCAAACGCGCGTTTTTCTCAGGTTTCGAGGGTAATCCGAAGCGCGTTGGCATCCATGATCGCCGTGGCTATGACGTCTGTAACCGCCAGATCCGTCCCAGCCACTTCCTTGCCTCGGACGTCGACGAGGACGATCTGCCCGCCCGCCGTCAGCATGAGGAAGTACGGTTCTTTCCGCGCGGCCTCGCTCGGCGACAGGCACCAGATGAAGTCGGGATAGGCGACGATGGCGTCCTGCTCCGCTTTGGTAATATTGGCCTTGGTCGCGTCGATAATGAAGGAGCCTTTCTCGTTTTTCGCGACGATCCAGTTGGAATCGGTGTCTTCGTAGACCCGCACGAAGGTGAAGTCGGAAGATACCGGCAGATTCCAGCCTTCGAGCATTTTTCCATTGCCCTTGTCGATGTGGTACTTCTTGCCGCTCGTGACCGTGAAGAAGATATTGCCGTAACTGTCGATGCTCCATTCCTCGACGTATTC
Organism: uncultured bacterium; assembly: GCA_903908595.1. Classification (GTDB taxonomy): domain Bacteria; phylum Patescibacteriota; class Gracilibacteria; order BD1-5; family UBA2023; genus CAIVSN01. The sequence goes on from CAIVSN010000091.1 coordinate 15,365, forward strand.
TTCCGAAGAGAGGTCGATGCGCTCGGAAATCCGCACGAAATTGTCGGTCCAATACCAATCCGGCGTCGCCTCGGTCGAATTCTTGTCTTCGACGAACAGGAGAAAGTGCTGGTACCCTTCGGCTTCGTAGCTCCGGAACCCGTAGTAGTCGCCGAATTTCGGCACGTTCACGAGCCGTTTCTTCTCTTCGGAAAGGACGATTGGGATATAGAGCCCATCGCCGGGATCGATGCCCACGAACATGTCGAAGTACCCGAGCGGGGTCAGGTCCGTTTTCTCCCCGTCAGGTTCGACGGCGAGTTCCGTTTTTCAGAAATTCTCGTAGAATTTGAGTTCCTTGCCGATTTTCAGGATGACTTTTGGGTCGCCGCCGACCACGCTGAAGTGGAAGATATTGGAAGTCTGGAGCGAGAAAAATTCCCCGGTGGCCATGTCCACGATGTCCGCGTATTGGATGGCTCCGCCGAAGAGCGAGCTGGATTTCTTGAAGCAGAGGGCGAAGGATTTCTGGTTGTCCTTGAGCGTGACGGTCGCCACGTCATAGAGGAGCGGGAGCATGTTGCCCTCCTTCTTGCCGTCCGGGTACCAGATGGCTTCGTAGGGTCCGAGTTCGCGGTTTTTGACGTTGAGCGAGTACATAGGGTGGAAATGGTTAGGATTGCGGGGGGATTATATCGGGTTTTTCCGGTTAGGGAATTCGGATTATCTCCAAAACAAGATTCAGCAAGACGAACGTGAAGAGTGCCGGTATCGCGAAGAAATATACCAGGACGGCAATCCAGAGGTTGTAAGGAGTATGTTCTGATTTCTTCATGTTTTCGAATGCGTCCGGGAAGAAATAATTCGAGAGCACGTACCAGAAAACGATGCAGATGGCGTACGAAAACAATGCCATGCTGACTCCGAACATGACTCCGAATACTATCAGGGCTCCGATGATAAACAGTATGTAGGCCAGGGCCGTTTCTCATTTCGGATATCCATTTTGAATGGCAAAAAACCGTACCGAAAGTATCGTGCAAAACACGAGCGCCAAAAATTGTATCGTCCACTCCGGGGCTCAAAGAATGCTCGACAGGCCAATGGCGGCCAAGAGAAATATGAGAGAATATTTGAGCGCGGGAGAATCGGAAAACATGCAAGTAAGGATTGCGAAAATATTTGCGGGAGCGGCCCGTATGCAAAGATGCTCCATTCCTTTAGGGAAAAGTCGCCGACAGGATACTCAATATGAAAAAAAACGCCATCCCGGGAATCACGAAAAAATACACGATAACGGCTCACAGTATGGGATCTTCGCCATTCGCATTCCGTTTCTGCATGCCGGCGAACACATTTGGGAAAAAATAGTCCGAGAGCACGTACCAAAACAGCCAGATGACCAAAAACATCAGCCAGAGCAGATTGCCGGAGAACAGGACGTAGTACATCACGAGCACGAATACCGCGACCGGCAGCATTTCCCATGGGCTGACCGAATCCCGAACGGCGAAATACCAGGCTCAAAAAGCGGTGGCAAATGCCAGCGTGAGGGATTCCATCACGATTTTCGGCGCTCCGAAAACGAGAGCCAGGACCATGCACGCGAGGATGCCGATAAGGATGAGCCGGAGATTGGAAAGGTTGTCGAGCATGGGTAAGTTTAAGCGAAAATCCCGATTCATATGAAATAGATGACCATCGAGAACCCGGCAGCTATCAGGGAAGTTTCCCCCACCGCCCATTTTCATTCGAATCCGTATATTTGCAAAAAGAAATACCAGAGCTCATAAGCGATCAGGAACAGGAGAATATGAACGTATCCGATGATTGCGACGAGTACCGCATAAAAAAACATGACCACGATGTACAGCCCGATCGTCACGTCGTCTTTCCAGGCCTTTTCCGAATCCTGCATCGTAACGAAATGGAAGTCGATAAGGCAGAGCGTTCCCATGACGAAAATCCATTCCGACGATACTCACGATACGATCGCGATTGACAAGCAAACGGCCAGTAGGATGAAAATGTATTTCATGACGGTTTTTACAAGGGTTCACATGGGGCTATAAGATCATAATAACGAATATCGCGACCAAGGTTCAATAAAACCAACTGCCAATAATATCATCGACGTTATCGTACCGGATATAGAATTTTCCAAAATACAGGCAGAGAAAAATGATTGGAACCAATGGTCAGAATGCCGAAGCCAAAACCAGCCAAATTGTGAATAGTCGCATCAGTTCGAGATATTGGTAATCTTCCCATTTCAGCCGGTTCAGGCGCATATGCGAAAGCAGGATGTACAAAATGACCGGGGGAGCAATGAACACGACATTCCATCAGAAAAGAAAACCGACGGCTGCGATTGCCAAAAGCGCTATCCTGAAAAACTTCAGTACGTTCGCATTTTCAAAAACGGCATGGAATCGAATCATGACGAACAATAGGAGGATGGTTCAGGAGGAAAAGATCACCCCGGTCGATTTGAAGTACAGGTACTCGGACAATCACAGGTAGATAACGAAAAATATCAAAGCGGGAATGGCTTTCGGGGTCCATTTCCAGTTAAATAAGAGCGGGGGTGCTTTTCCCATGGTTACAGGATGATTAAATAGAGAATAAGCATTCCGCCGGCAAGCATCCAGACGGGCCCTGGTATTATTACTTCGCTTACGAGCCCGTCTCGGTTATTCCATCGGTTCAAGATCCGGAAGGAAAAGAAGAAGAACTCGAAGAACATGAACAGGACGCACATGGCTCCGATGCCGAATCAGAATGCGAAAAAGAGCACGAAAACAATGTGGAAATTCGTTCCCATGCCTTCCCAAGGCCGGACCTTTGGTTCTCATCCATAGCTGTCGAGGTACGCGTGGGAAAATCCCAAGAACAACATCGTCGAAATCGAAATCATCCAGATTCCCAATCCGAAAAGCAGGAACAGTACCGTTAGGAAAAACAGCGCTATTCCGAGGTATTTGTAGGTCGTATTTCCGGTTCACACAGTCCAATGCGTTAAAAATATGGGATTGTCAATTTGATCCAGCTTCAAAATCGGCGGGAGCATTTATCCCATGTTATACGATGATGGAATATAATACAAGCAATACTGCGGAAAAGATGAGCGCGTAACAGTAATTGCTTCCCTTGGTTATGTCTGCCGTCGTGTATCATTCCGGATTCAAAAACGTATTTTTGTCCCGGTATCGCAATTGGAAGAATATGAAATTGAAAAAAATGCAACCGATACCAAAGGTCCCGATTCTTCAGAGTTCAAAAAGGAACGCGAACCAAAATAAAAAATACAAAAACGCCAAAATTCAAAACTTGTACTTTCAGTACGGTTCCCGTATTTCAAAATACGAATGGGCGAAAATGACGTAGAGGAGCAAAGATGTCGAAACGTACCAGATTCCCATCCCGAAAATCAAAAGCAATGCTGTCAGTAAGAACAGCGCGATTCCCAAATATTTGAAAGTTTTACTCCCCTCGCGCATACTCCAATGTCGTTAAATTATACGTATCGTCTGTCGTCCGATGATCCTGCTTCCTTGCGGTGAAAGAAATGCTGCCCCGTTGGGTATAATAACGCTCCGAGTACGGGAAATCAGGTAGGAAATTACTCTTCATAGTTATATGATTACCATATATAGTACGAGAAACGCTCCGGCAAGGATTCAAGCGTAGACCAGTATTTTATCGTATTTGCTGCTATCAATTACCAAGTGCAATCATTTTTTGTCATATCTCTCTCAGCGCATCAAGGTCCGAAAGGAAAAACATATGAACTCAAAGAATATGCAGAAGATACAAAGGGCACCCACTCCGAATCAAAATGCCGTAAGTAAGTAAAAAATGATTAAACCGAACCATGCAATAAATCTAACGGGTAAATACGGACTGCATTCGCAACTGTCGAAATATGAGTGTATTAAAAACAGGAACAGGAGCAACGATACCGAAACGTACCAGATTCACAATCCGAAAACCAGAAAAAGAACCGTCAGGAAGAAAAATGCCACCCCTAGGTATTTGTATTTTATATTTCCCTCGCACATATGAAAATGAGTTTAAAATGTAGGATGGTCATTTCGGTTTTGCTTCGAAAACGGCAAGGCGTTAAAAAGTAGGGTTTTCCATTCGGCCTCGGAGCGCTCTTCTTCATAAATTACATGATTCCCATATACAGCGCGAGCAATAGTCCGGCAAGCACGAAGGCTCAGAGTACTTGGCCGCCTGTTTTTACCGGATTTGAATATCGAAACAGGAATAACAAGAATTCGAAAAATATCCAGAAGATGCAAAGGGCTCCGATTCCGAGTCAAAATGAAAAACCCGTGAATCAAACGAAAATTCAAGCAGTAAGATAATTTCAATATTCTTTTTTGAAATCCGAGTCAAAACTGCCGAAATACGAAAGTGAAAAAAGCATGAACAGCATCAGTGAAATTATCACGTAGACATAGCCGGATCCGAAAATTATGAGGAATGCCGTGAGCAAAAACTGCAGGACACCCAGGTATTTAAACGTTGATATTCCCTCGCGCATACGCCAACGTCGTTAAATTATACGTATCGTCCGTCGTCCGATGCTCCTGCTTCCTAGCTATGAAAGAGATACTCTCCCTCAGGTCCGAAAACGCCCCGAGCACCAGGAAGTCCCCCTGTTCGTTTTCCTTCCGCGGTTCCACTTTTTTCTGGAAAATGAACTTGTCCACGTGGTCGAGATTCGTATAGAACCGATCCCAGTAGATTTCCCGCCCGTATCTTCCGAACCTCCATTTGGCGAGGTATTCGGTTGATTCCTGGAATTCCCTCGTGGTGAAGGGGATGTGCCTATGGATGGCCGCCTGCTCTTCGGCGGAGTATTTCTCCAGGTTTTCCCAGATGACCGCGAACATGAGCTTGTCCTGGAACGCCATGCTTTCGAGGGGGTTCACGAGCAGGCAGTTGCCGTCCGCGACCGCTTCCAGGAACGGCAGGGTAAAATCGATGTCCGTCAGGAAAAACTCGAACGGGAAATACGAGAGGATCGCGTCGATTCGCTGCCCCTTGAGGGTGACGGACCCATCCACGACGTTGGTTTCGTAGATGTCCCCGATGACGAGGTTTTCCTCCGGGATGACCGAGGAGAGGATATCGTAATAGTCGCGTCCGACGAGGTAGTCTTCGTTTTCGTAGCTGTGGGGGAGAAGGATGCCGAGCTTTATTTTCGCGAGATCCCCGCCGGACAATGTTTCCATTTTCCCCTTCCAGAAATCCCGGACGTACTCGATGAGCCCGCCGGCCTGGTTGTCCCAGCCTTCCGGCAAAAACATCGCGGACGGGCGGTTGGATTCGGTGATGAGCCCGGGCGTGTTCGCGTTGGTTTCGAGGAATTTGTATTCCCCGTGGACGTCGATGAGCACGTCGTACCGCGCGATGAAATATTCGTCGTACGGGAATTCCTTCCGGAAATATTCGTGGATCCGGGAGAACTCCGGCAAGTTTCTCGCGAGGTCGTCCCAATACCAGGAATACGCCTTGCGAAAAATCCCGTTTACTGATCGGACGATGGCTTGGAGTTCCTCGAATTCCGCTTTTTCGAACCCGACGAAGGTCTTGGTGTCGAGGTATTCGAAATAGTTCGGATCGAGCCCTTCGATGGCGTACGTGGCCTGGAGCTCGTCGTAGATTTTTTGTTTGTCGTACCGGTTGTCGGGATAGTATGAGAGGGAAACGGCCATGGGTGGTGGTTACGAATATGTTTTTTCGGAAGTCCAGATTCGAGAAAACCAGTAGACGCAAGGATTTGAAAGCCGGACGATTCGGGGATTTCCATTTGATTTTCGTTCCTCCCAAATCCGTTAATGGCGATGGATCCAATGAGCATATTTAGTTTTTGATACACCTTACGGCAAGTGCGCCAGTTCGAGGTCTCTGGTCCATCTCATAGAGCCAGGTGTTTTGCCAATGCGAGCTTGATGCAAAAACGAGGCAGGCGCTTCTATATGACTCGGGCCATGCATAAGCAGCTTCAGATGTGCTTGTCCAAAACCCTGACATTTTATAATTTTCCGCGCTAATTTTCAATGCCGAATTAAAGATATCGTCTTTATTGGCACTATTAAGAGTAATTTCTCACCGAGAGCTATCCCGCTTCTTGTTGCACATGTGATCCCCAGTGCCATATTTCTTCAGGCAAATCGCATCTATAAAAGACAGCCACTCATCTTTGCTAGGCACTTTCCAGCCTATGGGACAGGGGTTGTTTTTCCCATTCACGCCTCGCCAAAGAGCGTTATTTTGTGGAATGCGCCAATCGTAATAGCTCCACTCATAATCTCCGTTGGTGTTGTTATGCGACTTAACGATTTCCGCATGATCAATTAGATCGGGATGACCAGGATCGTCCGAGCTACTCGGAATAGTCGTCGTTTCGCTCGTTGGAAGTTGATGGCCATCGGTAAACCGTCCCCATTGATAGAGCCAACCGCGTGAGTCTGGGTCATTTGATGTGGTCGCGACATGCGAAGTGCCGAGATTGCTCTTGAACCAACATTTTCCATCTTCTCCCACTACGGTCTGATATACGTTGGTGTCGGGATCGCGACCGGTAACGGTGGAAGTCCCGCAAACGAAGCCTCCGCCATTGGCGCCATCCGTGGTCGCGGCGATACAGCTCTTTCCCGTCCTCGCGAGCCAGGCTTTGGCGTTCGTGCCGTCGGGTCCGGCCGAGTCCTTCGCGGCGCAGGCCATCCCCAAGGGGAGCGTGCTCGCGGTGAAGGTGCCGCTGTCGACTTGGCCTTTCCAGTACGGCAGGCCCGCGGCTTCCGGATCCCGGAGGAGGACTTCCCGGTAGGCGGCGGTCACGGCGGCTTCGGAAGCCGAGAGCGCGACGGTTCCCGTCGTTCAGGCGGTCCCGCCGGTTCCCGCCAGCCCCGTGAGCTGCGCGATCAGGTCGTTCGCGGTCCCCGCGCCGGTTCCCCGGAGCTCCCGCACCCTCGGGTAGAGGTACTGGAAGATGAACGCGTAGTCCGTCCCGAACTGCGCCCTCGTGGCGTCGTCGAGCCGGTCCACCTTCGCGAGGTAGTCGTCGAGGTAGGCCGCGGAAAGCGCGGGGTTCGCCGGATTGCCGGCCTTGGCGACGGCGTTGGCCTTCACCTTGGCGACGAGGCCGTCGAGGACGGCGGCGCCCTTCCCTTGGGTGAGGCTAGACAAGAGGGCATCGGCCGTCGCGTTCCGGTCGGGGTACGGCATGGACCGGAGCGTTCCGCCGTCTCCGGAAGCTCAGAACGAGAGGAAAGCGGAAGCGGCGAAAACGGCGGATGCAATCAGGGTCTGCCGAAGCGACAACGATATGGGTTTCATAAGCGCGGGAATGAGGGGATAGGTTTCTGGGAACAGTTTAGGAGAGTTTTCTGGATAATGCAAATCGGAATATCGCCGAATATCGCCGAATGCCTCTGGACTCGTGGGAATCCTCCAAACGCAGTAATATTTGACTTTATAGTAATTTTATATTAAAGTAAAGAAAAAAATCACTTTTCCATGACCTATGTCCGCTAATTTCCTTGAACCTCATACGAACGAATCTCCCCAGTTGGAATCGCGCCAATCCCGTATTCTCACTGTCGTCAGGCAAGCGGGTCTCAAATTTCCCGGCTTTGACGATACCGCCATACTCGATCGGCTCGTCCCGAGCGCGGAGAACTGGATCCTTATGAAAATCGTCTCCGGACATTTGTCCATAGAGGATCAGAAACTGTTCCGGGATGCCCAAATGAGCGCTCCCGATATTTTCGATCCCGTGGAGTTCCTTTCCGATATCCTTCCCGAGTACGACGCTCTCGTCGAGACCTATTTCGAGGCATGGATCGCCGATTTCCAAAAAAACCTTGCCGGCCAGGCGTAATCGTCATTCCAATTCCCATTCCTCATTTTTTCAATATGCCCAATATTCCATCTCCTTCCCGAGCCAGTTGCGTTCCCCATGTTCCCGAACCGGTACGCGAAGTGACCCGTTCGCCGTTGTCCTTGGACGTCCTCAATCTGGATCAGCTGATAGATATCTACGCGGAAAGCCGTGCCGTCGAGGACTTCGAAGCCTCGATGCGAACCGAAAGGCAAGGGTTCCTCGGAAAGGTGTCCGGATTTTTTCACCGGAGCGTCAACCGCCTGGGGCGGGACGGGTATATCGGAACGAAGAAGCGGGAATTCGTGGCCGAAATCAAATCGGGATTGCAAAAAGGCCAGTATACGGAGGAATTTCTCCGATCCCACGTCCGCAATTCGGATGCCGGAATCGTAGAGAAAGCGTACTTGGAACACGAAAGCCTTGCTCAGGACGTTTCCGTTTCCGAAGCCATTCAGGAGGTCGTCGATGCCTGGATGAGCGCTCCCGCCGGTTCGGCCGTCCGTACGCAAAAAGCCCTGGAACTCAAGGATCTCATCGATAGGTGATATCAGGCGCTCACTACGGACGCGAACCAGCTCTATGCGTCTCTGGCACGTTTGGAGCAGGCAAAGAATGCTGCGGAAATCGAGGCGATAGAAATGAAGCTGAACATTCTCGACATCGGCCGGTCAGAACGGGGCATGGGCCACCGCACCGAGGGTTGGTTCGTAAAAATGGCGGATTCGATGCGCGATTCCAAGTGGATGCCCGAGGTGATAAAAACTTGGGTTTGCAACCCTACGGTGGCAGCCGTGGCTACGGCCCTCGGCACGAGGGGATTGGTCGCCTGAGCGGCGGGGGCAGCCGCGGTAGCGACGTTGTGAGGCGGATTTCTCCTTCCCCTCCTTGCGGGATCCGCTGCGGGATGAGTACTGGCAGGGGTTCGGGCTAAGCGCGAGCTCCGGGACCGGACCGCTCAGATCGATCGCCGCGGTTCGCTCGGAATGGAAACGGGGAACGAGGAGGTGGACGGCCGGTCTTCCGACGAACGGATCCACGATATGACGAACGCGAGGAACTGACAGGCATTGGTGGTGTCTGCTTTCAATGCCCTCCTGGGGTATTCCGAGAAAAGGCAGCACACGGAAACCGAAACCCAGAATGCCCTCGCTACCGCGCTCTGTTATCTGATCCGCCACAAGGTCGGTCGGGAAAGCGGGCTGAACCTCCTCCAGTTCGAAAGCCAGAATTCGGTATCGAGACAGCACGTGTCGATGATTCGCATCATCGAAAAGAATTTTCCGAACCTTATCGCGCAGTTCAACGGCGGAGAGCTTTTCGACCAAGACAACGAGGCTCTTTCGGCCCAAATTGCCCAAGAACAATATTCCAAGTTCATACGCGAAACGGGGGAGATATTGAAGGACCGAAAAAAAGTCGAGAGCGAATATGCCGTTAAGCAGGGATTGATTTTCGCCGGAATTTCCGCAGCCGTGGGTTCGACCGTGCAGGGGATTATTTTTGGGGTTCAAAATCTTGCCCCATCCGTGTCGTCGTTGGTGCCCTCGGCTTCGGCATCGTCCTCGGTTCCTTCGGTGGTCAGCCTTTCCGACTGAGAAGATTTGGTAGTTTCGTCTTCGTCAAATTCCCCAACAGATCTATTCCAAGTGAAGCGACCTTTCTGGTATGACAACGGAACGAAGGCGTTTGATGGAAATGAGCTCATGACGCGAGAACAAAGCGGCGTTTGGAGCATTGCCAACATGATTGGAAAAACCGCGACTTCCACGGCGGGAATGTCCCATCTGGTTACGGCGGATGATTTTGCCACCGGTCGCATTCAGGCGGTGGTAACCCCGGTCCGTGGGGGAGGCAGCTTCTTCATCCCCGTCGATGCGAACGGGCATCTCCAGATACCCCAAAACCTCCGGGAGGCCATCGACCTTCGCACGTTCCATACCCTGGAAATCGGCGAAGTCCAAATGAACGCATCGGAAATGCGGCTCAATCCGATGTCCACGGTTCAGGGCAGTGGTACTATGATACTCCCGCCGGTTTCCGAAGTCGCTCCTCCACCGTTGCCTCCCGTTTCGCCGCCTCCGGTGCCTCCCATAGTACCGTTGGCTCCCGTTGCTACGCCACTGCCGATCGATCCGTATTATATCGCCATCCCGGCGGGATTCAATCGGTACGACGAACTGGGAGAGGCTCGAAAAGCGGAAGATGTTCCTCCAGAGGCATCTCCATCGCCGGTGCTTCCTCCTTCCGAGCCTCCGGCACAAGGGGGAGGCGTGGATCTCCGAAAGCCCGTCGATCTCAGTAAAAATACGAAAGAAACGCCATCTCCCGAACCATCAGGGGATGATGTAAAAGCTCCCGAACCTCCGGAACAAGGGGGAGGCGTCGATCTCCGAAAACCCGTAGACCTCCGAAAGCCCGTAGACCTCCGAAAGCCCGTGAAAGATCCTCTTCAGGAAGCGGCTCTTAAGCCGGCTCCCGATACGGCAGACTCGGCCCAATCGCCCGAGCACGTGGGATTCCGACAAAAAGATACGGTAGACCAGGCGAATCACATACTCTCGAAAGAGGATCTCGAATTGGAAAAACTCTACAAGAAGTATCTGAAAGAAGGCGATATGAGTTACGCACAGACCGTTTCGGCATTTCCGGAAAAACGCGAGTATCTCGTCATGCTTAAGAATTTTTCCCTTTCGGAACGCAAGGCGTTCGGAAAATACACCTCAAGCATATGCGTCGGCCTCGGAAGCGCCATGAAACGACTCGATGCCCCGTTTTCCGATGCTTACGGGTCTTTCGCGCCGTCATCCGCGAAGATGTGGGCGAGGTACGAGATTCTCAAATGTATCCACGCCTCCAAACATCCGGATACAGCTACAAATGCCCCCTACACCATTGGAAATCCTCTTGAAAACAAGGGTACCCGATCGGATATCGTCACTTTTTTGATCGGCGTTGCCGCCATTCGGAAGTGCCGGGAAATCAAAGACTACTCCGTATTGAGCGCCATGGGGATCAGCAAGGGGGAATTGGATGAGCCCAAGGTATTTTCCATCGGCAAGACGCTTCGAAACGGCCAGGTGAAAAAGTCGAAAAATACGCCAAAGAAGGCCTCCGGAAAAATTCCGGGGATTCCGTCGAAGCAACCTCACGATTCCGCCAAACCCATTCAGTCCGTCTCGCCGGGAGGCATTTCATAAGCGGCTGTCCTACAAATAGGCAAAGCGGAGATTATTGATGAAATCCATTAAAAAGGAGCACCTCAAATGAGGGGCTCCTTTTTAAATAAGCCGATTCAAAGGAATAACCGGGGTTTTCCGGTATCCGGATTATCCGCAAAATTACCAAGCCAACTATTACCACCAAGGCAGTGCCAAATGATCGCCGGTATCCGGATTATTTGCAAAATTACCCCCCGCCCTTCGAAAACCCACCTCCCCCGAACGAGCTGATGGACGAACTGGTCGTCGACTTGCTCCCACCGATCGACGACGAGGAAGTCCCGCCTCCGCCCCCGAAAATCGAAGTCGAATTCCCGACGTACGGATTGAACCTCCACCCGGAACTTGAAGTCGTGCTTCCCGTACTGCCGGAACCGGTCGTGCCGTTCGTGAACCACCCCTGTCCGCCCCGCAGGTCGTACATGACCACCAGCGCGAAAATTACCCCGAGCGACCCGAGAAAGAACACGATCTCCTTCTTTTCCGTCGGTTTTTCCGCGGGAGCTTCCCGCGCGTTGATATTTTTGGAATTGGCCGACGCGGAGACTTTTCCCGCCTTTGGCAGGTTCGTTCCGGAAGGAGGGATATTGACCCGGCTGACGCTTTCGTCCTTGACCTTGTCGAGGATGTCCTTGCGGTATTGGACGTATTCGCGGTTTTTGCCGACCACGTAGTCCTCGTACCAGCCGATGGTATCGGTTTTGGGCTGGTAGGGGATATGGAAGGTTTCGACCGGGAAGTCGTCGCCGAGGACGATGGTCTTGTACTGCATGCTGATTTCGGGGGTATTGTCCATGTCGCAGATGACCACCTGCTTGATATCCTTGGACAGGAGCCACTCCTTGCTTGGGTATTCGTCGACGCGGTAGACGAATTTCCATTCCTTGAACGCGATGCTGCTTTTGACGTAGGGATCGACTTTGGATACGTTCCAATTCGGCGCGGCATCGTTCTCGTCGAAGAGGACGTACCAGCGGTTGCCGTCGAGCGCCAATTTCGAATCCTGGATGATCTTCGCGAGCCCCCGGACTTTTTCCGCGAGTTCCGGGATATTTTTCCAGAGTTCGAGGAAGATGGTCGCCTCGAACGTCTTCGAAGTGCTGTTGACCGCCGGAGTCCGGTTGAAATTATAGATGACGTTCTTCCCCCCGGCCTCCTTGAGCGCTTCTCCGAAAATAGCGGATTCCAGCGGAAACAGCCGGACGATCGTGAGGATTTTTTCCGTCTTTTTCTTGGAAAGCATGCTCGCCGCGTTCTGGAGGGTCGGAGGGATGAGCCCGGCTACGCCGTCGAACAGTTCGGTCCAGTGGAGGTTTTGCAGGAAAATGTTCAGGTTCGGATAGAATTTCTCGAACGTCGCGAGGTCCTTGCTCGGAACCTTCATGAATTTCGCGAAATCGGGATCTCCCGAGTACGAAAAATTCTTGTCGACCTTGGTCCACGGGTAATTGCCGAGGAGCGGGAACGCGGGTTCTTTTTCCGTTGCCATCCATTCCTGGAGATTTCTGGCGAGGGTAAAACGCGACGTGTTGGATAAGGGTTGTGCCATGGGTGCGGGCTAGTACGAATAAAATGCTACGCTCACGAGGATCGCGAGCGCGATGAGGAACCCTTCGATAATGAGCGCGAGGGATTCGTTCTGTTCCAGGATGATTTCCTTTTCGAGGGGGATGGCCTTGGTCAACCCCCAGAGCAGGAACTGGAAGGAGGCCATGCCGAAGATTCCGAACAGTACCGTCGATCGGAGGGAAGCCGCGAACACGTTCATCTGGAAGATATGTTCCGGAGTGCTGCCCGTGAAGTAGATGAGCGATCCGATCATGATGCCCTGCGCGATGAGCTGTCCTCGGACGATTTGCCCGATGGCCCGGTTTTGCGTGTCGAAAATCGCTTCTTTGACGTTGAACGGGGTCCATCTCTCGAAAAGCCAGAGATTTGCCATGAAGAGCATGGCAGCCACCGAAAGGTAGGCTACCCCGGAAACGAGAGCGGCGAGAAATGCGCCTTGGGAAGCGAGTATGTCCATAAGGATAAGGTAAAGGATTTAGAGGAGAATTCTGACCTGGTCGATTTTTTGGCGGATTTGGAGGGCCTGGTCAACGAGGAGCGACTTGGTCGTTTCCCCCCGTTTTTCGAACAGGCGTTTTTGCGAAGCGAAATCCATGGCCAAATCCATGGTATCGAGCTCGTCCATTCTTGCCGAATTCGCTCAAATATCAAATATGTTTTTCATGACCGAATAGTGGAGGTACAGGAGCGAGTCGAGCAGACGCTTGTTTTCGCGGGAGGTCGGCTTGGCGGTATCGAATTTTTTGAGGTCGTCCACGGAGTATTTTTTGCCGGAATTCATCGCGTCGATGCGGAATTTGGAATCGGTATCGAGGAAATATTCTTCGAAAAACACGCCGGAAACGAACCGGATATTGTCGTTCAGGAAACTTTCTATGGCTGCTGTCTCAAAAACCGATTCGTTCAGTTCGTACCGGATGCCGAGTGCCGGATAGTAGGAAAATTCCGAAAGGCCGGCGAGCGAGGAAAACGAAACGCGGATATTTCCGCCGGCATCGGCGAAGACGTGTTCTTGCCGGGTCTCGGTTTTGCTCGCGACTTCTTGGACCGGCAGGGAAGCGTTGCCGCAGTAGTCCCGGAACATCGACAGGCTCCGCCGGATCTTTTCGGCGAAAGATTCGGCGTTTTCGAACGGGGTTTTGAATACGAGGATATCGGCAATTTGGCGCATGGACAAAATGGTAACAGATTATATTTTTTTGTAAATTTTAATTTTTGCAAAATATTCCCGGAGCGTTGCCGAGAAATGCTCCCGCTGCGTTTCGAGGCTCTTCAAATTGGAGATGTTCCGTGCGATCGCGAACTCCGAATACGCGGTATCGGCAGGGGTGTCGGAAATAATCAGCCCGGTTTTTTGACGCTGCGATTCCAGGATATATCCGATATATTCCAGATAGACGATTCCCTGGAGGAAGGCTACGGATTTTTCCGAGTAGGAGAGCAGGTCTTGGGAATCCGGAATGGAGATATCCTTGACGCCCCGGAGCAGGTCCTCCGTATTGGGAATGGCGATGAGCGGAAAATACGGTAGGTATTTTTTCTTCACCGGTCCGTTCATGAGCGAAAACCGGGGGAATACGCAGGAGAACAATCTGAGGATTTCATCCGTTGGAACCCTGGAAAAATGCGAACTCCTTGCTGATTTTTCCGCTCCTGGTTCACCGTGCGCGGGTACGGTTCACGGCGGTGCTCAAAATCAGCTTCGGATTTCATCGTTTTTCCGGGGTTCCAATGCCATTGCCGGGGTTTCCGCAATGATTCGCAAATCGATCTTCGCGATGGGAAAAGTCGGAACGTCAATGGATTCATAGTAGATTGCCACCCGGTCCCCATTGTCCAAAAATACCTCCGAATCCCCCAGATATTTCAAGAAATCGAGGAAATCCGATAGGTCGGTCTCACCAAACGGATCCGAGAACCAGAAAATGTCCGTTAGGGAGATTCCGTCCGTGCCATTTGACTTTTTTGCGGGGAGCAGTTCCGATTTTGATTTTCCCAGGTTCCATTTCGTTTCGAATACGACTGATTCGAACACGGCATGGGTCACCGAACTGCCGCGTTCCGTGACTTCGAGCCGGTAGTTCGAATCGCAAAAGTCCGTGTGCCATCGTATTTTTCCTCAAATCCCCATGAACGCCATGACGGCATATTCCCGGTTTTTTATGGTAAAATTGGCACCGGCCATATCCGAAGCGATATATGCCGTTTTCGTATGTTTTTCCAAATCGTAGACGGCGTAGATATGATGGCCGAAAACCGAGGTTTTTCCGACGATACGGTTCCCGATGCGAAAATTCCCGAATATCGGGCTTCCGAATGACCGGCAGATCCCGCCAGAGTCATAGCAAATGCTCTCGAAGTACGCGCCGTACGCCCCGATGTCGAGAAAGTAGAGTCAGGTGGTCGTATCGAGAGAAATAGCGGATTCTTTCATGGAAAATATGGGGGTACGGCAGGACTAAATCCAAAGTTTTTCGATTTTCGAAGCAATGAAGGGGGTTTTTCCGATGAAGGATTTTTTGTCGGTTTCGGGGGAGTTGAGGTTGATGAAATCGACCTCTTTCCTCCCGTATGTTTTTTGCGAAAGGGCAAAGAAATTGAGAAACATGAACCTCTTGTGGAGCTTTTTCCAAAAGAAATCAACTATCGGACGGAATCTTTCCCAAAGGAAACCGCTTGTCGGCTTCAATCAAAAATACAGGGCGCTGAATATGAACGCAGGGTAGAAGACGAGCTTCACGATGGTTGAATCCGTTGGCAAATGATCGAACGACGTGAGGAATACGAGGAGGGTTATGATCGAGCAGCATGCGAAAAATAAGAAATCCCATATCGCCGCAAGCATTTTGGCCCCAAATGGTTTGGCGGTATTCGGAACGTTCGGTACCCCGTTTTCAATCTCGCTGGGCACGAGCGCACTTCGGAGTTTTCTCCGGAATTCCGGATTCTTTCCGAGCCCATCGGGAAGGCCGGGCATCAGTTTTTCCATTTCGTTTCCCAATTCGTTTTCCCAGGGCACGAGGGCATTCCGAAAATTTTTCCGGAATGCCTGATTCTTGCTCAGCGCATCGGGAAGGCCGAGCATCAGTTTTCCCATATACAGCCTTTCGCTTGCGGCTTTCCCGGTCTCGTATCGTATCATGGGAATCGAAAGCAGGTATTTCTGGGAGGCAATCGGGGAAAAAATATCGGCGAGGCATATGATGAAATTTTTGGAGACCAGTTCATCCCGGTATTCGCTCGCGATCTGAATGTTTCCGATTTCGTCGGAATGGATTCCGAACGCGAAATCCTCCGGCAAAATCCCATTTGATTTGAGACTGTTCGCCACTGCCAGCGCGAAGGTTTCCAAAAATGAAAACACCGCAGGGAAATAGTACGAATTCCCGATATCCCGGAGCGCCGTATCTTCCCGGAACATCCGGTAGATCGCTGGAATCGAAGAAACGGAAGGTTTCGAAATGGGGAAATAGGTGAAAGATTCGCGTATTTCCAGATGCAACCCGAATATTTCCTTATTGGAATATGACTGGCCGATACCCCAGTTGTCGTATGCCGCGCTTCGGAATTCGGATCGTCTCAGCATGATGCGGTTCATTTCCTCGGGATCTTCCAGGTGCGACAAGAGATTCGGGTAGAGGTGGTCCACGCCCTTGACGATGATTCCCGCGTCGTTCACGCCGTAGAATTTTTCGTGTTTCCTTTCGAGCCGGATCAGGTCCTTGCTTCATTGGAGTCATGCTCCGACGCATACGATATCGTAGACGTTGGCGGTTTTTCGGAGATTTTCCAAATCGAGCCGAATCGCTCGGCCCCGCACCTGGTTGACGCTCATGTACGTGGTAATTCCCGTGAGATCTATCAGGTTGTTGAGCTTGGGGCAATCCCATCATTCCCCGAGGATTCCCCGGGTTCCGATGACGAGTTTCGTTTCTCCGGCCGTGAGTTTTTTCGTGACGGAGAGAATGGTTTCCGTCGTGACGGGAATCCGTTTGCCATCTGGACCGATTTTCCAGATGCCCTGCCCGGAAACGAGGTAGGGATTGAGATCCGCGAATTCGCCGATGATCGCGTCGAAGACATATTCGCAATTGATATAGTCCGATTCCGCGCTCAGGAAGTCCGTAATGATGGCCGCTCGGAGGTTTTCGCCCAGGTTTTCGCGCTCTTTTTCGAGAATCGCGACGACTCCGCCAATCTTGGTTTTGCTGTATATGAGGAGTTTTTCTATTGGGGTCTGGAACTTGTAAAAGCTTTTCGTGCGCCAGATGTATCCGAGCTCGAAAAACATTTTTTGCGTATTCAGGAACAACTCGTTTCATGTAGCGATTTCTTTTTTTGAATCGGTATCCAGTTTTGCCGCCGAGAGCCATTTTCCGACGGATTTGGCGATATCCTCCAGATTGATTTCGACGAACGTATACTCCGAAACGTACTCGGAAATATCCGATTCCGGATGGTAAACATGAATGAAACGGAGGTAGCCGTTCAATCTACCCATGCTTTTGGCCTGGAGTTTCTCGAAGTCTTCCTTCACCGTTTCAAGAAGATATTCGCCGATTTCCCCTCCGTGGGTTTTGAGAAAATCCCGCAGCGCCAATTCTTTTTCGCTCAGGATTTTTCGGAGCGTATCATCCGGTTTCACGAAATACGCGAGATCGCTGTACGGCGCGAGTTTTCCGGACTTGATAATGGCGGGCGTGGGAATGTAGTAGTCGACTTCCCCGAGCAAATCCGCATACGAATCGTCCAAATCGAAAAAATCGATATCGTCGAACGGGGGAGTGGCGGTAAGGCCGACGATATGGGCGTTACCGAGGAAATCGTACAGGGAAAAAATGACCCTCGACCACCAGGCGGTGAGATGGTGGGCTTCGTCGACGACGAGCGTCCGGATGCCGTACGATTTCAACGATGCGAAATAGGCCATGACCCGCTCGGAGAGGAGCTCGTGAATCATTTCCTTCGATCCGGAAATCTTGAGGAGCTTCCGGTACCGTTTGATATTGCCATGGTATTCCCCGCTATCGTTTTCCTTGAGCAAAATCGTGAATTGCACGAATTCTTCCAGCGTCGGGAATTCTTCCCGAAAATCCCGGTGCCAGCGCTCCAGAATCCGATCGAGCACCCCGTCCGTCTCATTCTGTGTTTGAGCGAGGGATTGGTAGGTGATGATATTGATTCTCTTGATCGAATCGGGGCTCGTCGAGACGATTTCGCCGATATCTTCCCCGGCATCCAAAAACATCGTCGCGATCTTGTCGTGCCATTGTTCCTGGAGGGTCAGATTCGGAACGAGAATGAGCGTGGGAGCATCCAATCTCGTGATCATTTCGAGTCCGACGATCGTTTTTCCGGAGCCCGGAGGCGCGACGATATGGATTTTTTTATCCCCCCGCTTCACTTCTTTTTCGAAAACGTCGAGAATATCCAGTTGGTAGCGGTACAGTTCCTTTTGAAAGCGCATGGGAATGGTAAAAAAAGAAAGGGCGACCCTTTCGGGCCGCCTTTTCACACACGGAGTTACGAGTTCAATGCGTTCGCGAGCTCTTCTTGTCCTTTCACGGAAAGGGTCTTGATACCTTCGAGTTTGGTCCTGGCTTCCGCGAACAGTTTGTTTTCCGCGTCGGCCTCGGTCTTGATTTGCGCCCGGTAGGATTCGATTTGGTCGAAATGGTTCTTGAGCTTGGTGACGTTTTCCACGAACACGGAAGTCGAGAGAACCGGCTTCCGGGAGAGCTCTTCCGCGGCCCGGGAAGTCTCGATAGCCTTGTCGGTGAGCTCGGTGGACATCTTGTCGATGGTGGAACCCATGACGCTGATGGCCTTCATGCTGGCGTCGAGCGCTTTCTGGGAAGAAGTCTCGATGAGCGCGGTCGAGAGGAGCGTCTTGAAAATCGGCCGGCTGGAACTCATGGCGATCGAGAGTTTCGACGCGCTGTCGAGCCGCATGAGGAGCCGTTTCCGGGCCATTTCGAGGTTTCCGATCAACACTACGAGATTGGACTGGAAGTACTCGATGTTCCGGAGGAACATATCGTATTTCATCTTATCGTTCTCGTCCGTCACTTCCGCATATTTCACTTTGTATTCCTCGATTTTGATGGCGAGGAATTCCTTGTAGGCGACGACTTTGCCGAGGTTGGCCTCGATGCCTTCCAAGAAGGCTTTCTGCATATCGATCGAAGTATTGAGCGATGAATTCGCCTGGTCGAAACCGGAGAATATGACCTGGATTTTCCCTTCGAGCGACTTGATGTTGAAGCTGGCTTCGTCCCACTTGGCATCGAGCGATTTCGCGAGCGAGCCGATGAGCGGGATGGATTTGGCGATCTTCATGACGGTCCCGTCGTTGTCGATGATTTCCTTGTAGACGGACTGCACGGATCCGTTCATCTTGGTGAGCTCGTCCGATACGTTCATGATCGGGTCGCTGTCGATGATTTTGGCGGTCTGGGAAATGATGCTGTCGAGCGGAGCGGTGATTTTTTCCCCGAGGGAACGGAAATCTTTCGCTTCGGCAAACGTCTTCTCGACTTCCTGCTTCTCGGTGGCCCCGAGGGGGATGACCTTGGTGTCGACGAGGGCGACGGGAGTCGCTTCTGCGGTTTGGGTTTTGGTATCGGCCATAGAAAAAAGGTAAACGGATAAATGACTCGGCGGTATTGTAGGTAAGTTTTGAACGAATGGCAAGTTTATTTTGCTGACAGATTCGAAAAAATGCGGGATAATGAACGATTGGGAAAAAAATATTCGTTTGCCAAGCTTCGGAAAGGGGGATAGGGGGGGAATTATCCGGATTGGCGTTATACCTAACCAATTTGGTTTTCGGTATTTTACGGTTGCGGATTCGGAACAGGTTTTATTTTTGCTTAGAGACTTAGCTTGATCCAAGCAAAATTTCAGTCTAGATTTTCTGAGCCATTATACCCAATAGGAATTGGTTTTCGGTATTTTGCGGTTACAGATTCGGAACAGGTTTCATTTTTCTTCTTTCGGGAGCTTATCGGGAATATGTGACCGAAGAAAAAAATAAAAGATGTCCGGATATGTGACTGGAAAAACCGGGAAACCGATTCCTATTGGGTATATACAGACTATTTTACAAAAGTGAGAAAATTATCCGTATTTATTATTTCAAAGCTACTATCGGGATAAGCAGTGATAAAGGCTTTCGGTATTTTTGGAGTTTTTTTTCACCATTTGAATTCAAAGGCGTGGAGCTCGCCATCATATTCTTCAATATAATCAATTTCCGCCTGAGCCTGATTTCTCCAAAAATATATATTCCTGTATAGCAGGGCATTGTTCAAAAACTTTTGTCTTTCAGAGATCAGAAAGTTCTCCCAAAGGGCTCACACGTCTTGTCTGAGGCCGAGTGAATTATAGTTTTGGATCAAGCTATTTCGTACTCCGAGGTCATAAAAATATATCTTCACTCACTTGGTTATCTCATTTCGTGCATTTCTTGAAAAACTCTTGAGTCTGAAAACGATAAAAGCCTGCTCAAGTATGTCGATATATTTCTGAACGGTTATATGATTCAGTCCAAGTTTTTGTCCTATTTCATTATAGGAAACTTCGTTTCCGAGCTGCAATGCGAGAAGTTGTAATATGGATTTTACATAGCTCGATTTTTTAATTCATTCAAATTTGAAAATATCTTTGTAGAGATAATCTCAAGACAATAGATTCAACCGTTCCTGTTTTATATTTTCGCTTACCGAGAAGACCTCGGGATAACTTCCATATATGAGGAGATTCTCCAGGTTATCGTTGATAAAAAAACTATCGTAATGGTTTTTGATTTCCTCCACGGAAAGAGCATAGAGAGTAAATTTAAAATTCCTTCCGGTTAATGGTTCGTTCAATGTATTTGCCAAATCAAAACTGCTCGACCCCGTGGCTATAAATTGTTTCTCTGGATAGATTTCCACAAGAATCTTGAGAATGGTTCAGATATTTTCTATATTTTGAGCCTCATCCAGAACAACCAGATCAAAATCCGCAAAACTATCTATAAATCTCTGTGGATTTTTGTAATCGAGTATTTGTTGGTTACTGTGCAAATCGCAACTCAAATATTTTGATTTTCATGCGTACTCAGCAAGTATTTTCTTCGACAAAGTTGTTTTCCCTACTTGTCTTGCTCAGTACAAAATAATGATCTTATTCTGAAACAGTCTTTCTTTTATCATTTTCTCTATAGATCGTGTTATCATAATAACAAAATTAATATATAAATTATTACTAATAAATAACTATTCTAGAATGAAATGCAAAAGATTTTACTATTTCGTCGCGTTGTAGAGCGTGGAGATTTCAGAGTCGGAGAGGGTGCGGTTGTATGCCCAATAGGAATTGTTTTCGGCATTTTACGGTTACGGATTCGGAACAGGTTTTATTTTTCTTCTTCCGGGAGCTTATCGGGAATACGAGACCGAAGAAAAAAATAAAAGATGTCCGAATATGCGACTGTAAAAACCGGGAAACCAGATTTGGTTAGGCATAGATTACTCCCCCTTGAATTTTTTCCGGAAACGCGTACAATGATCCGAAGTTCCGAGTGAAATCCATGCGGAAACGCCCTAATTTTTCCATATATGAAAGATATCAGAAAAAAGACGGTTGCCACGGTATCCATACTCCTCTTCCCCCTGCTTTTGTCGGGTTGTTTCGGAGGCACGAAGCCCCCCGTTGCCGATACCGCCCCGGGAAATCCCGTAAGCGTCGCAACGCCCGCCGCAGGTACGCCCACCGCCGTGCCAGCCGAGTCCGGGGACACGGACTGGAAGTACGACAAAGCCATCCCGCAGGCATTGGCAACCAAGGTTTCCACGGGAAGCGACGTCGTTCTGGGGGATTTGGAAAAATACCAGGCTACGGTTTCCCTGCCCAAAAATACCTTTGATACCGAGACGCAAGTCGACATAAAGACCCCGGATTCGGTCCCGAAATACCTCGGAAAGGAGGTCAAAATGCTCGGTTCCCCCCTGGAAATCACCGCCGATGCCAAGCAGCGGTTGAACGAGCCGGTAACGGTCACTTTCAAATACGACAAAAATGCGATCGATCCGGTCCGTGGCACTTCCAGCCTGCGGGTGACGTACTATGACGGGACCAAATGGGCCTATATAAAACCGGATTCCGTCAATGCTGAAAAGGGAACGATCACGTTCACGACCTATCATTTTTCCCTGTTTTGAGCGAATCAGATCAGCGACGATACCGTGATTTCCGAGAATTGGATCCATTCCCAGACCCTCGACAAGCAAATGAAGGGCGGCTTAAACAGCGTTTCCGACAAGGTCGCCGAACAAATCATCGATCTGACCCTGGAAAAAATGGGCATTTCCGACAAGACCCTCAAGGGGAAAGTGCTCGCGGACGTACTGAAAGACGACGGATACAAGGGGATTTACGATTCGTACAAGAGCGGGGACGTAGTGGATCTCAACCAGAAGATCGCTATCCTCGCCGGCAAGAAAATCGCCCAGGTCGCGGGCGAATCCGCGCTCCAGGAGGGGTTGAAAAATCTGACGGAAGGGACCGAAGACGTCGCGGCGGTAGCCAAAGCGGCGGGATATATCGCCGGAGGCCAATACAAGGACGCGGCCAAAATCATCGGCGAACAGATTGCCGACAAATTCGTCATCACCGCCGCCGGAAAAATCGCCGTCGAGGTGGTGAATGGCCAGATAGAGAGCTGGAAAAACAACGAAGTTGAGGCGGCGTACACGGCATTCCGGGACGGTTCCAACGCGAAATTCTACGGCTACAATAACGAAAAAAACGATTTTGACGCGGTGTGGACGCAGATGCGGGGAATCGGCCGCCAATTGTCGATCGAGGCCATCAAAAAAGAAAATGCCATACGGTCCGAATCGGGAATGCCCCCATTGACCGACAAGCAAATGGACCGGGTGAGAAACAGCGTAAAAGAATCCTATCGAAAACAGTTCGAAAAGCGTTCGACCCAGGAAGAAGCCCTGAAAAAGGAAGAGGAAAAATTGCGCTGGCTCGTCAAGGCTTTCAAGGACAACAACCTGTTCGATTCCACGATGGGTCCCGAATGACTGGACAAGGGGTTGGATTTCGAAAACAAGCTGAACGTGCTCCACCATTTCGCGAACAAGATGATGAGCGATACAAAACGGTTCGATTTGTCCGACAAGAACGGCCTGATCATGGACAAAGCCATTTCGGTGGACGATATCGCCCTTGGGGCCCGCCTGTATTTTTCCAAGCCCGACGGACCCAAGAAATACGCGGAATACCTCAAGACCCGGTTCGGGATCTCCATGGCCATCGATTTCGCGAGCTTGGCCGGCAATTGGACCCAATGAACCCTGACGGTCACCGACGTCATACTGACCGGAAAGGCCCTGGCGGAGGCGGAAAAGGCAAAAAGCGCCCCCAAAGGCGATTCCGCCGACGGGTGATGCGATTTTTCCATCGATCTGAGGGAATTGAAGGGGAAGTCGTTTCCGGCGAAACTGAAGATCGTCGCGAACGACAAAAGCTCCGGAACCCTGGATTTCGCCTTCTGAGAAAACGAAGGCGCTCCGATGTCGGTAAACTATTCCGACGGAATCCTGAGAGGAAGCCTGTCGAAAGAGGGAAGCACCGGAACCGTGGAATTGCAGGCCGGGGAAGACGAAAAGAACTTCACGCTCGTGGGCACGGTGAACTTCGACATGGGATGAGAGGTCAAAATGGTCGTAAAATTGGCAGCAAGCAAGACGAAGCCCCTCCCGACGACGACTCCTCCCAAAAAATAGCATGCACCCGGAACTGTCCATTTTTTGATATTCCGTAGATTCGTACCGGTTGTTTTTCGCGAGCGGATGGATTTTCGTGGTCGCTTTTTCGTGATTTTATCTGGCAAAAAGGGGATTCGACGCGGGAAAAATCCTGATGCTCCTGCTCGTGTCTTCCATTTTCTCCCTCGTTTGAGCCCGCCTCTTCCACTTCTTCCTCTACGGCGACATCTATGCGAAAAATCCCGATCTGCTCTGGAATACCGACTTGCAATGACAGGCTATCATGGGCGGATTGATCGTCGGCGGCCTTTCGATATTTGCAATGTCCATGCTCCTGCGGCTGAATCATTGGCGGATCCTCGACGTCGTGGCCGTTTTTGCGGGATTGGGGCTCGTGATCGGAAGGATCGGATGTCTGCTCGCCGGTTGCTGTTTTTGAGAGGAGACGGATTTGCCGATCGGAATCACTTTTCCGCTCAATAGCCTTCCGCACCGGCATCAGGTATATCAGGACGTGGGTGGAATGTTTTCGTCCCACGCCGTCCACCCGACGCAAGCATACGAAATGATCGCCGGAGGCGCGATGTTCGCTTTCGGCTGGTATCTCCTGAAGAAAAAATCCAAAGACGGTATCGCGTTTCTCTCGATCTGCGGCATATACCTGATTTTCCGGTTGATAGGCCACCAATTCCGGGCGCCGGCTTTGGAATATTCGGTTCCGGAGTGGTTCTATCCCATGTTCTATGGGGTCGGAATTGTCGTGATACTGCTTGCCTTATTGAGAAAGTCGTATCGGAGGCGGTTAGCCTTTGGGGATTAGGAAGGACATTGGATCAAGTTCGCTTATGAAGGAATCGTAAAGTTTCGTTCGAGATAGGCATTTTTCGATATGAGAGATTTCGGATATTTTCGACTCTGTATTTTTTGATATTGTGAAAATATTGTGATAGGGTGGGGGTATATTATTTAATTCGGATATATGACAGAAACACCTAGAGCTAAAGATATAGTAGCGGCTGACGCGAGCCCTGCCACTCCCGCAGAAACTACCCAGAAGCTTCTTGATCGGGTAATCAAGGATGGAAGAGTCGATAAGAAAGAGCTCGGAGAACTCCTGGCTCGGAAGAGCGTGGACGCGGAAAAGATTTCCGATGAAACCCGGCAGGCGCTCAATATCCTCAAAACCGAGGCGTTGAATGATATCCTCAAAAACGGGCTGACGCTCGGGAAAGAAGATTCTTCCATCGTAACGGAACTTGATAATCGGTGATTTCTCGATGGTGCTCTTATTAAAAAGATAAAAGAACTTCCTCCCGGAGAATCCATTACGGTTACGCTCGATTCGGCAGGGAAGCGAATCGTCGAATCCGGAATCGGAGACCGATTGTTTCACCTTGGCATGCGTAACGAAGCGGTGGTGAGTGAAAAGAATTTGCTTTCCGTGGCCAAAGAAAATATCCGGGCTAAATTCTCTCTGCTCACTCCCGAAAACGTGGCTTACGTGGATGCCATGGTTACCGACTTCGTAAAGGCAACGGGCGATTCCGATAAGTCGGCTCTCTTTGAAATGTCTGCCAGAGCCGAACAAGCTATGGTACGAATCTTGTGAACTTCCGAGTTCAACAACAGGATCAATTTCAAAAATACCCAAGACGTGAAAGATTTCGGCAAATTCATCGGGGATCTGAAAAGTCAGAAACCGGCACCTGCAGCAGCTCAGACCCCAGCAGCCGGACCCGCTCCGACACCCGCTGCCGCGAACCCACCAGCAAGGCCTGCCGATACTGCGGCGGCAAAGCCCCCATCAACCCCTTCCGCCCCGGCCATAGAATTGAAACCGAATGCGGAAAAATTCTCCGGCAGCATCGCGAGTTTGGGCAATTTTTTGGCTATTCCCCATGAGAATTCGTTTTGAGCAGATTTGATGAAACCCGGGAATAAGGAGGCTCTCAAGTGACTCCTTACGATCCTTGAACTTAAGGATAGTGCCCCATATAAGGAAATCAAAGATAAGACCAAAGAAATTCAAGTAAAACTCGGACAAAAAGCCGATGGGGCATTCGGCCCCCAAACCCTGAAAGCTTGGAAGAGCCATTCGGAGTTCGGGGCGAAAAAGGAAGCGGCAGCGGCTGCTCCGGCCGCGCCTACGAATAAGCCGGTAACGGCATCTGCGGCTCCATCGGTCGCGCCCGGTACGACAGCTGCCAATGCCCCCGTTGCGCCACAGGCACAGCCTGCTCCCGCAACCGTGCCAGCAGCGGCGCCACCGGCACAGCCTGCGGTCGCCCCCGCAGCTGCAGCTTCTCCGGAAAGCAAGGATTCTTTCGGTGACAATATCAGGATAACGAGTCTTTTGAATAAGCATAAAACGGCGTTCACAGCCGCTTGACTTACGATCGGTAGAGAAAATGGGATCAACACGTTGAGTTTGCCAAACGGGATCAGCGTGAAAATTGTTGGAAATACGAAAGACATCGTTCCTTCCGCCCCGCGGCTCGATGGAAGTACGGTTTTCGTTTTCAATAATACGGGCCCAGACGGAAAAGCCCAAAAGGACGATACTCTTACCATTAAGACAATCAACGGCAACAAAGTTGCGTTTCTGAATACGGAACAGTTGATTCCGAAAGTGCCACCCGTTGTACTACAGCCGATCGCGCCAGCAGCGGCGCTACCGGTACAGCCCGCAGCTCCAACCGCCCCCGCCGCCGCCCCAACCGCTCCCGCAACCGCTCCTACCCAAGTCTCCCCATCCTGAGCAACAGTCCTCTGAGGAGTAGCTGCCGCGTCTAAGTAACTTCAGAAACCTTTTTTCCCCATATCCATTACCCCCACTTTATGACAACCACTGAAAAAGGAGGCTACACCCCCGAATCTTCAAATATCATCGATACCGCAACTTCCATCCAAGCGCTCCAACAAATGGGAGCACTGGTTTCGCTCGACCGAACGGCCATCAAGCTCACGGATACTCCGTTTCGGGCCTATAAGCTCAACGGCGATAATCCCGATAAACCCTTCGACGGCATCGGAAACGGAAAAGACAAAATGAAATACGTATCGCTCAAGAATTCCTCCAATCTGACGATCACGTACGAAGACGGCACGATCAGCAAGTTTTACGTAGGAACCACCCCTCCGCCAAAACCCGAACAGAACCAATGACCGTCGCTCGTCGCCATGCAGAACGCGTTCAATGCGGGAAAGCCCGGAGGCGTGGCACTCAACTACGACGTGGCGCTCAAAAACAAGTCGACGGTCGTTATCAACAAGCCGGAACAGGGAAGCTCAAGCAATTCGAAAGCCCTGATTCTCAGAAATGACAAATGAGGCGTCGATTTTTCCCCTTCGAACAACGAAGAATTCAAGACGCTCGATTGGAAGAGCGAGAGCGTACGATCTCTCAATTCCTACAATCTGCAATCCGTTGACGGGCAGCGCATGCGTCTCACTTGACCTGATACTCCGGCCAG
The DNA here is from genome assembly GCA_903908595.1 of uncultured bacterium. Classification (GTDB taxonomy): domain Bacteria; phylum Patescibacteriota; class Gracilibacteria; order BD1-5; family UBA2023; genus CAIVSN01. The sequence continues at coordinate 42,267 of CAIVSN010000091.1, forward strand.
CACGCTCAATTGGACTTCCAAAACCGACGGAGGAAAAATCGTGTTCACGGATGGCGGAATCGTTTCGATCTGCAATGCCACATGAGTAGGGACATATATCCCAATCAACGCGCCGGCAAGCGCTTGGGCAAGCTTCGGCGCCATGGCAAAAAAACCAGTTATCTACCTGTATCCCAAACAAGCGACCGAGATTACGGTTTCCGTAGAATTGACCGGCGCGGAAATGACGGCGGAATATCCGAAGACCGTCAATGGGAAATGGAAGGTTCTCGCCACGCCTCGGGGAAACCTCACCGATCTTTCTACCGGTAGGAAATATTCGTACCTCTTCTGGGAAGCCGAAAAGGCGGGCGGGTTCCAATTGAATCTCGACCAAGCCCAATGCGTGAAACAATCCGACATTTGCGAATATCTCGAAAAATCGCTCAAGGTTCTCGGCCTCAACCCGAAAGAGGCCAATGATTTCATGGTGTACTGGCTCCCGGTTCTCGAAAGGAATCCGTACTCGATCATCGAATGGAAGACGAACGAATACGAGGACATGGCCAAGCTCTGCGTTTCTCCGAAGCCCGATACCGTCATCCGCGTGTTCATGGTATTCCAGAAGTCCCAGACGATGGTAAACACCGGCGTGAGACAGCTTCAAAAAGCCACGAGAAAAGGATTTAGCGTGGTCGAGTGGGGAGGCTGCAATATGGATGAATCCGGAAGCGTCCGCTAGGAGATTCCAGGAATTTTCGGAACGGGACTCGGAATAACGGGTTTCGTTCCGTTTTTTGGAGTTTTCAGGGACTCCAGAAAGCCATGGTGATCGCGAATAGACAGGATTCAGAGATTCCCCAATCTCGCGATCGAAAGCCCCGTCAGGTTCGGACGAGGGGCTTTTTTCGTGGGGGGATGGGAAGGCAAAGGTGCGAAGATCGGCGGTTTACCCGTCAATCTTCTCCAGCCACTTCGTGTAAATGCCCATGTCCACCATCTTGAGCGACGAGACCGTATCGGTAATCGCCTGGGTCAGCCGCTTCATGGTGATGACTTCCTTCGAGAGCTGCTTCTCGATTTTTTTTGCATCGAAATCGGCGTTGTCCATGCTGGCAGCGAGCGTGAGGATCGATTGGCTCGCGTCTCGGGCCACTTCGTCGCAGATCGTCTCGATATCGGAGGAAACGTACCCTTCCGTGAGCGTCGCGAGCTGGTCGTAGTCGAGTTTCCCGTGCGGGCGGCCGAGCCTTTCGATATACATCCGAAACATTTCCTTCCGGGCGGTGAAATCCGGCGGGGCGATATAGATCTTCTTGTCGAGCCGGCCGGACCGGAGTATCGCGGAGTCGAGGTGGTCGGGGCGGTTCGTGGCGGCGATGACGATGAGGTTCTGCGCCGAGGCGAGATCGTTGAATTCCTGGAGGAACTGCGAAACTTCCTCGGCCTTGCTCGCGTCCACGTGCTGGGTTCGGGAGGACAGGAGCGAGTCGATTTCGTCGAGGAAGAGCACGATAGGCCCGTTCTCGGCGGCTTCTTTCGCCCCGGTGAAGAACGCCTTGATGTTCTTGGTAGTCTCGTGCATGTACGACGAGCCGAATTCCCCGACGCTTTTTTGGATGAATCCCGCGCCGAGTTCTTCGGTGAGCTTCTTCGTGATGAAGGTCTTCCCGGTGCCGGGAGGCCCGTAAAAGAGCAGTCCGGTCGGGATGGAAACCTGGAATTTGTCGTAGGATTCGGAGAGTTTCCGGTAGAGGGCGATTTTTGGGTCGGCGACGGACGGGACCGTTCCTTCGGCCGGTACGAGTTCGGCCTCCTTTTTCAATTTTTCCATGAGGAACTTGAACCGGAGGGGCGCGATGAAGCTTTCGGAGAGTTCTTTTTTGAGGTCGTCCATGCCGGCAATGCCCTTGAACCCCCAGGTTTCGGGATTTTTCATGGTAAAATACTTGACGTCGACCGAGGGTTTTTCCTTGGGTTCTTTTTCCTTTTCTTTGGCTTGCCCATGTGACGGCGATTCGTACGAATCGGTCGAGAGGGATTCTCCCGTCGCTATGGCTTCGGGGGTCTTGAAGCTCGCTTCAAGCGCGGTCACGAGTTCGCTGGCCTTCTTGACACTGGCTTCCATTTTGACGATTCCGGCATCGTAGCCGTCTTTGGCTTCGCCTTTCCAGTCGGTGGTGACGACGGATTTGAATTCGGGGGAGCGGGTGACGGCCTGGAAAAACGCGTCGAATCCGGTTTGGTCTTTTGGGGTCATGGGTTGGAGTGGTTGGATTTTCGTGGATATACCTCAGCGAATCTGGTTTTCGGTATTTTATGGTCATAGATTCGGAATAGATTTTATTTTTCTTCTTTTGGGAGCTTATCGGCAATACGAGACCAAAGAAAAAAATAAAAGATATCCAAATACGTGACTGGAAAACCGGGAAACCAGATTTGGTAGGTATAATATCTTTATTCCGGGAAAAATTCAAAAAATTCGTACGAAATTCGCGTTTTTTCAAAGTCGGCGTATATTTCCCCTCTGAAATATTTTGAAAATTATCCCATGTCCGATACCGTACCGAATTCGAATGCCGAAGACAAAAAATCCGCGGCAATTGCTTCCATCATCGCGAGCGCGGGCCTCGCGTGAGGCAAGTTCGTCATCGGAATCATGACCGGCAGTTTGGGTATCATATCCGAAGCCATCCACTCGCTCATCGACCTGTTCGCCACGATCATCACGTATTTCGCGATCAAGTTCGGCGACATGCCGGCCGACGAAGACCACCACTACGGCCATGAAAAAATTGAAAGCCTTGCGTCCCTGGTCGAAACGGGGCTCTTGTTCGCGACGAGCGTCTGGATCATGTACGAGTGCGCTCACCGGCTCATGGGCGCTCCGATGGAAATCGAAATCACCTGGTATGCCATTGCCATCATCGTCATATCCATAGTCGTGGATTTTTTCCGTTCGAAAAATCTCATGAAGGTCGCGAAGGCCACGCATAGCCAGGCGCTCGAAGCCGACGCGCTCCATTTCAGTTCGGACATGTGGAGCAGCGGGGCGGTATTGATCGGGCTTATCGGGGTATACCTTGGTTTTGCCTGGGCTGATACGCTCAGCGCGATGGTCGTGTCGCTCATGATTCTCAAGGCCGGTTGGTCCCTCGGGAAACAGGCGGTGGAAGTCCTGATTGACACGGCACCGAAAGGTTCCGAAGAGCGGATTCGTGAAATCGTCGCCCAGGTCGTGAAAAAGACGACTATCGGAAGCGTCCGGGTCCGGACGTTCGAGGGGACGACTTTGGCCGTCGAATTGGAAATTTTCCTGCCGGGAAGTACCGAATTGCGCAAGGCGGTCGCGATTAAGAAGAAGATCCGGGAGAAAGTCCAAGAAACGTATCGGAAGGCGCACGTGTTTGTTTATGCGGATGTGGAGGAGTAGAGGGGTAATTTTCCGAGACGTACTGAAATTAGGGATGAACAATTTTTCTATTTTCAACAAGCAACACCCATAATCCAATATTTCTATCGTCCCGTTTCAAATCAGACCACTTACCGTAGGATCTAGAAAATCATAAAATTCTCTCAAATAATTAATCGACGCTAAACCACCAGCTCTGCTGGTGGAATCCGCAAGGTTCTAATGTCCCGGTAATAGGTGCGTATACTCTACTTTGTGTTAAAATCACCGTCTACCTCATTTTTAAGATCTAACACTTCTTTTTGTAAGTTTGACATATCTGGTACCCAGTATTTCTTCATCTAGATCGGAAGAGCGTCGTGTAGGGAAAGAGTGTACGTC
>CAIVSN010000092.1 GCA_903908595.1 uncultured bacterium
AGCTCGGTGGCAAGCTCCTTGCTGAGGAGTTTCGCGCTGGATCCCGTGATGGCGATTTCAAATTTCTTGGTTTCATAGAGTCTCTTCACGAAAAGCGCCCAAGCGTCGACATTCTGTATTTCGTCAAAAAATACGTACAGTTTCTCTTCGGTGTTATCTGGATAGAGCTCGTAGTATGCCGTGAGTATCTCATCCAGATTCGTTACCGTAAGTCCGGATAGCCGCTCGTCATCGAAATTGACATAGATAATCCGTTTTTCCTTCCCCGCTATTTTCAGGTCGTGCATTCTGGAAAAAAGCATATAGCTTTTCCCGACCCGTCTCATTCCGATGAGCGAAACGATCTTGGCCGTAGCGGGAAATACGAAATCCCTCGGGATGATGCTGAGGTTCAATCCTTGATTCTCAAGAATTATTTTTTTAAATATGTCTTTCATGGAAGATATATTATACTATATAGTTGTCTTTCATAAAAGACAGTTTTAGTATATTTTTTATATAAACAATTGCAAAACCTTTTCCTTCATTTCACGAATATTTGGGTTTCACGCGAAAGCCAAAGGGTAAAACCAGTCTGATGGAGGAAATCGCGAAGTGATTGATGGAGAGCTGGTATGGGGGTCTCCGCAGGGGTGCGAATTGTTTTTTGAGATAGGTTCGGTTTTGCCTGCCAAAAGCGTCCCGCTCTACCCCCGCTCCACCTCGCAATCTCCCACGTTCCTCTCCGCGCTGTCGAAATCGAGCCCTATCAGGAATATCTCCCGGCCCCCGCCCCGGTATTTCTCGGCATATTTCCTCTCGCGGATCTGCGCGAGGGCTTTCCCGCCTTTCCCTTCCACCTTGAGCTCCACGATATAGACGTATTTCCCGTACCTGAGGGTGAAGTCTATCCTTCCCCGGTTCGTGAAGTCTTCCGCCACGAACTCTATCCCCGTGTACGCCATGAACGCGTAGAGGACGCTGCTGTAAAACCCTTCGTATTTGCTGATGTCGTTGTTCGTGTAATTGCTGTACGGTATCCCCGCGAATATTTCCTTGACGATGGCGACATACCCATCCACGTCTCCCGCCGAGAGCGATCGGTGAAGCCTTTTGAGCTTGCTCATCTTGAAGTCGTAATCGTCGAACAGGAGGTAGTCTTGTATAAGCGAGTTATTGAGGCTGCTCCGCACTTCCTGGTTCGGGATTCCGAGGGTGTAAAACGGCTCGTCCCCGAATGCCTGGATATCCTTGATCGTCAAATACCCCGTCTGGAACAGGAGGGTCTTGAAATCGATTCGGTCCACGTCGAAGCTGTCGAGTATCTCGCTTCCGACCTCGAGGTTTTCCAGATCCGTGAGCCGGAACGTTTCGGCCCTCCGGTTGATGAGCTTCATCAGGAACGTCGGGGTCGCGGAGGAAAACCAATAGTTGCCGTAGGCATTGCCGTTTCAGAAAAAGTTCAGGAGTCAGAAGGGATTGTAGACCGTTTCGCCGAGCTTTCAGAAGCTGTACCCGTTGTAGTACGTTTTCATTTTCTCCAGGTCGACCCCTTCGAGGTATCCTTCCGGTCGGAAGGCCTCCACGATCTCCGGGAGGGTGTACCCGCATATCGCGTTGTATTTGGCGTTGAGGGTAATGTCCTGGAGATTGTTCAGCCCGCTGAAGAGCGATACCTTCGAGAACTTCGTCACCCCCGTGAGCATGACGAACTTGAGGTATTCGTCGGCTCACTTGATGACGGAATAGAAGCCCTTGAGCCTGTCCCGGATCTCCAGGCTTTTCTCCGGCTTTTCTATCTGGTCGAGGATGGGCTTGTCGTATTCGTCGACGAGGACGACGACCTGGCGGCCGGTTTTTACGTATAGCAGCCGTATGAGTTCCGCGAATTTGAGATCGTATGTATCGTTTTGGAGATCGTTATAATCCACCCCGTTGTCTTCGCAGGCGTTCCTGAGGATGCTCTTGAACGTACTCTCCAAAGTGACGGTACCGTCTATGAAACCGTTTCAGAATACGATGTTGATCACCGGATATTTCGTCTCCCAATCCCACTTGTCGTATACGTAGAGCCCTTCGAACAGTTCCTTCCTCCCCTCGAAGAGGCATTTGATCGTATCGCACAGGAGGGATTTGCCGAAGCGGCGAGGACGGGAGAGGAAGTAGGGGGTCTTGACCCCGGTATGGACGAGATCGTATATGTAAGCGGTCTTGTCTATATAAATGGAATTCGCTCATTTCTCTCGTATGGACGCAAACGATTGTTTGCCGATGGGGAGCTGTTTCATGGTGGGTATTATTATTCTTATCGTAAGGCATTATAGGGGATTTTGCGAAAATACAAGGTTGGCCAAGCCTTCTGGCACGACTGGCAGGACGCGTTCCGGGCATCGCCGGAGATTTGCCGTGCGGCGGGTATGAAGAGCATAGTCCGGGAAGGGGAATGCGAATTATTTTTTGAGATTTTTTTGGTTTTTCATAGAATGTGGGAAAATTTTGAAACGTTCTATCCTAAACCCAAATATTATGCAGGTAGTGATATTGGCCGGCTGACTCTGAACCCGGTTATCCGAAGAAACGACCATCAAGCCAAAACCAATGGTCGAAATCGGGGGGAAACCAATACTGTGGCATATCATGAAGCATTTTTCCTATTATGGCCACAAAGAGTTCGTCATATGCCTCTGATATAAGTGATACTATATCAAAGAATGGTTTGCCAATTATTTTTTGCACAACAGCGACGTGACTATCGATATCAAGAACAACAGCGTCGAGGTTCATAACAACAACAGCGAAGATTGGAAAGTAACGCTGGTGGATACGGGAGACGATACCATGACGGGAGGGAGGCTTAAAACGATTATCGAAAAGGGGTATATTAAATGAGAGGAGTTTCTCATGACCTATGGTGATGGAGTAAGCAATATAAATATAGGCGAACTCATCGAGTTTCACAAACAGCATGGGAAACTGGCAACCTTAACCGCCGTACAGCCCGAATGAAAATTCTGAAAGCTTTGACTGGATGGGGATAAGATATGCGAATTCGCCGAAAAAAAGGACAATGAAGACGCGTATATAAATGGAGGGTTCATGGTTTTAAATAAAAAAATTGGAAATTATATGCCGGAATACGATGTTTATTTCGAGAGAGATCCGATTGAGAAACTTGTATCCGAGTGAAATCTCATGGCATATAAGCACAAATGATTTTGGCATGCCATGGATACGCTGAAAAACAAGCAAGATTTGGAGGATATGTGGGATAAATGAAGCGCTCAGTGGAAAATTTGGTAATTCTCGTAATGAATAAACTATGATTGACGTAAATAAAAAAATTCTAATTACTGGATCTAACGGATTTATTTGAGCTAACTTGACTCATGCACTTCTTTTAATGTGAGCAAATAATGTTCATATTCTCCTCCGAAAATCCTCAAATGTTTGGAGGCTAGAGTCAATCTTCAAAAAACTCCATGTTCATTATGTATCTTTAAATGATTATGAAAATCTAAATACAGTTATTCAAGAAATAAAACCAGATATTATTTATCATCTCGCTGCTGATTGAGTTTATATAGGAAGAGATAAAACATCTACAAAAAATATTTTCGATACGAATGTTGTTTGAACTGTCAATCTTTTAAATATTTGCAAAGACATATGATTTGATTATTTCATTAATACTGGAAGTAATTCAGAATATGGTGAAAAGGATCATCCTATGAGCGAGGATGATATTTTAGAACCAAATAATGAATACGGTGTCACAAAGGCAAGCGCCACCATATACTGTTCATTCATTTGAAGAAAAGAAAAGCTCTCCGTATATACTTATAGATTATTTTCTGTTTATGGATATTTTGAAGATAAAAGCAGACTTATTCCTTCGCTTATTATAGATTATCAAAAGAATATACCTCCAAGTCTTTCACAAGCCCATTCAGTCAGAGATTTTATCTTCATAGGAGATGTTATATCCTATTATCTGAATATTGATTTAATAAAGGGTGATTTCTGAGGA
>CAIVSN010000093.1 GCA_903908595.1 uncultured bacterium
CCCTTCGGCTTTCGGATTTTTGACCGTGCCTAAAAAATCGAGAAAGGGGCGTTTTTCGGGACTTTGGGAGACAGAAGGCATTGACTTCCTCGTTTTTATGGTTTTGGATTGTCGGATTCGTGTGTTCGTGGGATTTATGGGTTAAAGATGTTAAATGCTTGAATTCCAAACCGAAACGCAACTTATTAAATCTTTCTGGAAGGCTTCTTCCGGGGTAAAGTATCAGAGCTTTTTTCATGGTCTTGAGTTTATCCGTTCGTTCGCTTTCGTCAAATCGTACCCTTCTCTCCTATCTCTGGTTTTGTAACTATCAACCCCTTGGTTTTGCCTTCAAATAGACATCTCGAAAATTGAAAACCACGAAAATCCTCCGTTTTTCATATATCAAGCTGATTATTTCGGTAACTTACAAAAATAATTTTACTGTAATCAAGCCATTTTTATGGAATTCAGATGGGTTGTTAGATACGGTTTTTTTCATGCTATTTGGTGAGTTGGACGAAGAGTTCTTCCAGACGGTTGGCCTTGTTGCGGAGCCGGTGAATGGTGAGTCCCGCATCGCGGAGTTTCCCCGTGACCTCGTCGAAGCTCTGGGTATCCTTGAGCGTGATTTCGATATTCCCGTCGCCGGCAAGGATCGGACGGAGCGTTTTCAGGGCTTTCATCTGGGATTCGGTCGGCTTTTCCACGGTTTCTATGACGTAGGATTCCTGGTCGAGGGTGGAAAGGAGCGATTTCATCGTGCCCTCCCTGACGATTTCCCCGCGGTTGATTATGGCGACCCGGTCGCAGAGCGTCTCGGCTTCTTCGAGGTAGTGGGTGGTGAGGACGATGGTGACTCCGGCCGCGTTCAGTTCGCGGAGGAAGTCCCACATCCCGCGCCGGAGCTCGATATCCACGCCCGCGGTCGGTTCGTCGAGGATGAGGATTTCCGGCTCGTGCATGAGGGCCCGGGCGATCATGAGGCGGCGTTTCATCCCGCCGGAAAGGGTCCGCGCCTGGTCGTTGCGCTTCTCCCAGAGCCCGAGCTTCCGGAGGTTTTTCTCGGCGATCGGGAGGGCTTCGGATCGGGCGATCCCGTAGTATCCCGCCTGGTTCAGCACGATTTCGAACAGCGTGTCGAAAATCCCAAAATTGAATTCCTGAGCGACGACCCCGAGCTGCATCTTGGTCTCGACGGGATGGGTCGCGGTGTCGAACCCGCCGACTTCCACGGTTCCGCCGGTCGCGCGGACGAGTCCCGTGACAATGCCGATGGTCGTGGATTTCCCGGCGCCGTTCGGCCCAAGCAGCGCGAAAAAACTGCCTCGCGGAATGTCGAGGTCGATGCCTTTCAGCGCGACGAACCCGTTCGCGTAGGTTTTTTGGAGGTTCCGGATCCGGATGGCGGATTCGGGGGCCGGAGCGGTTTTTTTCATGGGGATGCCGGTGGGGGATTAAGCTTTGTCGTAGAAGGGCAAATCCCCGATGAAATCGGTCTTGCCAATCGTCACTCCGGCGGTACGGAGGTTCGCGTAGGCCATGGAAACGTGAAACAAGATATTGGGGATGGCAAACAGCACCACGTAGTCGTGTCCAGCGATAGCCTTGCCGGGAAGCCACGGGAACTCGACCTCGAGCGTTTCGATCGCGTCGTCCTCGGAAACGGTCACGGAAGCGACGAATTCGAGCGTGGCATCCATCCTCGCGATGAGTTCGTCAAACGAGGTTTCGGTGTCGGGCATGCTCGGAGCCGGCACGTCCGAAATCCGGGAAGCCAACCCCTTGGCGTTGTCGGAGACGATTTGCACCTGCTTCGTGAAGGAATACATGTCCGGCGCGAGCTTGAGATCGAGGATTTCGCTTTCGGATTTGCCGACTGCCGCGGATTGATCCCGGGCGGTTTCGAGGAGGTGGCGGGTCTGGACGAGGGCCCGGGTGGCGATCGTGAGGGAGTCGGCGTAAATGGAAATGGTCATGGGTGAATTTTTATGAAAATAGCGCCGCGAGAGCGACCGAGTAGGGTAGGGTATTTTTGAAGAAAATCAAGGGAAAATTCCAAAGGGAATCTGGAAAATCCGAAAACGGCCTCTCCGCTACTTCAAAAACACCGGCGCTCGCCGATGTGGTATTGCCGAGGAATCCACGGTAATTCCGGCTCGGCGGAATTACCGAATCTCCGTAAATTCCGGAAACCGATCGAGCGTCGTGAGGTGGGTGGAGAGGTCCGAAGTACAATCCGAAGGGGAAGTTATGCCCGTTGGAACGCAGGTTTCGAAAACGAATTGTTTCCTGTCGCTCGACCACATGCTTTTCACGACCTGGTCGGACAAAACGATTTCGCCCGTCTTGGTGTCGACCATCCTCCAAATCCAGTTCTCGTATCCGGTTCCGACTAATTCGACGTAATTTCCCGAAGGGGAGATCCGAAGCACGGAATAATCGTAGAACCCGGCCGAATGGTACCCGTCGCCATTTTTCACGCTCTTGAGGGCTTTCGCCCGTTTCGAAGCCGTCGCTTGTGACCAGGGTCATTTCACGGTACGGGTTTTATTCCCGATTTTTATTACTATTTTGTCGGTAAGCCTTTTTTCGTTCCTGATATACTGAACCCGCATATTTCCCCGGACGAGCGTTTTTCCGGATGCTTCCGGCTGTTCATAGTCAGAAAATTCCCGTAAGATTTGGTCAGTGGTAGAGTTGGCATTCCAAGCGTTGGCCGTGGAGAGGAACATGCTGGCAATCGCGAGGGTGGCGGCGATTTTTTTTAGGAGAGGGGTCATGGGATTGGAAAGGGGGGCAAAAGAGAAACTATAGTGATTTTCTGGAAGAAAATGATGTTATATCATTTTCAGAGGTTTTATCTTGCGGGGATATCTCCGGTATCGTAACCTAAAACGAATCGACGAATTTTCCCCAAGTCTCATAATTCTCTTCCTGATTTGCGCCGCCCTGCAAGGAAAACAGGATCACGAGATTGTCCACGGGACTGTAGAGGTACAGCATGCGAACATAGCTCCCCTTGAGCATTCCCATAACCAGCAACATGGGGACCGATGGGATATCTTGAAACGCTCATTCGACAAAAACGATTCATTCCATTCCCATGTTTTCCCACATTTCCTGAGTTATGGGTCAATTGGTTCGGTCGACGAACCGTCCGTTCTCGCCCAATCCGGTATTCGGCGTGAAACGGCTGCGGATAATCCCATGCTCCACGGCAGAAAATTGTATGCTGTTTCCGGCTCGCGCTTGGGCAAGGATGTTTTCGATGTCATTTCTTGTCCCGATCATTCAGTTGTTGAGAAGCGGGCTGTTTTCCGGCAATTCGTGATTATCGATTCAGACGTATTCCGCCTCATAGTTTTCCGGTACGTTTACGGAATATTCCGCGATATTTCCGCTGATCAGGGGGAATATTTCCCGAAGGGTCATTTGTTTTGTATTCATTGGTCGGATTGGGTAAAAATAGCATAGAACGACAAATCGGGCGTTTCGGCTATCAGGTCCACCCAATGCTATCTCGTTCTATTGACTGTGTCAAACCGAAATGGAAATCCCCCTTACTTCAGCCACCAGCTCAATTTCGCCCGCTTCCAGGATTTGAACAAAGCCCCAGCCGTATTCACGAAGCTTTCCCGTGTCAGCAACCGCACGTCGGCAAAAAATACCGGCCGGAGCTCCGGTTCCATATATACTTTTTCGCGATCCGCCTTCCGGGCCAGCGCGTTCGGGGGATAGGTCAGGCCGTACCCGATTTTTTCGAGGTCGATATGCAGTCATTCGTCCCCGTCGGATTCCGGCAGGAAGGCCTTGGTGACGAGCTCCGAGCACACGAGGCTCCGGTCGCTGTGGAAGTCGAACGAAAAATCGTATTCGCGGTGCACGTATCCGAGCGCCGAAGCGATCGCCCGCCCGATTTTCGCTTCCGAAAAGGTCGTGCGGAATGCGCCGAGGTAGTCCTGCGCTGCCGAGAATTCGTCGAAGCGGCTGATGTGCACGCCCTTCCCGGTGGATTCCACCACGTAGTGTCCGTCGTCGAGCAGCTTCTTGGTATTTGGGCTCCCATGGAGGCGTTTGACGTACTTCCCGGTCCCGATGTACAGGCTCATGTGCTTCCAGAACCCGGGAATCGACAGGTTGGTGCCGACCCAGTTCCTGCGGGTCAGGAGGATGTCGCCCGGCTTCGCGAGGGCGAGGTAGGCCTGTACGCTCGCTTCCGACAGGTATCATTCGTCCCGGTCCCGGAGCGAGATCATTTGCAGGATTTTCCCTCAGTAGATGGCGATGATCCGCAGGGCGTTCCGGATGCGGTTGCGGAAATAGTACCGGACGTTCACGGCGTCGTGTTCCAGCCGCCTGACGACGTCGGTTTCACGTTCTTTGGGCACGCGGATCATCCAGCGGATCGCGGGGTCGATATCGGGTTCGAGCAGGTCGAGGAATTCCTGTGGGTAGTTCAGAAAATAAAAATACCTCGGGGCGTACGCGAACCGCGCCATCGTCGAGAACCCCTCCCGGGAGGCGTCGTCGAGGAAGCTCCTCGCGAATTCCTCGTGGTTCCCGAAGAGCCCGCGGAGCTTGCCAACCATCGCGTAGTAGCGGTTCCGGGCGTAGTGCTCGACGACGAACCGGTTGGGATTCCGGAACAGCGACAGCTGGAAGCCGTTCGTGCGGATGAGCCACCGCAAGGCTTGCAGGACTTTGATTATCGCTTCCCACTTGGCAAGGAGGCGTTTCTTGTCTTCTGACAGGTACACGTTTTTCTTCTGGGAAAAAATGGCATCGCTCCCGAGCGCCCGGAAGCCCTCGTCGAATTTGCCGTCGATGTATCGGAGCCGGGATGAGATTTTTTGGGAATCCATGGGATGGGGGGATGAGGTATTTCTGAAAAATGATGAAATTCGAAGTTTATTTCGGACACTGGGGAGATCTTGGAAAAACGATGTAATTCGAAGTTCATTTCGAGCACTGGAGTGAAACGTGCTTTTCGTACGTTGAACGAAGAGCGGAGAAATGAACGAGAAGTTCGCGTTTTGCCAGGATCTCTTTAACTGATCCGTATGAGTTTGACCGTGTCCGTCGCTCCGGAAATCACCTCGATCCGACTTTTCGCGATGTCCAGTCCTTCGGCGAGGAACCGGATGAGCTCTTCGTTGGCGCGTCATTTCTCGGGTACCGCTTTGAGGTGGATTTTGATGGTGCCGTCGTCGAGGGTGTCCATATATTCCGTCTTGGGCTGTTTGGTCGTGACCTTGATCCGGAGGTAGGTTTTTTCGTTCGGGAGGAGGAGGGGCGGGAACATATTGGGCGGTGAGGAAAGGGGATTGCGCATCCGCGCGAACCGGTTGAGCCGGCACGGGTCTCTGAACGAATATTCGTAAGAAAAAATGGTAGGCCTTCCGAGAGTATATGAAAAAGATCCGGAAAATGAAGTTCGGTCGAATGGTACGAGGGTATTTCTGGAAATCAAGCGGAATTCAAATATCGTAGCCGGTACGATACCCTATTGCCCAGGCTTATCCCTAAAACCTGGGGACTTTTGTAAAAACAAAAAATATATGCTATCATTTGTTGGTTAACCTTAACCACAACATATAGCATGTCTCAACCCCTTACTCCCGAGTTCATGCTC
>CAIVSN010000094.1 GCA_903908595.1 uncultured bacterium
CTTCACTCGCGGCATTATCCGAGAAAATTTCAGAGCGATGTCGATGGCTCATGAGTCATCCAGAAATCCTCATATGACGTATCGGGTTTGATTGGATTCAACAGATTACAAAACGACAGGAATTAAATTAACTTGGTATAATATCCGAATACTTTTCAAAAATTATGAATCTGAAATTCAGAAAAATAGTCTTTGTTTTATGTTCTATAGGAAATTTTATAGTGGTTTCGTATTTGTGAGTTTGGGTATTTTTAGTTTGTATTGAACCTAATGACGGAATCTTTTTTGTTTTAACTCGGCTATATTGAATACTGCTGTATTTTTTGATTATCGGTTACGAGCTTGTTTTCATATGTGAATGCCTAAAAAAATGAATGCCTTTACTTCCTAGTATATTTTTGTTGTTGGGAAATTTGGTGTTGACCTACGCTTATTTTTTAACTGCATTATGGTTTACTTTGGCAATAGCTGAGTAAACACATTGGATTTCACATAATACAAATGCTATTCCGACAATATATTTTTTAATGGGTTTTAACCTGACACCACCAAGTTGTAATGCTCTATAAATATAGGGAATATTCAAAAAAATGGACAGTTCTTCAAGTGATTATAGCCGTATTCCGCATTTACTTCGTAAATTTTATCCAAACAAATTTGGTATTGGCTATACATAGGCTAGATTGACGGGTGGTGTCAAGTTAAAACCCATTTATTTTTTTATATACCATCCCTAGTTTCCCCCGCCTCAACACGGGGATTTTTTATCTATCTTTTCACCCCCGCCGAAAATCCCCAAATTCCTCTTGACTTTATTTCCCATTTCCATAACCTACCAACCGGTAGGTAGTTTTTACAAACCAATGAAATTAACGCTATAAACACAAAGCAATGTTCGAAAAATTCACCCGCTTCTTCCTCGACAACCACAAAATCACCCTCGTCGTCATCACGACGGTCTCGTTTTTCGGGATATTGTCATATCTCATGCTCCCCAAGCAATACAACCCTTCCATCGTGGCGCCCGCGTTCGAGATCCGGATTCCCGTGCCGGGATACGGCAGCGAGCAGGCCAGTCAATTCGTCGTGCGGGAACTCGAAAACCGACTCCGGGAACTCCCCGGCATCGACAAGCTCTACGGGTATTCCGAAGACGAATACGCGGCGGTCACGGTCTCGTTCCAAGTCGGGACCGATCTCGAAGCCGCGAAAACCCGGCTCCATGACAAGATTACCTCCAATATGGGCTCCAAGCCCTACGGCGTGCAGGACATTTCCATCCGGTCCATCGATCCGGAAGAACTACCGCAGGTCGCGTTCGCGCTGACCTACACCGGAACCGGGCTCTCGGAAATCGACACCGGCATCTATCTCCGGACGGTAGCGAACCAAATCAAGGAATCGATGAAAACCGTCAAGGGAACGTCGAATCTCGAAATCCTCGGCGGCTATGACAACGGCATCCATATCCAACCCGACGTCCGGGCTCTGGAAATCCACAGGCTCAGCGTGAGCGACCTCGGCAACATCCTCAAAAGCACGATAGGCGAGCGTATCATGGGAATTTCCGAATCCGGCGGCAAACGGAACGTCATTTCGGTGGACGGCGAAGGCAACTCCGTGGAAAGCCTCAAGAATCTCCCGATTCTCGACGTGGGAGGCGTGAAACTGCTCCTCAAGGACGTGGCGGAAGTACGGCGTTGACCCATCGACCGGAATGCGTCGTATTCCTTCCAGAAGGCCGGGACATCGCCGCAAACCACGGTATTCCTCGCGATTTCCAAGCAAAAATGACAGAACGCCGTAAACGTCGTCGAAGGCGTGATGGCCCAACTCGAAATCACTAGGGAACATTTGCCGAAAAACGTGGCAATCGAAACCATTCAGAACGAAGGGGAAACCGCCGGGGAAGCCACGAACGAACTTCTCTTTCACCTTACGCTCAGCATCGGAATCGTATTCGTCGTATTGATCCTGTTCCTCGGGTTCCGCAACGCGCTGAACGCGGCATTCTGTATCCCGATGGTCCTCAGCATCGTGTTCATCGTGGCGTTCGTTTTCGGGATCGATATCAACCGAATCACGCTTTTCGCGCTCATCCTCTCGCTTGGAATCCTCGTCGACGACTCCATCGTCGTGGTCGAGAACAATGCCCGCCACCTCGCGGAACGCCACCTCACCGGCAAGTCCAAAAAAGAAGCCCTCGTTGCTTCCGTCAAGGAAGTCGGGGTTTCCATCGTGCTCTCGACCGTGACCCGGATCCTCTCGTTCCTCGGAATGTTCGCGGTCACCGGGATGATGGGCGACTACATGAAGCCCATCCCGGTCTTCGCGAGCATCGCGCTCACCGCTTCCCTCTTCGTCGCGTTCAGCATCAACCCGTTCCTGGCCAGTTTGCTCGCGAAGGACGGCAAACACCACGAGGACGAAAAGGAATCCGCCATTATCACGAAGTACGGCAATCTCCTCAAGCGATTCATCGGCACGGAAGCCGCGACCAAGAAACGCCGGAAATATCTCAAGCCGATATTCTGGATATCGCTCGCGCTCATCGTCGTCACCCCGATCCTGCTCGACGTGTTCCGCGCCCGGATGCTCCCGAAAGCGGACAAGGACCAGGTCTACCTCTGGATCGATCTCCCCCGTTCCGCGACGGTGGACGAAACGCGAAAAATCACGGACCTCGCCGGCGATTTTCTCCTGAATTCCAAAGAAATCCCCGAAGACCTGAGAATCGTGGAATCCGTTTCCTCTTCGGTCGGCGACCGGTTCCTGCCGGACTTCCCGAACCTGTTCCGCGGATCGCAGGACCGCGCGAAACCTTCCCAGGCCAGCCTGCGGATCAATCTCAGCCATGCGAAACACCGGGATATCCCATCGGAAGAATTCACCATCCGGATCCGTCCGTTGCTCCGGGAAAAGCTCCTGAACGCCTATCCCGATGCTACCATCCGGCTCCTCGAAGACCCTCCGGGACCTCCGACCATCGCGACCTTCCACGTCAAGGTGAAGTGACCGTCGGACGCTTCGACGGACCGTCTCGTGAATTTTTCCGAAGCGGTAGAATGAGCCGTGCGATCCATTGCGGCAGAAGAAAAAATCGAAGACGTGGCGGATACCAAAAGCCGACCCCTCGCCAAAACCAAAATCGTGCTCGATCCCGAACGGATGCGCGAACGGGGAGTCAGCCGGTCGGCCGTGGAAAACGTCCTGCGGGGAATTTTCGCCGAGCAGACTATCGGAACCCTCCGTACCGACGAATCGGTACTGGAACCGGAAAACATCGTCGTTTCCCTTCCGAAAGCCGAACGGAGCGAGTCGTACTTCAAATCCGTTACCGTCCCCTCTTCGACCGGAACGGCGGTACCGATGAACGAAATCGCCTCGTTCCAGACCGACTGGATGCGGCGGGAAACCTACACGGAAAACCGCTCCACCACCATCCACCTCTACGCCGAAATGGGATCGAATTCCGTCGTCTACCCGGTACTCCGGATGTACGGCGTATTCGAAGACCCCGCATTCGTCGCGAAAGGCTACGAAAAAATCGGTTCCGACCCCTACGGCATCCGATTCCTCTCGAAGGAGGACGGGAAAGAATACCGCGTGGAATGGGGAGGGGAATGGGAATTGACCATGGACACGTTCCGGGACATGGGCACCGCGATGATACTATCGTTGCTCGCGATCTACTTCCTCGTGGTGGCGGAATTCAAGAGTTTCCGGATCGGGGGTATCATTATGATGACGTTCCTGTTCTCGTTCTTCGGGATATTCCCGGGATTCGGGCTGTTGTATCTCTGGAACGGCACCTATTTCACGGCCACCGCGATGATCGGGGCCATCGCGCTCGGCGGCATCGTCGTCGGGAACGCCATCATCCTGCTCGACTATGTCGTCCAGCTCCGGGCCTCGGGAAAATCGCTCGAAGAAAGCGTCATTACCGGCTCGAAAAAACGGTTCGTCCCCGTGCTCCTCACGAGCATAGCGGCCGTGCTCGGATCCCTTATCATCGCCTCGGATCCGGTTTGGAGCGGGCTCGCGTGGTCAATCGTGTTCTGACTCTCGGCATCGGCCCTGCTTACGCTGTTTTTCGTGCCGGTATTCTTTTACGATTTGGAATTGAGGAGGAAGGCGAACGGTCCGCCGAACGGGTAAGACATTATTCATCCTCGATACTCTTGTTAACAATTTTCACAATGATAAAATCCTGCAAAAATATACTTAGCGAGCGTGTCCGGGATTCGTATTTTCATCCTCCGAGCTCGTCCGGCGCGGTCTGGACCGAAGGAGGATGAAAATACGAATCCCGAGACAGCGGCCCGAAACGAAACGCATCACTATCCGAACCAAACTTACCCAAATAATAAAATACCTATGACCACCGCCAACTCCACCATGCTCGACACCATCGAATCGCTCTTTTTCGACACGGCGTTTTCCGACCTGTCCATGGACGAAATCGCGAATGCCCTGGATATCAAGAAAGCTTCCCTGTACTACCACTTCCCTTCCAAGGAACGCATGTTTTTGGACGTATTGAACCATTCGTACCAAAAATACTACTGCGCCATGCTCGATATTTTCACCACCTCGGAAAGCGACCTCGTCGAGCGGGTCATCCCCTACGGAGCCCAGCACAAAAACCTCTTCTCGGTAGTTTCGCAAAAAGGGTACTGCAAGATCGACGCGGTCAAAACCTCGATCTCGGGGTACCAGTCCGAACTCCGGACCGACCTCGGAAATATCCTCGCCAATCGGCACGGATGGAAACCGGAACGGTCCCAACTGTTCCTCGTGCTCCTGGAATCCCTCGCCAAAGAATACTGCCTGCAGGGATGTACCGAAGATATGGATCCGGCCATCGTTCAAGAAATCCACCGTCTGTTTTTTTAGTCATGAAAAATTCGTAGTCGAGGTCCTCCAAACCGAAACCACGTCAAACGAATTTTCCATCACTCTGGCCAACCGCTCCTACTTACCCCCGTTAACCGTCACGAATATGAAATTTTTTACCATCATCCTGGCCTCGGCACTCCTCGTGAGTTCCTGCTCCAAAACCGAGGAAGCCATCGTTAAGACCGTATCGGTCGCGACCGTGAAATCCGGGTCGATCGCCGGAACCGACCGCATCGAAAGCGTCGTCCAGTGACGCGAAAGTGCGGAGCTTTCGTTCAAGAGCTCCGGCCGCATATCCGAAATGAACGTCCGCATCGGGCAATCCGTCAAGAAGTGAGACATCCTCGCGAAACTCTCCGGGGAAGAGAGCTCCATCATCGCCCAAGGGACGCGAAACATCGTGCTCGGACTCTCCTCGGGCGCGGACTCCGTCTCGGTACGATCGGCCCTCCTCGAAATGAAAAAATCGACGGACCGCCTCTATGAGAGCCGCCTGCTCAGCGCGAAAGCGGACATCGAGAGCGCGGGAATCCGGCTCAAGATCGCGAAAAACGACGCGAAGCTTTTCGAAGACAACCTGGAGAATTCCCAGGGCATGCTTTCCGGATCGGTGCTCACGGCTACGGAACGACAAGCCCAAGCGAAACAGGCTTTGGAACTCGTCAGAAACCAGCTCGCGAACACGACCGAACTCCTGAAATCGGAAGAAGCAAGCCTCTACCGGTCGTCGCTCGCTTCCCTCTCGAACGCGTTCATCCTGGCTCGGACCGCTCGGGAATACTCCGACCTCTTCCTCGGGGTTACCGACGAAAACCGCAACAAAAACGATGCCTTCGAGAACCTCTTCGACGCGAACGCCAAAACCAAAGCGGAAAAGAGCTTTCATGACTTCGACGCGAAATATCAGGAAACCTACGACTGGTACTACGCGAACGTCGCGAACCGCAGTACCGTCGAACCAACCGTAGCCAAAGAAGCCCTGACGCGGGCGATTCCAACCCTGGAAGCTCTCCGGGAAACGCTTCATTCGATGAAAAATATCCTCGAAACCGCCATACCCGGAGCGGCATTCCCACAATCGACCATCGATGCCTACCAACAGAAAACCAACGAATACCTGACCGGAATCGAACTGGCATTGAATACCCCGACGGGCGGAGGCTTGCAGGGAAGCAGCAATGCCATAGAAGCATTCGACCGCAACCGCCGGCTGAAAATTTCGGAACTGAACGATTCCGTCGCGCTCGCCGAAAAAAACCTCAGCCTCGCCGACATCGGGAAAGACGTTTCCGGAAATTCGTTCCAGAATGACTTGAACGGACTCAAAACCGAATTGGCCATCAAAAAAGACAACGTGAAACTCGCCGAGAAAAACGTCTCCCAGAGCCAGAACGCCCAAACCGTCCTGGAATCCGAACGCAAGGCGAAACTCGGGGAAATCGACAGCCAGATCGCGGAACTCGGAAGCAAACTCGCCGAAGCAAAAATGCAAGCGGGCCTCGCGGGCAATTCCTTGGAAAACCAATCGCTCCGGGCTCCGTTCGACGGGGTAATCCTCAAGAAATATTCGGACGTCGGCACCGTGGTCGGAACGGGAATCCCGGTAGTATCGCTTTCTTCCCAAGCCGGGGAAAAAGTCATAATCGCCGCGGACGGAAGCAAATTCGACCTGAAAAAATGAAACGCGATTTCCCTCTTGACCGCGGACGGGAACACCCTTACGGGCACCATCGCCTCGTCGAGTCCGGTAAAGCTCGGGGAAACGGACAAGAATTCCTTGGAAATTACGCTTTCGTCTACGGGTATCGCTGCGGGCGAACGGGTTTGGGCGATTCCAAGAACCCCGGGGACCGAAGGATACGTCATTCCAGTCAAATCCGTCATTACCAAATACTCGATTCCATCGGTCTATGTCGTACAAGCCGATTCGACGGTACGGCTGACTCCGGTAAAAATCCTTGAATCAAATACGGATTTCGCTAGGATAGAAGGAATCTCCGAGGGAACCCGGGTGGTGACCGACGGAAAGGACACGCTGCTCGATGGGGAAAAAGTGACGGTGAAGTAGATTTTTTCCACGTTCTTGGTACGCCACAGCAGGCATATTATACCCAATAGGAATTGGTTTCCCGATTCCTATTGGGTATAGGATATTTTTACAAAAGCAAATGAAAGACTCCCTCCGCTACGCATTTCTCGGAACCATCCTCTGCGCGGGAATGCTTTTTGCCTATGGCGAAGTTATGAAATACGTGGCGGTGGGCAACGGAATTCAGATGGGGAGGAACGAATGAGCATCTGAAAAACAGAATACTCACCATTTTGAAACTCAGGGCATGGAATCAAAAGAATCTCCCCCGAAAATCGAAAATTCCAAAACCTCGATTCCCACCGTCTCCGTACCGATCACTGCCTCTCCCGAAGCGCTCAAGTTCCTCGAAGCCGCAAAGCTCCAGATCGGCGTCGTGAAAACCTACGATTTCAGCAACGGATATTATAGCGGCGGCGGCGCTCCCCCACCAGACACCGGCGTTTGTACCGACGTGATCTGGCGGGCATACCGAGACATCGGGCACGACCTTCCGAAGCTCGTCCAGGAAGCCGCCAAGAAAAATCCCAAAGCCTATGAATCCGACTTGGACGCGAACATCAACTACCGACGGGTCAAGCGGTTACAAACGTATTTCACGAAAAATTCCCACTCGTACCCCCTGGAACTCATCCCCGGCGACGAGAAAAACCTGGTCGGATGGCAGCCGGGAGACATCGTCATTTTCGAAGAACTGCCGACCAGCCACCTCTGGCACATCGGCATCGTATCTGACGAAAAACGCCCCGACGGCGTGCCGTACCTTATCGACAATCATGGCGAAGGCGTCAGCATCACCATCACCCCGCTCGATTGGCCTACGAAAGTCGTCGGACATTTTCGCGTTTTCTAAAAAATAGGATACCATGGGGGAAATCACCAAATCCACCATGAAAATCCTGCTCATCGCCGACCAAAATACCAGCAAACCAATCAAAGATATCATGGCCGAACATCCGGACATCGAACTGATCGTTACCCTGGGGGATCTCTACCAATTCGATATACGGGCGCTCGCGGATATCACGCATATCCCAAAAATCGGCATCTACGGCAACCACTGCGACGGCAGGTACATGGAACCGCTCGGCATCAAAAACCTTCACCTTGCCACATTCGAATACCAGGGACTTACGTTTATGGGATACGAAGGCTGCGTACGATACAAGCCGTTCGGAGCATACCAGAGCACCCAGGAAGAATGTGCCATACGCATGAAATACGCCCCGAAAGTCGACGTGTTCATCAGCCATTGTCCCCCGCGAGGCATCAACGACAACACGGATTCGGCACATTACGGGTTCGACGCGCTCCGGGAATATGTCGATACGAATTCCCCGAGTTTTTTCTTCCACGGGCACACGTACGACGATGGGAAATTCGTGGAAAGATACCGGGAAACGCGGATGGTATATGTGACGCGGGAGATGATTTTTGAGATTTAGGCTATGAACAAGTCCATAACGGATTCCACCTAAAGAAAGCCAAAGGCTTTTCCCGCTTGACTGTTTATATGGATTCGCCGTTACCGATTAACCTCTTAACATATGGCAGCATTTGATACTTCGTCTTTAATTGGAATGGACCACGTTTCCGTTCCATGGGAAAAAAATTTTTGAGAAATACAAGAAATATTTCCGTTCGACGATGGATTCGTCATCATGGCTTACGAAGGAGGAGGATCCCTGTATGACGTTTGATTAAAGGCCTATTTGCTTAACGACGGAAAGTTCAACGCAATCGAATTCGCATGATGAAACGTTGCATACCCGAAATTTGACGTTTCAAAAAATTGAATTGCCGCATACGTTCCGAATCAAGGAAAAGCAGACGGCCTCGTGCATATTTACGATATGAACGCCTCAAGAGAAATTTGAACGGTTACGCTGGAAGGATCGGAAGACCTGACCTATGCCGGCATCAAATTCGACAATGCCTGAAAATATTTTGCCATAAACGAATTCGTGAATTCCAAGCCGACCTTTGCCATTTACGACTGGAAAAACCACCGCGTAGTCAGCCGATGAAACGGCGCGTGCAAATTTTTTTCGGAAGACGGCGACAGCGTTTTCGTCTCTGGCAAAAACAAGGATTTCATCCGAATGGATTTCTTGGAAAATCGAACGGTCGACCGTTTCGAAATACCGAGCGACCTGAATTACCTGTCGATAGAGTCGACAAGTGGCAGATCAGCGGAAATAATCGTCGACATGTTTTCTTTCTGAGAAAAATTGATATTCGACTTGCAAACGAAGGATACCGTAGAAATACGGACTTACTGACGACTCATAAACATTGACTGGATTGATATGGAAGGAAAGCTGTTAATCAGCAACGAGGAATTCAAAACCATAAGAATAGCAAGAAAATCCGATTTTGGAAACGGAATCGTCATTGCGGAAATGCCACGCTCCCGTGAAGATGGTCAATTCACAAATTTGATAGTTGGAAAGAAATACCAATCGGTCCTATTGGAAGTGGAAGAATGAGAATCCACGGTCTTGGTAGAAATTCAAATCACGAAAATTATCGAGAAGTGCGAATTCCGTTAGGGAATCCTCTTGAAAATCATACGGAGAACCAGTCTCTTCCTGAATTTCTCGATAGAGCTGGATACAACTCGGATAGCCTTTTCCAATACTCACGTATTTTCTGTTCCCATGTATTTCTTTTGACTCCGAATTCATATCTGCTAGAATTTGCCCGAACAAAGTCAATTTTTCAAAAACACTATGTCAGGAATAAAAAAGATTTCCGCTCTTCGGAAATTTAAATGATTTACTCTCGTCGAGCTTATAGTAGTCATTACCATTCTCGCCATACTCGGTACCATAGGATTCCTCTCGATAGGGGGATTCTCGTCCCGCGCCCGAGATTCGGCACGCATCGGGGACACCGCCCA
>CAIVSN010000095.1 GCA_903908595.1 uncultured bacterium
AGTTGCAACTTATTTTTGCTTGGAGACTGAGATCCCCCGTATCATTTTTCTGATTGAAAAATATATACCAATATCCCGTTGCTTTTTCCCGTATACCACTTACACTTGGACAAGTATTATTAATCATCTCTTTTATATGACTTTGTTCTACATATTGATGGTGGCTCTTGCAATCAGCATTCCATTCTTCGTGAAAACCATCAAACAGGGGGAAAACGCGATCATTCTGACTTTGGGAAAATATTCCAGCACCGTCGGACCGGGAATCGTTTTCCTGATTCCGGGATTCCAATCCTGCCAACGGATAGACCTGCGAGAGCAAGTCATCAACGTCCCGGAGCAACAGATTATCACCAGGGATAACGTCGGGGTTACCGTTGACGGTATCGTATACGTCCAAATCATGGATTCCTACAAAGCGACCTTCGCCATCGCGAACGTGTATTTCGGGGTCGTGAGTTTGGCTCAGACGAGCCTGCGTTCCGTTCTTGGGACGATGGCTTTGGACGAAACCCTTTCCAATCGGGAAACCATCAACGCGAAACTCCTCGAAACCCTTGACCGCGAAACGGAAAAGTGGGGAATCAAGGTCATGCGCGTCGAAATCAAGCGGCTCGATCCTCCGCACGACATCATGGAATCCATGAGCAAGCAGATGAAAGCGGAGCGGGAAAAACGCGCGCAAATCCTCGAAGCGGAAGGTTACAAGCAGTCGCTGATTACCAAATCCGAAGGAGACAAGCAGTCCCAGATCCTCAAGGCGGAAGGGGAAAAGGAAGCCCAGGTCCTCCGGGCAACGGGAGAAGCCGAAGCGAAGATCAAAATCGCGGAAGCGACCGCCAAAGCGCTTGAGCTCGAATCCGTAGCCGCATCGGCCTACTTCACCGGAGCCGCGGTCACGAAGGAACAATTGAATGTCATCCAGAACTCGCTCGGCGGGGGAAATACGAAGTATATCCTCGATTCCGACATCCTGACGAGCATCAGCAAAACTTTCTGAATCAAATAATCATGAGCCAACTTTTGATTTTTTGGTTGATTACCGGGATGTTTTTCGTCATCATCGAGATGTTCACGGTAACGTTGTACGGTATTTGCGTCAGTATTGCCGCGTTTACGGTGGCCCTGTATGTTTGGATTACCAAGGATACGGAAGTCAATACCATACAGACCGTTATTTTCGCGGTCGTGAGCGCGGTACTCTCGTACTTCCTTCCGAAGCACTTCCAGAAGCATTCCGGTACTCGTTCCGACAATCCCATCGATATGGAAGCCGGTAAAATTTTCGTCCTCCACGAATCCAAGGGGGAATACCGGATCAATATCGAGGGCGCGAACTACCTCGTGAACGATTCGTGCGTTACCAACGAATTCGCGGACGGGAAGAAGGTCATCCTCAAATCCCATACGGGAAGCCGGGTAATCGTCAAAATCGTAGCAAATTAGCCTTCCATGACCGATATCAGGGACGTTTTCGAGCGATATGGGCTGGAGCTGACGGAGGAAGAAACGGGAAAATTCTCGGAATTCCTCCGTTGTTTCGTGGAATACAACGCCCATACGAATCTTTCGGCCATCCGGGAAGCCGATGCGATCGTGGAGAAACATTTCGTGGATTCCCTCATGATTGAGCGGTTCTTCGACGTCGGGGAAAACCGCATCCTCGACATCGGGACGGGCGGGGGGTTTCCCGGTATCCCGCTTGCCATCGTCCATCCGGAAACCCCGATCGTTCTCATGGATTCGGTCGGCAAGAAGATCAAAGCTTGTAAGTCGTTCATCCGGGAACTGGGTCTGGAAAACGTTTCCACGGTCAATGCCCGGGCCGAATCGCTTGCCAAAGAAAAGGAATTCCGCGAGAAATTCACGCTCGTGGTGTCGAGGGCGACCGCGGGCATGGCACAAATACTCGAATGGTCCGCCCCGTTCGTGGCACCGGGAGGAAACATCGTGCTCTACAAAATCGCGAGCCCCGAAGAATTCGCCCTGGGCCTTACGATTGCCAAACGGCTTCGGCTCAAGCTCCTTCCCGAGCTGACCTATGAGCTTGCGGGGCAACGCCGCACCCTCTACGTCTTCGAGAGGAAACCCCGTTAAAACGCGAACTCCTTGTCAATTTCTGCGCTCCTCGCTCAACGTACTTGTCAGTACGCCTCGCTTCGGTGCTCGAAATAGACTTCGGATTTCATCGTTTTAACGGGGTTTCCGTGAGTGGCGGACCCCGCGGTGAATTTTCCGGCAACTCCTCGCCGAATCCTCCGTTCCTCGCTCAACGTACTTGTCAGTACGCCTCGCTTCGGTGCTCGAAATAGACTTCGGATTTCATCGTTTCAACGGGGTTTCCGTGAGTGGCGGACCCCGCGGTGAATGTTCCGGCAACTCCTCGCCGAATCCTCCGCTCCTCGCTCCACGTACTTGTCAGTACGCCTCGCTACGGAGCTCGGATTCGGCTTCGGACTTCATCGTTTCAACGGGGTTTCCGTGAGTGGCGGACCCCGCGGTGAATTTTCCGGCAACTCCTCGCCGAATCCTCCGTTCCTCGCTCAACGTACTTGTCAGTACGCCTCGCTACGG
>CAIVSN010000096.1 GCA_903908595.1 uncultured bacterium
CGGGATGCCCGATCATGTCGACGAGGACGAGCCGGTCGCCGAGTTCCGTTTTTTTGGCATGGTATTCGTCCCAGGTCCAGGATTCGAGGCCGTTGTTGCGGCCGAAGATGTTGCAGGCGTTTTTGTCGAAGAGGTCGAGGAGGGACATGGGGGATGAGGTAACAGGTACGGGGATGTATATGTTTTCGGATTGAAGTGAGTTTATGAAAGATTGGAATTTTGGTAATCAAAATTCTTCCGGCGGGGTTACGGGCGGGAATCT
Source organism: uncultured bacterium (assembly GCA_903908595.1). Classification (GTDB taxonomy): domain Bacteria; phylum Patescibacteriota; class Gracilibacteria; order BD1-5; family UBA2023; genus CAIVSN01. The sequence goes on from CAIVSN010000096.1 coordinate 263, forward strand.
TCGGAAGAATCTTTGTAATTGAAAACAACCCCCCTATACTCGACATCAATTCCAACCTGCCAAGCATGAACGAACAGATTTCCGCGATCACTGCCGTAAATCCGCCGGATGATTTCTCAAAAAAACTCTGGTCCGGGTATTTGCCTCAGAAAATCATCGCGCTTTTTCTCTGCTTTGCCGTGCTTTTCATAGCCGGAATCGTTCGGAATTATCAAACAATTCAAATCAGAATACAGAGTCGGGAGCTGAACCGATCAAGCACGGCCGAGGACTACTCGAGAATTTCTGAAATGACAAAGAGGAGCAAGTCGTTGAATATCGCCATGACGCTTGCCGGATTATTCATCATCCTCATTGGGCTCAATCTATTTGCTAACCTCGATCCGAAAGAGCTCGCCGTGATTTTCCGTGATTTCCGAGAAAAGAGGGGACCAGGATAAGCCTTCGTCCAGCCAATAGGCGAAGCCGGAATTTCAAGAAACGTTCATTTGCCACGAAACAGGGCCCCTCTTCTTTGTAAAAACAGGTCAAGTATGTTAAAATGGAAAACGAACCACCAATTCCATATAGAAACATATGTCCTCCGAAACACCGCAATCATGAACGGATAATACCCAAAAGATAAAAACCGCCCCGAATCTCACCGCCGAAGAAGCAATGTCGCTGGCGAAGGAAGATGGCGTTTTTTCCAGTGAGGAATTCGAAGCGATGAAAGAAAGATTCAAAAACGACAAATTGTTCGTTTACAAAAATTACCTTAAAGAAAAGTTGGATATTACCGACTTGTATAGGCAATTCTTTTATTCCAAAGAAATGCTATTGAAATCCATTGATGATAATCTGATAACGGCATTTATATATTTTGAAAAATACCAATCGGCGCCATATGCGAAGGAAGTTTTGCTCAGGGCGGTCGACAAGCATCCAGATCTCGCGTTCTATTATTTTGACAAATACCAATCGGCGCCGTATGCCAAAGAAGTTTTGCTCAGGGCGGTCGGGAGCAATCCACGTGGGGCATTTTTGGATTTTGAAAAATACCAATCGGCGCCCTACGCACAAGAAGTTTTATTGAAAGCGGCCGAAAACATAGGATTCGATGGATTCGCATCTTATTCTTACTATGAATCACAACCATATGCCGAGGAAACGTTGAAATATGTCAGGAAGAACAAAAACCTATTATTGAAAGATCTCGAAAAAAATCCGGATTATGCATTTTATCATTTCGACAAATACCAATCGGAACCCTATGCCAAGGAAATATTGCTAAAGGCAGCCGCGTTAACGCCAATGCGGGCATTCAGATTGTTCAATAGATACGAATCGGCGCCGTATGCCAAAGAAATATTGAATGCTGCCAGTGCGAGCAAGGAAACGCTATTAAAGGAAATTGCCAAAAACAAGGATAAATTGGAGATATTCGAGTACTATGCCTATTACAAATCATCGCCTCACGCCGAAGAAATCATCTCCAAATCGGCTTCTATCGTAAATAACGAAGACGTTTTTCATAAAGATAGCCCGTACTTAAAAAATAAGGATACTTTCTTCTTGAAAATAGGAAGGGTTATGAACGATTTGCATAATGAAAAACCGGAAATACGATTTTGAATCATTTCCCATTTCGATGAAAACAAGCTCTACCGACTCGTTCAGCATGGAAGATCGGAGATTTTTACGTCGACATACAACGGCATTATCAACAAGTTTATCGCAACATGAAAAAATTTGTACGACGTGGCAAAGGCCAATAATTTTGATTGACTCACCACTTTCGTCGAGGCAGCCGCTTCGTACGGAAGATTGGACGAACTATTCGGGCTGATTCCGGACAACGCGAAAAAGAAAGAACTCATCAACATGATTTTCGATGAAAAAAATATAAAATGAGACGTCGGAAGCTACGTGGCCATCATGGAAATCATCAATAACAGCAATTCCGCAGAATTGGTCAAATACATAGGGGAAAAGATCAGGGCGAACTATGCCAGCGGCGTTAACCGGGTCATGTGGTGAATGATTGCCAAGAATGCCTCTGGAAAATTTTCAGACGACCCCTTCTTCAAAAGCATTCCGGATATCTACAAGCTTCCGGATATCAAATGAATACCGTCGAATGAACTTTTCGATGGCAAATGACGTAACGTGCAACAATATTTTTTCTATAACGATCGAGACGGGAAGGGTTCGTATGAGAGCTTCATAAGAAATTACCGGGGGAATTCCGAATGGAATATCACAGACGAATGAAGCTTCGTCATCATTGTTTCCAAAGCAAAGAATGGGAAATCGATAACGATATATGCCAACAAGCCGGAAAACGACGGCTCCGAAAAAGAAAAGCCGAACGGGTTTGACGCGATACGACAGAACATGGACTCGTTGAAACCGCCCCTGGAATCCATCGTCGTCGTACACCGATGACACAGCTATCACGCGCAAAAAACCATAGATCGAATCCCCCCAACTGCGAAAATGGTATTTCTTGGCTCGTGTGGCGGGTTTCAAGATATCGGGAAAATTCTCGGCAAATCCGGAAGCGCCCATATTATCGCCACGAAATGAATCGGAACCATGACGGTGAACGATCCGCTCTTCAAGGCCATCAACGAGCAGATTCTCTCCGGGAAGGATATCGTATGGGAAGACGTCTGGAACAAAATTGCGCCGAGACTGAAAAATAACAAGGATTTCTGAAATTACGTACGGCCCGATCAAAATCTCGGAGTCTTGTTCCATAAGAAAAAAATGGAATTGGAGGCCGGGGGGAAATAGGCGATCGTCTTTCGAGAAAATAAAACTGCGGTTCAAACCCCATCAACCCAAGGTCACGATAAGATATTATAATGGCTCAGAAAATCCAGACACAATTCCAAACTAGATTAAGCTAAGAGAAAATCACCGATTCTCTTACTTAACATTCCCATGAGTACCACTCGAAAAAGACACGCTTCAGAGTTCGAGGAAAGATATTCTCGAAGTCTTTTCAAACACCGCTACATCTCAGAAATAGTCTCCTAGCACGAGATTCATCCCGCTATGATCTCCAGTTGGAAGACCGAATTCCTGGAGAAGACCAAAGCGTATATATTGTATCTCTTGCAATGAGAAAACCTTAGCTTAATCCTAGCTGAAAATTTGTCTTTGATAAACGAGCCAGTTTATTTTCAAAATTTGGCAGAGATTAATTTTACATTCCTTTTGAATCTAATTTGCCAAACCAGATACACGCTGTTATGTGATGTTAAACTATGATTTTAACTTAAATGAATTGTATATGTTATTAAGCTCTTCTTCTGTTTCTTGATCTTTTGCCAAATAAAAAATCCAAATTGCATAATCCTCGATTATATATTTCATTTTAGGTGTATATTTATATTCAAACTCTTCAAATCCTGTGCTTGAAGCCCCTGTTATACGCTCTCCACTAAAATCATTCATTTTAAAAATTTCAATACGACCTTTTTCACCTCGTATGGCTAAAACTCTAGATGATTCGGTCGGCTCTTCGATTGAATATGATTTTGGATATTGAAAAGTATAATATTTTGATGAATAATTTTTTAGATTCATTGGTTTATACATAACAAGGGTTACTATAAAAATAAGAGAAATTATAATTAATATTCCCATGATGATTAGAATTTAATGGGTTTTAACTTGACACCACCTCCCATGATAAGTAGATTCCTATCATGATATATCCAAAAAATATGATAGAATTTCTGAATGATTTTTCTACGGAGGATCAGTGTCTTCTTGCGCTGGAAGAGATACGGTGGAATGGC
>CAIVSN010000097.1 GCA_903908595.1 uncultured bacterium
AAACCTGTTCCGAATCTATGACCGTAAAACACCGAAAACCAATTCCCGTTGGGTATAACAGGGAATGTATTTCCCATCCTTGTACTGATACAACACAATCAATCGAACTCGTCATGCAGGGAGGTATCCCTTGAGAACCTTTCTTCCAGAAATTTCATAGAGATATGCCAAATTTTCAATTCCCATTGAATGCTTTTTTATCTCACGAAAAATATCTCAAAGTTCGATAGATTTGAGTTTCCCAAGACTTTTTTGAAAGCTTTTAGCAATGAGAATCATTAGAATCCAACGGAAGTAAGGGCATCTGAGAGTTTCTCCATTTTCTTTCGAATTGAAGGGGAGCGAAGAAGTTCATCTAAATATGCATCGTCTATAGAAAGACTGGCAATTGATTTCTGTTTTTTCGTAAAATCACGCATGAATTGACGGATAATCATCCCCCCGTTGATTCCCATTTTCTCCGCAGTAGAAAGAAAATCGTTCTTCAAATCATTTTCAACCCTCACGGAAAACGAGGTAGTGGAATTTATTTTTTTCTGTTTTTCCAGGGTAACTTGGCTCATATATTTTGTATTACAGTGTACGACAAATAGTATAGTGAAATTTCTTGCTAATACAAATGTTTAAAAATTAGGTATACCCAATAGGAATTGTTTTTTCGGTGTTTTGCAGCCATAGGTCCGGAACGGATTTATTTTTCTTCTTTCGGGAGCTTATCGGCAATACGTGACCGAAGGAAAGAATAACAGGTGTCCGGTTGTGCGACTGGAAAAACCGGGAAACCAATTTCTGTTGGGTATATTTACTTTTAAAGTGACAGGATTATCTTCTCATATATAATCGAATAGTTCAGAAAATTTAATTTTTTGAAGGAAGTCTTATTTTTTTATTGTGTCCTATGAAAGAGCTTTTGAAATACTTTTCTGTTCTGAGCTTTCTAGCTTTCGGAACTTCGCATGCAAGTCTAGGGGTTGGAACAAGTGACCTCACTAGTGCATTCGGGTCAAATTCTCTTGCGTCAACTATGAAAATCGGCATGATTGTCTTGAATATCGTCTGGCTTATTGTTCTCATATTTATTATTGCATTCATAATTTATCAGATATCTTTTTACCGGAAGCCTGAAAATAAGTTCACTATAGCATCATTTTTTAAAATCATAGGCGTTTTTTTTCTTATTGTTATAGGTGGCTTGTTGCTCGCGAGTATCTTAATTATGTTAATTGCAAGCATGAACATGCTGTAAAACTTTGTCTTAGCTGGCAAGGAAAAAAGGAGTATTTTAGAATGAGACGTATTTCAGAAAAGAACGGAGGACATGCGTTGTTGACCAATCGTTATTGAAAAAGCTCGTCGCCAGATGAGCTTTTTTTCTGGGTTGAGGGCGGTTGAGATGGGACTTGAACGCGAGGCATTTTCGTAGCAAAGCGGAGAAAATAGAAAGCCAACGGTTTGGCTTTCGGCCGAGCGCGGCCCGACGAGCGGAGCGAGGGAATTCCCCTCTCCCGAAAAGTATGAACCTCAGTTTCATTTTCTCGAAAGACGACCGTCTATCCCTATCCCTTTTTTCCTCAGAAATCCCGGAAAATCACGGCGAGCTCTTTCGGATCGAGGTTGGCGAATACGTTGAGACCAAGGAAGATGAAGAATAATCCTACAAGCGTCATGCCGCCCTGCAACGACTTGTTACTTTTCCTTTGAGAAATCATCCGGCACATTCTCAATAGTGCTTGTGGTAATCTGCTCATTCATAGTCGGCTTGTAGGAATTGACGTCGAGTAACCTATTCGACCACAAAATTCAATAATCCCTCAAGCGGTATCTCCGGAAGGGGCGGTGCGATACCGAGTGGGGCGAATCCCTCGGACACCATCGGCGCTGCCCGATATCCCCTTTTCAAGACTTAGTCTCTAAGCAAAAATACCTTACACTTTCCTGTCGTACGCATGAGCCATCAGCCATTATTTTTGCTTAGAGACTTATTTCGTATCATGTTCACGGTATACGTTAATAACGCATACCGTTATCGCGTTTTGATAAAGCATACTTTTACAAATGAAAGCTATTTCATATACTAATAAAGTATACTTAACTCCCAAATACTCCCAATGAACCATCTCCTTCAAAAAATGCAGAATTTCCTGTCGAGAGATTTGGCGATCATTCCCCGGAAAAAATACCTGGACGTCCTGCTTTCCCGCGTGGATACTGGGCTCGTTACGGTGATTACCGGGATGCGGAGAACCGGGAAATCCCTCCTCGTCGTGGATTACCTCCAGAAAACCGACACGAGGAAGGCATTCTATTTTTCCAAAGAATTCGACGCGCTCTCCGAAGTGGAATCCGTTTCGGATCTGGTGAGGCTGTTCGAGCTCTTCCAGGCGAACTTCGGGGATCCGGAATATATCGTCATAGACGAGATCCAGGATATTTCCGAATGGGAAAAATTCATACGCATGGTTTTTGCGGAAAAGAAGTACAAAATCATCATAACGGGATCCAACGCGAACCTCCTTTCCTCGGAACTTGCCACGTTTCTCTCGGGAAGGTATACTACCGTCCATGTCTTCCCCCTTGCTTACCCGGAATTCCTGAACTTTCTTGGGAAAAATCCCACCGACGACACGCTCCGGGAATACCTGTTTTACGGAGGATTGCCGGAAATCACGAAGATAGCCAATTCAAGGGACAAAGAGTCGTATCTTTCGGCGATTGCCGACAGTGTGCTCCTCAAGGACGTTATCGCGCGGCACCAGGTACGGGATACCGGGACGATTCGGAGAATCCTCGCATTTTTTGCCGACAATGTCGGTTCGCCTACCACTCTCAGGAACATATCGGATTATTTCAAATGACAGCAAGTATCTTTTTCCCTTCCCACCCTGATGAATTACGTTTCGTATTTCGAAGAGGCCTCCATTATTCAGGAACTCAGGCGATACGATATCCGGGGAAAAAAGATGCTCGAAATCAATAACAAATACTATTTTTCCGATACGGGAATCCGAAACTCCGTTCTCGGGAGATTCGACGGGACCGATATCGCGAAAATCCTGGAAAATGCGGTCCTGCTCCAGCTTCACAGTTCCGGATATCGCGTTTCCATTGGGAAATACAACGAAACGGAGATTGACTTCATCGCGGAAGACGGTCAAGGAAACAAAAAATACGTACAGGTTTCGTACCTTCTATCCGAGGAGGCCACCTGGCAAAGGGAAATTGACCCCCTTCTGAAGATTGCCGACGCATACCCCCGTTACATCGTTACGCTTGACCCGTATCGGCGGGGGAATCACGAATGAATCCATGTTATCGGTTTCGAAGAAATGGGAAGTCACTTTTAGGTAATCTAAAAATAGAAACCGATCTGAATTTCGACGAACAGCCCTCAAAAATTTATAATTTCATCCCCCATGCCCTTCCTCGACCTCTTCGACAAAAACGCCTGCAACATCTTCGGCCGCAACAACGGCCTCGAATCCTGGACCTGGGACGAATACCATGCCAAAAAAACGGAACTCGGCGACCGGCTCGTCCTCGTCGACATGATCGGGCATCCCG
>CAIVSN010000098.1 GCA_903908595.1 uncultured bacterium
CCAGCGTCACCATCCCGAACAGCGTAACGACCATCTGAGATCAAGTTTTCTCCTATAACCAACTAACCAGCGTCACCATCCCGAACAGCGTAACGACCATCTGAGATTGAGCATTCTGTAACAATCAACTAACCAGCGTCACCATCCCAAACAGCGTAACGGCTATCTGAGTCGGTGCTTTCTCCTTTAACCAACTAACCAACGTCACCATCCCGAACAACTTGACGACCATCTGAGAAAGTGTTTTCTTCTGTAACAATTTATCCAGCGTCACCATCCCAAACAGCGTAACGGCTATCCGAAACCATGCATTCTGTGATAACCAACTAACCAGCGTCTCCATCCCGAACAGCGTAACGGTCATCTGAGATTGAGCATTCTGTGATAACCAACTAACCAGCGTCACCATCCCGAGCAGCGTAACGACCATCTGAAACTATGCATTCTACGATAACAATTTTACCAGCGTCACCATCCCGAACAGCGTAACGACCATCTGAGATAAAACTTTTGGGGATGTGGCTGTTAATTACCGATAGAAACTAGACCGATTTTTTCGCCGAATACTTCTATTAGAGTCTGGTACCCGAGTATTTTCGAGGGTCGGCCATTAATGATATACCCAATAGCTTGTTGTGCCCGTCAGTTACTCACTGTTATGAAGCCGATATATATGCTGTAAAACCCCTTCAGGTTATGCAGGAAATGGTTACGAGTAAAATTCAGGAGTAAGTACAGGACGTTCCCGGTGGAAACTGAGTATCCGGAGGATATGCCGACTGAGGAACTCGGTTCAACCTATATTTACAATGCAATCGCAGTTGAATGAGTCGGAAAGTTTCGATTGTAAGAAGAAGAACCGATGGAAACTAATCATATCACACACAGTAAGTATTACTCTCAAGATCAGGTATTAGAACATCCTAATAGCGTCCGAACTCCTCCGCACTGACATCGTCCCTCTTAGCCTTTGCTATCGACCCTGGCATTCAGTGTCACTATGAAAGAGGTATGGTGTGTAGTTGTACCATCGGACTTCCTCTTCCTCGTTGTGGAAAAATCGAAATCGTCTTTGAATACCTCGTATCCGGAATTCACGTGGAAAACCTTGAGGTCCTTATCCCAGTCGTTCCCCAAGTTGAATAGAGGCCTGTAGTTCCCGACCGATACCCAGAAAAGTGAAGGGGAATATAATTTAGTTTGTGTAAACTCAATTTAAAGTCAGATATTTCTGTATGCTTTTTCTGGAGAAATTGTATGCAGAATCTTTGTTTTTGGCAATGTTTTATTCGCGAATGTTAAGGAACGGGATGGGAGCAGGTCTTACCGAATGTATTTTTCAACTTTTTCAGGGAAGAACGCTTCCAGCTGACCGAGGATTTTTCCCCAGTTCGCCACTGGTTTGTCCCACTTTTTGGTAACGTTCCTGGTGGCGAGGTAGAGCACTTTTTCCAGGGACGCTTTCGTCTTGAACATCTGGCGGGTCTTCGTGGCCTTGCGTATCTGGCGGTTGAATCCTTCGATGGTATTGGTGGTATAGATGATCCTGCGCAGATCCGGAGAGTATTGGAAGAAGGCCGAGAGGTCGCTCCAGTTGTTCCGCCAGCTCCGCACGCTGATGGGATAGTCCTTTCACCATTTCGTTTCGAGCTTGGCCAGGTTTTCCTCCGCGATCTCGAGGGTGGTGGCCTGGTAGATGCCCTTGAGGTCCGCCATGAACTCGTCCGAATCCTTGCTGCTTACGTACTGCATGGAGTAGCGTATCTGGTGGATGACGCACCTCTGTATCGTCACGTCCGGGAAGATGTTCCGGATGGCGGTGGCGAATCCAGCGAGCCCGTCTATGCAGGCAATGCAGATGTCTTTCACTCACCGGCTGCCGAGGTTGTTGCATACCTGCTGCCAGAACGAGGAGGATTCGGCATCGCCGACGTAGAACCCGAGCACTTCCTTCATGCCCTTCTCATCGATTCAGAGCACGAAGTACACGCCCTTGGATTCCACCTTGGAATTCTCCCGTATCTTGAAGTGCACCGCGTCGAGATAGACGATGGGGTAGAAGGCGTTCAGCGCCCTCCCTTGCCATTCGACGATGTCCGGAAGGATTTTGTCCGTGATGTTGCTGACGAGGTCCCGGCTGACGTCGGCCCCGTAGATGTCGCGCAGGTGGGCCTGTATGTCCCCGGTGGTAAGCCCGAGGGCGTACATGTTTATTATCTTGTCTTCTATCTCGAGGGTCCTGGTCTGGAACTTGGGCATGATCTGCGGTTCGAACGTGCCGGCGCGGTCCCTCGGGACTTCGATCTTGGCGATTCACTGCTCCGTCAGGATATTCTTGGCGTATCCCCCGTTGCGGGAGTTCCCGGTGTTGTACCCGCTCGTGTCGTGCTTCCTGTACCCGAGATGGGTATCCATCTCGGCCTGGAGCATCTTTTCGATGAGGGGTCCGGTGAAGTCTTTCAGGAATCCCCGCAGTTCGTCGTAGGTGCCCATTTTTGAGACGATCTCGTCTATACTCAGTCCGCTCATGGTATCTTTGTCGTATTTGAAAGGAAGGGGGGCTTCTGAATGATTTTGAAGGGGTTTTGCGATAGTATGTTTCATAGGGGTAAAAATAGGGGTAAAAATGAAAAGGTCAGATGGTGTGAGTATGTGACTTTTTTTGTGTTTACACAGTATTTTTTATAATCTCCAATTTCGGAGAGTTTTTTCGTTATAAACATAGTTGCTCTTATTTTAAGTTGAGTTGCGCTTAAATTTTTTCAATCCCTACTTTAAGCCATTTCTCATTGATGTATGAGTTGCGCTTATTTTAGTAAATAATGCTAAAGGGTATATATGGCGCTTATATCCTATTGCGAATATTTTTTGTATTATGCCAACAATACCATATGATAATTCTACAAACGTTCCCCCCTTGCAATAAGTGCCCCCGGGCTCTTCCTCGGATAGCAAGGAGGGTCATTTTTGTATTGGCCCGTATAATTCGTCCTTCCGTATTCATTCTGAATTACAAGTATCGCAAATCGCAGATTGCCACATTGTGAGTTTTGCGATTCCGGAGTGGTTTTTCGTTGTAAACATAGTTGTTCTTATTTTGACCCGAGTTGTGCTTAAAATTTTTAAGTCCCTATTTTAAGCCATTTCTCATTGATGTATGAGTTGTTCTTATTTTAGTAAAATTATATTAAAGGGTATATGTGGCGTTTATATCCCGCTGTCATTTCGCATGACGTTCAACGAATCCGCTCTCGATGAGTTTTCCCAAATTATAACGGACGGTATTTTCTGGAAGATCTAGCAATTCTCATATCCTGCGAAGGGTAAGCTCGCCATATTGGGTAAGAACTATTACGGTGCGTTTTCCGGTCTCTGAGAGATAATCAAATTCCTTCTCGATCTTTGCCCGTTTCTGTTCGGAGATTACCCTGTTATCGGATAACGCATTGTTTTTAAGGATAAGCGTCACGATCTTGTTCTCATTAATATAAATTGGCTCCGTCATAAAATACTTCTGCATGCTCTCGAATATGCGCTTGACTCATTCGTTGAGTTCCCTGACGTATCAAAATTCGCCCAAAACCCTTGCGATCCTCGGATTTCGTGCATAACGATGGGTTTTGATGTTTTCAGGCGTAACGAAAGAAGGAAGCGGTCATGAGTTCGATATCTCAAGCCGATCGTCAAAATGCTTGATAAGCGTCACGTTTCCATGAAGGTTGTACGATCTGTGAGCCAGGGCGTTCACTACCGCCTCAAGCCATGCTTCTTCAGGATATTCCGATATTTTACGAAATTTCCCCTCGGATAAATCAAGAAAATAGTAATCCTTGAGAACATTCTTGAAGAATGCGCGCAGCAGCTCGATGATTCGGGGAATGGGACCGATAAATCTCTGATCCTTTATGATATTCAACGAAGTTCAGGTTTGCATGCTCGTTCATTCGTACCTTACATAACGAGCGGAGGCCGACGGTATGTATTTTTCTGGATCTTCGGCAAAAAGAAGTACTGCCGAGTTTCTATAAAAGTACTTGCTGTCTCTCCGTACCGCCAAATAGCGATTTACGAGCAAATCCCTGAAGTCTCAGTCGAACTTCATTTTCTTATGATAATAATCGCATACGGTTTTCCTGAAATCAGCATCGTCGAAATCCTGAACAATTTCATCTTCATATTTCCGTATGCTTTTATCATACTGGAGTTTTTCCACCTCGGCCCTGTCTAATTTTCTCGTTTCATCTCAGACCCTCAAAAATACCTCTTCCGTATCTTTCTTCATGAATAAACGCTCGAAATCCGGTTCAATATGATAGATAAAAACAAGTTTTCAGCCTATTTCAATCTCTTCTATCCGAAAATTGCAAGGCGGGAAAATGAAATCTATGCCGATTTGTCGAAAATCATTCAATTTGACCGGATTGATTTCTTTTCAGTCTTCCATGACTCAATCACAAATTCCGAGGATTATAATTCCTCATTCCGCATTTGCCATTCCGATAATCCCGTTGGCGAGTTTCGAAGGGGTAATTCAAAAGGACTTCCTCTCAAAATGAGCGTCTTCGGAAGATTGCATGATATCATCAAGGGCAAGATTTGGTTTGATGGCTGATAACATAATTTTTTATTTAAAATACAACCCCTCCTGCACCCGATAATACGCCTCTTTCACTGCCCCGTTCCCCCCGAACACCGCAGCGAGATCCCTCGGAGTCCTCCCAAACAGTTCTATTTTCTTAGAAAGCCCGTCCTTTCGGAATTCAAGAATCCCGTTCCGCACGTACAGCGTGAATAAAAATTCGATAAATGCCCGGGCATCAAGGCTCTCGTACTCATCGAGAATCCCCGACGCGATATCCCGCCTCTCGGTGCGATAGCGTATTTCTGTCCCGTAGGACAGGTGAGCGAGGATGTCAAAAATATCGGAATTCTCCGCCTCGAACATCCGGGCGAGATCCGCAAGCTGGTCTTCGCCGATTCCGATGGTCGCGAGATGCGCGAGGAGCTCGTCGCGGGTTTCGGGATTGGACCAGATTTTGCGGAGCTGCGCTTCGTCGCGGTAAAACATCGGGAGCCGGTCCACCAGCTTCATGAGGAAATCTTTCGAGGAGAGGAATTTGCCGGTTTCGGGGTCGATGTAGCGGGTCTCTATGTCAATGACTTTCACTTCCCGTCCGGCATCGAGCTCGACGACGAGGGTCGGTTCCCGGGGTTCGGGGGGTCATAGGGGGATATCTCTCGGTTCCCTGGGTACTGGGGGAGCCTTGGGCTCGGGTTCGGCGATATCCTCTCCGCCGTCCCAAATCTCGTCGCGGAACTCGTTGGTCGCCCCGACGAAATCTAGAATCGTGAAAAAATCCTTGCCGTCATAGAGGCGGGTGCCCCGGCCGATGATCTGCTTGTATTCGACGATGGAGCCGATGTTGCGGACGAGGACGATGTTGCGGACGTTGAGCGCGTCGACTCCGGTAGTGAGCATCTGGGAACTCGTGAGGATGGTCGGAATGGCCTTGTCGTTGTCCTGGAATCTCTCCAGGTACGCCCGGCCGATATCGCCCTCGTCGGAAGTGACGCGGACGCAGTAGTCGGGATCCCTGACGGATTTGTACCGGTTGACGCTGTCCCGCATCCTGAGCGCGTGCGACTGGTCGACGCAGAAGACGATGGTCTTGTCCATCGGGTTGATATTCCCGAGAATCGTTTCCGCGATGAGGTCCGTCCGCTCGTCGACGATGATGCTTTTCTCGAAATCCCCCGTCACGTAGACGGGTTTCTTGACTTCTCACTGGACGACCCGGTCGCCGCTCGTGAGGGCGAGCTCGTCGATATTGAGCCGGATGCGCTTGATCTTGAACGGCGTGAGGAATCCGTCGTCGATGCCGCGGGCGAGGGAATATTCGTATACGGGCTTGCCGAAATACTCATAGGTGTCAACGTTGTCGTCCCGTTTCGGCGTGGCCGTGAGCCCGAGGTGGACGGCGCCGGTGAAATGTTTCAAAATCTCCGCCCAGTTCCCGTCTTCCCTCGCGCCGCCGCGGTGGCACTCGTCGATGATGACGAGGTCGAAAAAGTCGGGGTCGTAGCGGTGGTAGTAGGATTCGAGGATTTCTTCGGGATGCTCCTCGTCGGCGCCCCCGGCGAGCGCCTGGTAGATGGCGAAAAATATATTGGCGTTCGTCGGGACGATGCCTCACTTCTTTTTGATAAGGCTTCCGTTGATTTTGAGGATGTCCTTTTCGAGCGGGTTGAAGGTGTTCATCGCCTGGTCCACGAGGATATTGCGATCGGCGAGGACGAGGATTCTCGGCCGGCGTTTCCCGATGCCGTCCTTGGACCACCTGGCTTGGAAGAGCTTGTAGGCGACCTGGAACGCTATCACGGTCTTTCCCGTACCGGTGGCGAGCGTGAGGAGGATTCGGTTTTTCCCGTCCGCGATGGATTCCATGGTTTTCGAGATGGCGATTTCCTGGTAGTATCTCGGGCGTTTGGAGGAGATGAAGTACGGTTCCCTTTGGAGGATTTCCCGGACGTGGTTCGCTTCGCCGAACGTCCTTCGGTAGAGGGCTTCGGGGCTTGGGTAATTTTCCACGTATTCCCCGGTTCCGGATTCGAGGTCGAATTCGTAGATTTTCTGGCCGTTGGTCGAGTAGAGGTACCGGACCGCGAGCATTTTGCCGTATTCCTTGACCTGTTCGAGTCCTTCGGTCGGGTGAAGGTCGTATTTCTTCGCTTCGACGATGGCGAGATTGACCCCGTTGTACTTGAGGAGGTAATCGGCGTATTTCTGCTTTCACTTGCCGCCGACGAACTTGCGGCCGTTGGTGAACGCGTATTCGCGGACGACGTGGGAATCGGCCCAGCCGTCTCGTTTGAGCTGGGGGTCGATGTATTTGGCGCGGGTGTCGGATTCGGAATGCATTTTGGTGAAGTGTATAACATAATGGGGATTTTTCAATCGGATTTTTTCGATGAATTAGCCCACCAGACGCTCCTCAGCTTATTGCAAGACAATTGGCGGAAAATTTTTTTGAACGAATTTTCGATAGGGGTGATCTGTGAGAACAGGAGAATCCGGGGCAGGATGGAAAACTCGAATTTCACCATGCAAAATATTTGCAATTGGGAGCTTAAGTGCATAATGCTCGTGACAGCACCTCGAACGGGATCGGCAACGACCGCACCATCGGGGTCTTTTTTTATTCGAGTTTTTACGGTGGGTCGTCGCTTCCGTTGTCAGTATCGCTCTTAAGAAATGAGGAAAACCTCGTCAGACAGCTTGCGGAGTTTGCCCAATTGAAGATCGTGACTATCTAAATGAATTTCTCACGTTTGTGAGGATATCCAAAAGTGGTTTTGGGAAGCGACTTCTGAGTAAAAAAGAGTTCCTGTGAGAATTCCTGAACTCTTTTGTCAAAAAAGACATCCTGGAATCGAAAGTGTAACAGCCGAGGGCATAGCGTGAGGTAAATTTTATCTTCGACTCTATTTGCAAGCAACTATTTTTCGATACAATATCCACGAAGAAAAACTAACTGGATTATTTTGATTTACGAGAATCCTTTCATTAGCAAATAAATTTTATGTCAGATATTCAAAACAATGAGGAATTACTAGGACAGTATATTTTGTCAGGTGACATTACAAAAATTCAATCCCTTATGAAGTGAAATCGAATAAATATGAATTTTGAAAACGAAATGTATGAAAATCCCTTATGTATGGCTGTTAGGATATGAAATATTCAAATTATTCAATTATTGCTTGAAAAACTTGATAGAAATTCAACCTATTGATTTATGGGCAGATCTTTAGATGTAGCCGTTACGAAATGAGATATTGTCATACTGGAATTATTACTTGCAAAATATGAAAATAATATTGATTTCAATATAAAAAGCATTCCTTTAACTACAGCAGTATACGGATGAAATTTAGAAATAATTGAATTTTTGTTGAATAGATACCATAGTAATGGTGATTTTGATCAATCTGTTTGGCAATATCCTTTGAATATTGCAGTTGACAAATGAAACATTGAGATATTCAAATTATTTACAAAATATGGAAATATTAGCGTTAATACTTCAGATAGAAACTTTGACAGCCCCCTAATTAATGCTATACGGAAATGATATTTAGAGATAGCAAAAATATTGATTGATCGGTATAGTACCGATGTAAATATCGAAAATTATTATTGACATCGTCCATTAAATTTTGCAATCCAAGGTGGATATAATGAAATAGTTAAATTATTGCTCGACAAACATAACATAGATGTTAATTTCAGCAACCACTTGACAGATAATCCGTTATGTCAAGCAATCAGGCAATGAAATATTGATATTGTTAGACTTTTATTAAATTTAAAGAATATTGATGTAAATTTCAAGGAACCAGGCAATAGACATTCATGGAGTATTAAAGATGATATATCAAAGAGGCCTCTGAGCATTGCCATAGAAGAACAGAATGAAGACATAGTCAAATTATTACTCCAGAGAGATGATATAGACATAAATTTTTCAAACGAAAATGTTACGAGG
The DNA here is from genome assembly GCA_903908595.1 of uncultured bacterium. GTDB lineage: Bacteria > Patescibacteriota > Gracilibacteria > BD1-5 > UBA2023 > CAIVSN01. Next base: position 8,547 of record CAIVSN010000098.1, read on the forward strand.
CCTCTATGCGCTGCAATTCAGAAAAATAATTACAATTTAGTAAAGTTATTGCTTGAGAGGAAGGATATAGATATAAATTTAGATAATCCAATATATGCGGCAATACGCTATGATCGTAGTAATAAAATAATTTGATTGCTACTAAAAAGAGAAGATTTAATTTTCAACTATCGAGAGGCATTCCAAATTGCTTTCAATAGAAATACGGATAGGGCAATTGCACTTCTCATGACAAGAAATGATTTTGATATGAACATGCTACTTGAACATAATGACATTATAAACAAAACCTATCTACAACATTTCCTAGACATTTGAAGTGATCGTATTGTGAAAGCTTTATTGAATAGAAAAGATTTTGATTTTAATAACCTAACTATTAATTGAAGTCCTATTTTAATTTGGGC
>CAIVSN010000099.1 GCA_903908595.1 uncultured bacterium
CCGATAAGCTCCCGAAAGAAGAAAAATACAACCTGTTCCGAATCCGTAACCGTAAAATTCCGAAAACCAAATTCGCTTAGGTTTAGGATATACGGAATGCGGTAAAAACAACAGTATTATCTTGGTTTTCCTGTTTCTCCCCCCAAGTATCCACTCTCCGCACTCTTGTTTTTTTCCTTGCACTTTCCCCCTTTTGGTGCTTGTTTTTTATACGAAAATTTCTATAATCCCGTTCGAATTTTTTAACGCCACCATGTCACACGAATTTTACAGCATCCTCGGGGTGGAACCGAGCGCGACCCCCGAAGAAATCAAGAAGGCCTATCGGAAAAAGGCCATGGAACACCACCCGGACCGCCATCAGGGCGACAAAGGCAAGGAAGCCGATTTCAAGAAAATCAACGAGGCGTACGCCACGCTTTCCGACGAGCAGAAAAAGGCCCACTACGACCGCTTCTGAACGTCCGAAACCATGTGACAATGAGGCTTCGGTGGCCAAGGGTTCGGCGCGGAATTCAACATGGGAGATATTTTCGAGACGTTTTTCAACGGCGGGGGAGGCTTCGGCGGATCCGCTTCCGGTGGACGGCGGCGGGAGGTTGGGGAAGACCTCGAACTCGAACTCGACATCACCTTCGAAGAATCCTATCGCGGCGTCAAAAAGGAAATCGCGTTCACGAAAAAGGTCATTTGTTCCGACTGCAAGGGGAGCGGCGCAAAGTCCAAGGACTCCGTCGCGACCTGTCCGGACTGCGGGGGCGCCGGCAAGGTCCGCCGCCGGGTCCAGACGCTTTTCGGCGTGATGGAGCAGGCGACGTCCTGCGACCGGTGCGGCGGTACCGGCAAGGTCATCCGCGACGCCTGTTCCGGCTGCAAGGGGAAGAAGTACGTCAGCCAGAAGCGGACCCGTACCATCGACGTTCCCGCGGGAATCGACGACGAAATGACCATCAAACTCCGGGACGAGGGGCACGAAGGCATCGACGGGTCGGGCGACCTTTTCGTGCACTTCCGCGTGCCGAACGAATTCGAGAACCTAACGAGAGACGAACACCACCTCGTTTGCACCATCAAATTCGACCCCGTGGAATTCGTCCTCGGCACCAAACGGGAAATCGACATCCCGATCCTCGGCAAGCGGGAAATCGACGTCAAGCCCGGCACGGATCCGAATTCCCAGCTCGTGTTCCGCCACGAGGGATTCCCGAACATTTCCACCAAGGCCGGACCCCGGGGGAATCTCATTGTCCTCATCGCTTTGGAAATCCCGAAAAAGCTCACGAGAAAGGAACGGGAACTCTACGAAGCCATTGCCAAAGAGAAAAAACTCGATACCTATGACTCCAAAGGATTTTTCGGAAAACTCTTCGAATAATTTTTCTCGTTTTTTTCCGTTTTTTCCGTATACTTCCGCGTATATTTTACGTAGCAGCATGACTTCCACCTACAACGATCTCGTCAACGTCGCCAGTTTTGGCAAAAAACGCGAATACTTCGATGCGGAACGCGGAGAAATCGTCCACTATTGCCGGGCCTGCGCCAAGATCGTGCCGGCCGAAGTCCTGAACGAAGACCTGGCCAAATACCGCTGCACGGTTTGCCAGGGCGAAAACATCGCGACGGGAACGGAAGTTTCCGTCAAGGAGCACTACTCCAAAAATCGGTAGATATCTCCGCGAAACGATGAAATCCGAAGTCCGTTCCGAGCGCTGGAGCGAACCGTACTCGGAGGTACGGCGAACGAGGGGCGGAGCAACGGACGGGGAATTCGCATTCCGCGGGGGTATCGCATAATATATACGAAGTACATATATTTTCTTGCAATATATATATTTTCGTATAGAGTGACGTTATATTCGTAATTCATTTCGTATGACCAATAAGAAAGAGGCGCTTGCACAAGCCCTCGCCATGATTGAGAAGCAGTTCGGGGCCGGATCCGTGATGACCCTCGGCACCCAGGCGCTCCTCGAAGTAGAGACCACTTCGTCCGGCTCCATTTCCCTCGATGCCGCGCTCGGTGGCGGATTCCCGAAGGGACGTATCGTCGAAGTATACGGTCCGGAATCTTCCGGGAAGACCACCCTCGCGCTCCACGCGATCGCCGAAGTCCAGAAGGCGGGGGGCACCGCGGCGTTCGTCGACGCGGAACACGCGCTCGATCCGGAATACGCCCGGAAAATCGGGGTAAATCTCGACGAACTCATCATCTCCCAGCCGGACTACGGGGAACAGGCGCTCGAAATCGTCGACGCGCTCGTCCGTTCCGGAGCGGTCGACCTCATCGTCGTCGACTCGGTGGCCGCGCTCGTCCCGAAGGCGGAAATCGAAGGAAACATGGGGGATTCCTTCATGGGACTCCAGGCCCGGCTCATGTCGCAGGCGCTCCGCAAAATCACCGGGGTTATCTCCAAGTCCAACTCGACGGTGATTTTCATCAACCAGATCCGCATGAAAATCGGGGTCATGTTCGGCAATCCCGAGACGACCACCGGAGGGAACGCGCTCAAGTTCTACGCCTCCCAACGGCTCGACATCCGACGCAAGGAAAAGATCGAATCCGGTACCGGGGACGACAAGGAAGCGACCGGAAACCGGGTCAAGATCAAGGTGGTCAAGAATAAGATCGCCCCTCCGTTCCGGGAAGTCGAGATCGATATCCTTTTCAACCAGGGGATTTCCAAAACGGGAGAAATGCTCGACATCGGTTCCGAGAAGGGCATCATCAAGAAGGCCGGCGCATTCTACAGCTTCGGGGAGCTCAGGCTCGGCCAGGGGCGCGAGAATTCCCGGGAATTCCTCATGGCGAACCCGCAGGTCGCCGACGAAATCGAAGCGCAAATCCGCGCATTACTTGCGAAAAAATAGGATTATGATATAGTACTGGCCCATGTCAACTACCGTTACCCTCCAAACTTCCGCGAATCAAACGCCAGCCGTTCCGACTGGCGTTTTGACGGTCGGCCAAGCGGCCCAATCCGCTCCCGTCGCAACGGCGGAAACGAGCGTCGCGAGCACGGTGGCAGCGGTTTCCAGCACCGTCGGCGAGCAGATCGAAATCGCCCAGATTACTGCGAGCCTCCGCAAGAAGCTCGTGCCGCTCCTTCCGGAATTCTCCCTTTCCACCGGAATCAACGGGGCCGACGAGGTCGGCGAGTTCGCTCGGATGGTCAACGATCTGAACCGGATTCGCAATGCGAATCTCGCCGAAGTTTAGAAACCTCTGCAAAACGACGAAATCCGAAGTCAATTCCGAGTACCGGAGCGAGCCGTACTGGAGGTACGGTGAACGAGGAGCGGAGAAATGGGCGAGGAGTTCGCGTTTTGCGGAGGTTTTTTCAATTTTCATTGCATGGGTGGCGGTATTTGCATATACTGCGGTCTGTTTTAAAAATTTCCCATGGCCTTCGTCCAACATCCATTCCGACTGACCGGTAAAAAATCCCTGACCGCCGACGTGTTCGAACTCACGTTCGACTCGGACTCCGCTCCCGCTCCGAAGCCGGGGCAGTATATCCTGTTCCATTTGCCTTCCGGGCTGAAGCGGGCGTATTCCATCTCCTATTCGTCCGATATCCAATTCTCGGAATATGGCACCATGCCAGACGGATCTTCCTATTACGACGCGCAATCCGTCGGCAACCGATTCCATTTCATCATCAAGCGGATGCCGTTCGAGGCTTCCGGCAGCGCGGAGATTTGCGATTCCGAAATCGGTGCCGAAATCCTGGGAATGGGCCCGTTGGGCCACTTCGTGCTGACGGAAGGGGACATTCCCCGCCTGTTCGTCGGGACCGGCACCGGGTTCGCCCCGCTGTATTACCAGATCCGATCCCTGGAAGACCGCAAGTTTTCCGCGAAAACCGAATTCGCGTTCGGGGTAAGAAACGTTGCCGACCTGTTTTATCAGGAGGAGTTCGAGCGGCTTTCCGCTTCGTATCCGCATTTTTCTTTCGCCCAATACCTGAGCCAGGATTCGCTCGAAGGCACGAAAACGGGATACGTGACGGATTGCCTGACGCCGGAATACGTTTCCCAGTTCCGGGAATTCTATGTTTGCGGTAGCCCGGTTATGGTCAAGTCCGTGCGGGAAACGCTCGCGAAACTCGGAATCGAGAAGGAATGCGTCAAGTTCGAGCAGTACTAATATATACCCAATAGGAATCGGTTTCCCGGTTTTTCCAGTCACATATTCGGACATCTTTTATTTTTTTCTTCGGTCGCTTATTGCCGATAAGCTCCCGAAAGAAGAAAAACAAAACCTGTTCCGAATCTGTAACCGTTAAAAGCCGAAAACCAATTCCTATTGGGCATACCTCCCGTAACCCCGGAGAGATTTTTTCGAACCGGTCGGTTATTTTTTCCCGAGGACTTCCCTATACGTCGCCAGCGTCTCGTCGGCCATTTTTCCCCAGCTGAATTTTTTGACCTGTTCGTATCCGAGCCGGATCATTTCCGCTTGGATCCGCTTGGATTTCACGATTTCTTCCATAGCCCTCGCCATCACGTCGACCCGGAGCGGATGGAAATACTGCACTGCCTTCCCGCCGACTTCCGGGAGGGAAGTGGTCTTGGAGGCCGCGACCGGAACCCCGCTCGCCATGGCCTCCAGGATCGGGAGCCCGAACCCTTCGTACAGGGATGGCATGACGTAGATTTCCGCGCCCTGGATGAGCGGCAATACGTCCGAGAAATCCATGTGCCCCGGGAATATCACCCGGTTTTTGAGCCCGAGTTCCCGTACGGCTTCGCGGGCCTCGTTCGTCCGGGGGTCTTCTTTGCCCCCGAGCACGAGCGTTCCGGGGTAGCCTCTCGATACCATTTCCCCGAACGCGCGTACGAGGCGGCCGAGGTTTTTGTGTTCGCGGTGGAGTCCCAGATAGAGGAGGTACTTCCCGGGAATGCCGATTTTCTTCGCGGTTTCCTTGATTTTCTCCGGGCTTTGTTTCTCGAAAAATACCTCGTCCACCCCGTTGTAGACGACCGTGATTTTTTCTTCGTCGATGCCCATGAGCTCGATGAGGTCTTTCTTGGTGTGCTTGCTGACCGCGATGATGCGCTTGGCCTTGTTGACCACGGACCCGAGCGTGGTCTTGTACGCGAATTCCTTGAATCCCGAAACGGCGGATTTGCCGGGATAGAACGTGAGGATGAGATCGTGGATGGTCACCACGATGTTTCCCCGGTACAGGATCGGCGCGTTGAAATGCGGGAAATGCATCAGGTCGAGCCTGGCCCGCCCCAGTACGTAGGGGAATATGAGCTGCTCCCTCAGGGAATAGTGGGGAATGTTCACGCCGATCACTTCGAAGATGGGCGAAAGGTTCCGGATGGGTTCCACGTTGCGGTGCTCACAAAAAATCACGAAGGTCATCCCGTCTTCCGGCGTTACTTTCGTGGCGAGTTCGGCGATAAGGCAGGCTACGTGCTTGCCGATTCCGGTAAATGCGCTTCCGTACATCCGGGCGTCGATTCAGATTCTGGTCATGGCGGGATTATACGGAGAAGCGGGAAATAGGGAAAAGAAGTGTGGGAAAAGGGGGCGGGAGGCTAATCATATTGGTTACTTTCCAACCTCCTTGAAGGATCAGCATTGATAACGTCTTCTCAGGGACTCATCATGCTTTCCCTTTGCTCTTTGCTCAGGGCTTTTTCCAATTCATCTCTGGTACGTTTTACGGTATCGACCGTACCGTCCCTATTGATTCAGCCTGACCTCATGTATATGTCGAACATATTGTCAAAATGCCGTCGGTGATTCGAATTCGATGGATCGAACCTCTCGTATTTCTTCCCGTCGGCTTCCAATTTTTTCAGGATAACGCTTTTTTCCGAGATTATCCGGTCGTTTTTGATGACTTGCCGATTGTATTCGGTCAGGTCATTGCTTTGCGGTTCCGTCGGCTGATTTCACTGGATTCCGTTATGGATTACCTGAATTTTGGTCTTGATGCCGGAATTTTCCAATTGTAACTTTTCTATTTCGTCCACTATGACGGCAATTTTTCCGAGATTCTCTTTCTCATTCACCGAAAGCGGCGGTATGAGTCCGAGTTCATTGAACGGGATAACCGTCGGTTGTCAAAGGAAGGCTTCCATGTCGTATGCCCCGATGATTTTGGCCACGTAGGCCCCGTATGCCTGCTTGAACCAGCTTTTTTTGTCTGCCAAACTGAAATACCTTTCATCCTTGTCGCGAATGGTTTTCAGGCTCCGTTGGAAATCCCCCTGGAGAGCGACTTCCTGCCCCCCGATGCTGAAACCTCCGTGATGGCCCTGGATACCCATTTTGTCGAGGGTCTTTTCCGGTGTCGAACCGATAACCCCCGAGCCGGCATCCCCGCTCATATAGACCGTTCCGAGGCTTTCTTCGGCTCCGTTCAGGATGTTCGTATTGCCAAGATTCTTCTTGTGGGCATCGGCGTATTCTTTGAGATCCGGGTTTTTTTCAAGCAACGACGCAGCGTTCATGATATCGCCTTCGTCGTTAATCGTGAGCTCGACCTGGATTTCCTTGCCGTATTTTTCCCAAAAGTCACTCACGCTTTTCCACATGTCGGTTTTGAAGGACAGGGGGCCTCCGTGAGCATGGGTATCGAGATGGTCGGCGTTCGTCCCTATCGCTGACATCATCTTGTCGAAATCGTCTTGCATCGTTTCCCCGGCTTTCTTATTCCCCGATTTTTCCAACCGATCCTTTTTTATGCTCACTATGGCCCGTATGGCATTTCGGAATTTCTCCTGACTGACCCGGTCCTTGATGAAATGGAGCGCCGGGGAATGCAGCCTTCCTTTGTCGTATATATCGGCGAACTCGCTCAACTGCTTCCGGGTAAGCCGTTCCGGGATACGGCTCATCGCGAGCATGAAGGCGATGCTTTGCTTTTTCCACGCGGGCCCTTCCTTGTCGAAGACCTTTTCCAATCCCCCGATGGCGTGCGCGTATTCTTTGGACTTGAGCTTTCCCATAATGTAGGCCAGCCGCTGGTCGAGATTGTTGAATTGATCGACTTCGTTGGCCCCGGCCGTGGTTTCGGAATCCGTTCCGCTCCGACCGAGCTGCTTCACCATCAGCCATATCTTGGCGTTGGGGAAATGGTGGTTGGCCTGCATGTAGGATTCGATGACCGCCTCTTCGGTAATGTTGTCGATCCCCCTCCCCCGGTTCGCTTCCACGGCCTTCTGGAAGGCTTCGTATTGGTTTACGTCGGCGTTCAGTGGAATATTGGCGATGCGCTTGAAGAATATCCAGCTTCCCTCGAGATCCTGCAAGCCCCCGGCATAGAGGTTCCCGTGCTTTTCCAGCATGGAAAGCGCGTTGGTCCAATGATCGTAGTCGTGGGTCCCGTTATTCAGCAGGGATGATCGAATGGATTTGTGCCGCAACGGGGTGGCCATGGCGGCGAGTTTTTTCAGGCGTTCTTCGATCAGATTTTTTTCGCTGTTCTCATATTGGGATTTGTAATCGGCGTACCATTCGCTGCTCCAATTGTCCATTCCCATTCTTTTCGCGATGCCGAGCATGATCCGCTGTTCCTGGAGGTGGTTTCCATGTTGGAGGTGGTGTTTGAGTTCCTCGGTGAATTTGTTCATTCCCGATATGATGTCGTGGAAGCTGTACCGGCCGAATATCGATTTGAGCGTTCCCTTGGTCGTTTCCACGCCCTTTGGCAATTCCTTGGAGAGGATTTCCCTTGGCGGTTCGTTCCACGGAGTGCAGGAATACCGTCCCAGGAATGCCGTGACGGAATAGAGCGGCATGACTTCCTCTTCTCCCCAAACGGCTTTCCACCCTTTGCCTTCCTTGCCAAATTTTTCCCCTATCCGAACCCGCGCGTTTCCGTTTTCGATGGAGACGATTTCGATGATATTCCCTTCGTTTCCCGGAAAATACTGCTTTTTGACTTTGATCGAATCGAATCTGCGATCGACGAAATCCAGTCCTTTGCCATCGTCGGTGACCTTGAGCTGACCCCATGCGTCGCCCTGGGTCGATTCGGATTGCATGAAACTCAGGAGGTCCTCGTGGTTCCCCAGCTTGTTTCCCAGGATTTTGAAGAGGTTCTCTTCTTTTTGGATTCCCCGGAACAAATCCGAGTAGCTGATTTCTTCCGAAGGGCGCTCGTTCGTGCCGCCCCAGACTTTCAGGCTGGTCACCCCGAGGAGCTGTACCCGGTATATGGCGAATTTTTTCGATCCGGGCTTTCCGATGCTGAAACAGGTGCCTTCGGTGAGTTTGGCGTTGTTCCCCAGTTTTTTGGAGAGCATTGCATCGAATTCATTCCGGTTATTCGGCAGCGCATTCGTGGTATCGGTAGCTTCGGGGGTTTCACTGGAATTCGTTGATCCGACCCGGCCTGCCGCCGTTCCTCCGGGAGCGTTGGCGGCTCCTGCTTCGCCCTTCCCCTCGGCGTCGGCTTCCTTTGCCCGAGTCAATTCCTTCAGTATTTCCTCGTTTTCGGTAGTTACCGCTTCGATATCGAGACCATCCGGATCGGCGTACGGATTCGGATTTTCTTCGACGGTACGGGTCCCCTTCGCGTTCGGATCGAAATCCGTCCGATCGATTTCTCCTACCGGCACGGTATCCGCCGGCACGGTTTTTCCCAGTTTCTGGTAAAAATCCCCCTTCGTTTCGAAATTCAAAATAGAAGATTGGTCGAATAATCCGATGAAATCCCGGATCAGGCAAATTTTCCTCTGGCGGTAATTCGGGACATGGTCGGCGTCCAGCGGTACGATATGGAGTTCGTGATTCCCCTCTTGGGCATTCCGTTCGTTTTTTCCGGTTTCGATTTGAAAGTGACGCGCGTCCCCGTTCGGCAAAATGACGGAATAGATCAGTTTTTCCGAACCGTTCAGGAATTCCGGTGTCAGCATGAGTTCCATGCTCGTACAGGTCGATCCGGTCCGTTCGCGGAGCTGGAGCCGGAACCGTTTCACCCATTCCGGGGAAATGGATTCGAGCGTGCCGTTCTCCGGCAGCTTCTTTTTCTTGGCGTTCAGACGCTGTTCCTTTTCCAGGTTCTCGACTTCCATGTGGCTTTCGAGCCAATCTTGGAAGTGGGCGGTAAGCCGGCGGGGGAACGGGGAATTTGCCCCGTTCATGAGGTCGACGATATGTTTCCCTTCCAGGCTGGCATCGGAAATATCCGACCATTCCAAATCCTTGAGAATGGATTCCAAGTCGGTACCGTCGGAATCCTTGAGCAATTTTCGGATTTCCGGGGACACGTTTTGGGAAATGTTTTTCCGGACGCTTTCCGTGAGCGAGGACTTGGCGAAGACGGTTTCGTCGACGGAGTGGAGCGAGCGCATCGAAAGGTCGATGGACCATGCCGAGAGGAGGTTCGTCCGGCCGGGTTCGTCGAGTTGGTTCCAGACGTGCTTGAGGTTGGATACGCTCATCCGGCCGTTTTTCCCGGCGGACAGGACGGCGTTTTTCGCCTGGTCGTCGAATCCGTCGGCCGCGGAACCGAAAAGGTCGCGTAGCCGTTCGGATATTTTCCGTATCGCGGGGACGGCTTCTTTGCGATCCCGGCTTATTTTCCAAATGATGATGTTCCTTCCCGTAGGGGTTCCGTAGTGGCGGAGGGAAGGGGCGGGAATTTCGGAAATATGCTTCCTGACGGCGGCTTTCTGCGCTTCGCCGAGATCGTATTCGAGGAACACTTGGGATTCTATTCCGTTCCTCCGGCTTTCCGAAACGGCGGTTTTCGCGAGGAAATCCCTTCGGAGGCTCCGCGCCAACCCCAGCAGGGTTTCGTCGTTCAATGCCACTTTCGAGTAACGGGAACTTTCCCCGACCTGCGCCCAGATGCTTTCCACGTATTCCATGGCGAGCTTTTCGCTCGGGAGGCGCTTCCGTATGAAATCGTTCGCGGAAGCCTGGGTCAACAGGTGGCGCGACGTGTCTTTTTCGACGTTGTAGCGGATGAGATTCAGCGCTTCGATCCAGTTCGCGTCCGAGGAATTCTGGGAATTCGCGCCGGAATTCGCGCCGGAATTTGGCAATTCTTTGCTATTGGCCATAGTATATTGGGAATGATATGCCTCCAGTATATCCAAACATCCCCAAACATGCAAAAAACCGAGCATAAATGCTCGGTTTTCTGTACCAGATTTCCGTTGTGCCCAAATTTGTTCCCTGTGTGCAGGAGTCCCAGGCTCACTGTATCACAGAGAGCAAGGGTAGAGATGATTGTGGTCGATACGAACGTACCGAGCCAAACAGCCTCATCGACGTATGCGTAAAATTGTAGAGAAAAATACGCGGGCAGATGCACGTGAAATGCAGTGGGGAGAGTATAGGGTATATTTTTTGAAACGAAAGTTTTTTTGGGAAATTCCGTTGACAAGTCGGGGGCGGTGGATGTCAAGGGGGCTGGAGGGCCGATTCCCGTCGCGCTATTTAATAATTATTCTCCTTTTCATCCTGATGCCGCTATACGATTTCTTTCGGAAAATACCCTTTCACCTCCGATTTGATAAAACAATAGTCGTCATAGGCACATTCCCCCATTCTCGGGGAATTGGTAATTCCGGAGACCAGTGAGTCATCCTCCTCTTCCTCGACGCACGGATGCGTTTCCTCGCATCATTCGCAGACGAACGGGGTGTCGCTTTCCCATTGGCACTTCGAACAAATGCCACCGGCGGGTTTGTGGCAGTGTTGGCACAGCGTCTCCGGAGCCACGTTGCGCATGAGGATCGTTATGGGATTTTCGCCTTTCCGAAGCTCCCCCTGGCCGAAAAGCCGAATCAGGATATTGGTCGAGCTTCCGAAGTCGTACACGTACCAAAATTCGTTCGTCTGAGCGAAGACGCTTTTCAAATTTTTCGTCATTTCGATCGTGGTGTCGGTAAACGGCTCATCATACGAAAACTCGCTCAGGTGCCCGCAACATTCGAGCCACATGGCCCGAAGGAACGAGTCCAGTTCCTTGAGTTTCGTTTCGGCGGTCACTTTCACAAGCATCCAATACGCTGGATTTTCCGATTGTATCATAAGGAGAAAGCATTTCCGCGGCGGGGATTTTGACGCGAGGGCCAATTGTTCCGGGCACTCGCTCAAATGCTTCTCGATGCTGTTCGACCGTTTCGCGACGGTGGCGTTGCAATAGGTGCAGATACCGGCATTTGATTTTTTGGCAGCCATATATGGAAAGGTTAAAAAATATTTTCTGCTTTTTCCGGTACGTCGTCCAGGAGTTTCGTCCATTCGTTCCAGGGCGTTTTTGCGGTATTGCTACAATAGTACTTGTGAAAGACCGTCTTGGAGCCGGCATTGAAGTGGGCGATCAATCGCTCGGCGGGATCGGCGGGCGCATGGCGCGGATCAATCCCCATGCTGACGAGCGCATACTTCCCGTCGGACTCAAAACTCTCGATTTTCGCATGGAGTTCGTAGAACCGGAACATGGAATCGATATTTTCCTTGTCGCACTTCTTGGCGAACCCATCTGGATCGGCTATGGCGAATCCGATCAGGAACCGCATGAGCCCTTCGAAAGTCCCGAGCGGCGAAAATACCATGGCCCCGTCAAAAAAATCGCTTTCGTCGCCGTCTCATCCGGAAGGCACGTTCCCTTGGGCATATCCGCCGCATCGGACCCGGGCAACGCGCAACCATTTTCGAAGGTCCGCGTTTTTCGCCTTCGTTTCGAGTTCTTCGAGAAGGGCACATGCCTCAAGTTCTCCGCTTTCGCCAAGGCCGACGATCGCTTCGCATGACGCATTATCGAAAACGTCTCGGAGAATCAGCGCGAGGACCAAGGGGGGAGGCATGGGTTCGCGATCATACGCCTCCATGAAGTCCTCGTAATCGAGCATGGTTTGGGAATCGAAGGGGGGCTGGTGCATGGGTGGGGATTTACGGAGGAACGCGGGGTCGATATCGAAACGCGATTTCATAATAATCTATCGAATTCGAAACGCCGCGCGCTTTATTTTTTGAAGGGTCGGCGCTGGTATTTTATATTCATTTTCGGTCTGGTTTCAAATCGTATTTCTCCCCGTTCATTCCCGAATTGGTTTTGAAATCGATTCAGAATTGCGCTGATATGCCCAACGGGAAACCAATTCCCGTTGGGCATACATATTCTCGTACGCTGAGTTTGCCGGGTTAATGTGTCACTTGATCCACATCATGCCGTATTTCGTTACATCGTCCCAAGGAAAATTGACAAATAAAAATATTAATTACCATATATCCAATAGATTGAATCAAAACAAAAATACATACTTTCGGATAGCGGACTCCTTAGTCTCCAAGCAAAAATACGTCGCATCTTTTCCGCGTACGTATGAGGTATCAGGCAAGGCGACTCTTACGCGGTGGAGCGGGCTCCACAAGCATGAGGCAACGATGGCTGATACTCATGGGCACGATGGGAAAGCGTAAGTTATTTTTGCTAGGAGACTTAGTATTATTTTTTTCGAATATGCCAAAACGATGTGAAGACTTACCCAGTTTGGAATGATCCCGCTTATGGCAAGATATGGGGAATAACCCGTACACCCCTTTCAAAACCAAGGGCGAAATGGTGTTGCCGAAGCAAGGAAGCATAGACCAATCGATCAAAGGAATCGAGAAAATGCTGGACCGGCATTTGAATTCCCTCGATGGCCAAACCGGGAATTCCGCGAGTCAATACGGTCGGACGCCGAACTATATCGCTCCACCGGAGGTCTTTATCAATACCGAAAGGCTTGCCGACGCGCAATACGCGGTGTCCGATCGCCTCGGCGGACTTCTTGACAGCCAGAAACACTTGGTATCCGTATGTCAGGATTTGAATTATGGCAGCGAAAGGCTGACAGCTGGCCAGGACGTGACCAGCGAGTTCGTGAGCCAGCTGATCGGCTCGGGCCGTGACGATGCGGTCCATGCTTACCACCAGCGGGAATACCAAATGGGTCAGTATATTGCCGAAGTGATAGCCCAAGAAAAGAAGGGGAACGCGATACTTTCCGGAGTCAATGTGAATGCCGAAAAGGCGCGGCATGCCGTACAGGCGTTGCTGGGCGACGTCGGATACGGAATCATGAACCTGAACCACGAGCAGATCATCACCCGGATGGGACTCATCCAAGCCCTGCGGGAAATCCGTTCCACCTATTTGCAAACTCACGAAAACGAAATGCTGGTACACCAGAGGAATCAGAACCTGATGGAAGAAATGCTTTCTCGGGCGGGAATGACGGAAAACGAAAAACAGGCGAGGAGGCTTTGGGAAAAATCGGAGCTTCTCCGCATTGACGGAAATCTTTCCATGGCCTTGAAAATGCTTCAAAAAGCCTATAAGCTCGACGACATGAGCCCGAATATCCTCCTTTCTTCCGGGGTGATACAGTCTTCCTTGGGCAACGCGCCGGAAGCCGCAGCTTTCTTCATACAGACCGAAAAGGTCGCGAGCGTGAAATCCCCGCATATGAATTCGTTCATCCTCATGAATCTCGCGAGCAATCTCGTAAAGCTCGGAAGGTTCGACCACGCCGAACGGGTGATGTACCAAGCGGTTCAGAGGGATCCGAGCAATCGCGAGGCATGGTTCAAATATGCCATCACCGCCTGGAGGACCGACGGCAAAAAGGACAACGCGCTTACCAGCCTCATCCAATTGCTCAAATTGAACCGTACGTACTACCGGGCGCAAATAGCCATCCATCCGGATCTGGAAGACCTCAGGGAATTGTTGGACTCCGTTTCTTTCTCATCATAATTTTTATGAAAACCACGCAAGGCAATATCGATCGCGAGCTCTTGACGGAACTCTCGAAACAGATGAAAAGCAGTCCGCCCGCGGATTCAAGAAGGGTCGTATCCCAGACCCAGGACGGAGTGGCCCGGCTGACGAGCGCGGAAGGGTCGTACGTCTGAGATGTTTTCGAAGGGAGAAGGCATGGCCAGTGAACCATGCAGTATGCCAACGGAGACAAATATGCCTGAGATTGGAGAAGGGGGGTTCGGATGGGGCACGGAACGATGCATTACGATAACGGAACCCGGTATGACGGGACTTGGAAAGACGACGTGAGAAGCGGAAGGTGAATAGTACTTGACATAAATGGAGACCGGTACGAAGGCGAATATACGGACGACAGAAAAAATGGCCGCTGAGTTTACACCTGGCCAGATGGGCACCGGTACGAAGGCGAATGGAAGGACGACAAAGAAATGGCCGCTGAGTTTACACCTTACTGGATGGGCACCGTTTCTAGGGCGATCTAATGAATGGTATGTGCTATTGCAAATGAACGTATTATCATAAGGACTGAACTTGTTATGAAGGCCTATGGGTCAGAGGCTGCCATTCAAGAAGAGTGATCAGTCCCCGAAAAAAATTTCTTTATTGCCGATAAGCTCCCGAAAGAAGAAAAATAAAATCTGTTCCGAATCTGTAACCGTAAAATACCGAAAACCAATTCCTATTGGGTATATTTCAAGATATTTCGAGCGGAGAGTTTCTTGAATTCCAAGAAATAAACGATGGATCTTGCCCTTTATCGAGAGCCACGATAAAAATTGCGTTTTTCACGGACAGGTTACCATTCCGAAGAAATGGCGCAGCCAATTCCAGATCGCACGCTTTATGGCAACCGAGACGAGCGGTGGGTTTCTCATGCGGCCCGTGCTGGAAAAACGGCTCGACCAGAAAGCGGTAGCGCATTTCCCCGACCGAAATGCTCCAAACGCTCGATGCCCATATCAAAAAATAAACGGGACCTATGAAATTGTGGCGTAAAGAAACCCCGGCAAAACGCGAACTTCTCGTCCATTTTCCGCACTTCGTTCACCGTACCCCGGTACGGTTCACTCCGGCGCCCGAAATGAAATTCGAATTTCATCATTTTTCCGGGACCTCTGGATTTATCCCGCATCCCCGCTATACTGCCCCCATCCAGAAATAATCTCCCATCCCCCATGTTCGAACAGTCATTCAAAAATATCGACGACATCCTCCACAAGGACGCCGGATGCGGGAGCGAGCTCGATTACGTCGAGCAGACTTCCTGGATCCTCTTCCTCAAATACCTCGACGACCTCGAAAAGGACAAGCGGACCGAAGCCCAACTGTCCGGCCGGGAATACCGGAACGTCATCGCCCCCGAATACCGCTGGGAGGCGTGGGCCGTTCCCAAGAACGAAGCCGGGAAAATCGACCACCAAGCCGCGCTCGGCGGGGTGGACAAGATCCGGAGCACGTTTTTCCGGTTTCAGAGGTATTTGTACCAGCCGCACGGGGTAGGGGAAAGGATGGGGGAATTGGCGGGGGCGTAGAAGCGTATTGCCGTAAGCGCCTGTTTTAGCTTTATTGCAGGATTACCCGATTTTTTGAATTCGAAAATACCCCTATTCCAAATCCGAATATCCCAAGGGCAGCATTTTTTCCATCATGAAGTTCTTCGCAGGGGCATCGCAGATAATCCTGGACCTCTCCTCCGTAATCACGAACCCCATTTTCAGAAAAAATTCTTTTGCCGTCATGCTCACTTCCGCAAACAGCCTTCGTATCCCATTCCGGAGAGCCTCTTTTTCCAGTTCCCGATAGATGGCCGTTCCGACCCCTTTGCCCTGCCACTCATGATGGCAGTAGAAATAGTCGATATGCCCGTTCGGTTCCAGTTCCGCAAAGCCCACCAGGATACCATCGGCTACCGCGACAAAGGGATTGCTTTTCCCGATTCTCTCACGCCATTTTCTCATATCCATGTCATGCGGCGCCCAGCGTTCCAGTTGGCGTTCGGTATAATTCCTGACGTTTATCCGGTGGGTGGTATGGTAGTATATCTTCCAAATCTCTTCCTCTTCTCATATTTCGTATTTTCGTATATCCATATCGTTATTATTAGGCTTGTTAGTCAATAGGCAACTATCAACCCCTTGACATCCCACAAAAAATACCCCCGTGTGCGGTCAGGCATACGCGGAAAAGTTGCAACTTATTTTTGCTTGGAGACTAAGCGAATTTCGCAGAGGCTTACGTGCTTTTCGCAAAAGAGCCAAAAGAGCCAAAAGACCCAAAATCATTTGCATTCCAAGACGACATCCCCTACAATTTTCCGGACTCGCCCCATTTCGCCTTTAATACCTCACTTTTTCGGAATATGAAAACGGAAAACGCCCCTTCCCAAGGGAAGAATCTCCTCATCGCGCTCGGAACCTTCGTCGCGACCGCGTTCCTGACGTACGGAACGATGTCGTCTCCGGGAAACAACCTCAAATCCACCCCCTACCAGAACCGGAACGCCGCGGCGGACCAGACGCTGGACCGGCTGACGGGCGCACAGGGCCGGACAATCCTCGACGGGGTGGTAACCCGCGTGAAGCAGAAGGCGGCGGACAAGGCCGGGAATCCCCCGAACGCGGCGGCGTACAACGCCTACCTGGACGCGTACCTCGCCAAGGTGGACCAGCTGGACAATACCACCAGGGCCAGCCTGGGAAGGGACTACGAGTTCCTGTTCCAGTACATTTACCCGAGGGTCTACGAGAGCCGGATGAACGGGGCGGTGGCGGCAACAGCCTATATTGACATTCCAATCACCAGCAGTTCTAATGGAATTGCCGGTGCCGGTGCCGGTAATCATAAGTATATTCCAAATAATCTCAGTTCTGCCCAGGTGATAAGAATTTCAGATACCATGGGGGATAATGCCATTCAGTTGAATCTCAGCGAAATCAATTTTGGAATATATGTTTCGAGTACTATCCAACTCACTCAAAAAAATGGGGCAGTAATAAATATTCTTGGCGCAGATACATTCCAATATGATATTTGAGGGGGGCAATTGGTCACGTTTGCCCAATTAACGGCCAATACAACCATTTCATGGAGAGCGAATTGCGCCAACTGAACTGCTTGGAACACATCAACGAATTCATGTCAGGCTTCAGGCGGTGCAACAACACAAGGGGCGGGAACTGCAGGATGAACAGACGTAACGAGCTATACCATCGCATATCACGGTAATGGCGGCCTATGAACCATGCCACCACAGACCGTCGCGAATTGAGCAACCGCAGTACTCAGTAACAATGCATTCACGAATGCGAATCATGCCTTCCTATGATGGTCAGAAAATAATGCGGTCTGAGCTCCAGCTTATGCCAATGGAGCGAGCTATACCATGTGAACAAATGGCGCAAGATTTACTGGGCGAACAAGCGATGTCACATTCTATGCGGTATGGGGTCCAATAACTACCGTCAATATTGATTATGCCGGTACGGATACTGGCGTGAATCATGACCCTGCTCCAGTAACGAATATAGAGCCGACAATCGTACCTGAATCAACACAATATCTCAACACCCTTACCGTTCGAAACATAGGGACAACAGGAATAACCAATGCATCATCTGATGATATGCCCGGATCAGCCCTTACTGCCAAAAGCATTGCAATCGGCGGATCATCGACGGGCACCATAGAATACATAGGCGATACAGATTGGATCCAAGTGGAACTCACCAAGGGAACTCTCTATAGATTCGATCTCGTTTTAAGAAGCGGATTTATGGATGCATACCTGAATTTGTATGACTCAAGTGGCAAACTCGTAGGTTTTGACGATGACAGTGGTGATGCAAGCGAAGCCCAACTCACCTATCTGGCGCTTACTAGCGGGGTCTATTATCTGGATTCGGAGGGTACATGATATGATGTTGGTTGATATACCCTCTCAGCCCATAGTCTGTCATCTACAAATCCGTCCGTGAATATAACTCACCCATTTACGATACTGGACACAAGAACTCTACAAACGAATAAATATATGCCTAACCTTGTTATTACGCCAACCCTTACTAACGAAAGTATTACTATTGGCTGATCATCGACGGGTATCATTGAGCAATCGGGCGATACGGATTTTATCAAAGTGGAACTCACCGCAGGAACCCTCTATGGATTTGATCTCGTTTTAAGAACAGGCACTTGGGATCCATGGCTGAATTTGTATGACTCAACCGGAAAACTCGTAGGTTTTGATGATGAGAGCGGTGATTCAACGGATTCTCGACTCACCTATCTGGCAACTACCAGTGGTACCTATTACCTGGAGGCGAGGGAATGGTGAGCTAGGATCGGCGGATATGCCCTCTCAGCCCATAGTCTGTCGTCCACAAATCCGTCCGTGAATATAACTCACCCATTTTCGATACCGAAGCCAAGAACTCGGCTCACGATTGGGACTGGATCCGGCACAATCGTTTCTAGTCCGGCCAGAATCAACTGTGGTACCGTTTGCGAGAAACAGTTTGGGAGGGCAAGCCAAGTAACCCTCACTGCGACTCCAGAACCAAACTCTGTCTTCGCAGGCTGGAGTGGCGACTGTCGCGGAACCAATAGCACGTGTACCATAACCATTGATAAAACTAATCGCGTATACGCTACCTTTGAGAAGAAGTAACTCTTCTCATACGAAAATTCTCATATCCCCAATATACCCAATAGGAATTGGTTTTCGGTATTTTATGGTCATAGATCCGGAATGGATTTCATTTTTCTTCTTTCGGGAGCTTGTCGGCAATGCGTGACCGAAGAAAAAAATAAAAGATATCCGAATATGTGACGAGAAAAACCGGGAAACCAGATTCGGTTAGGTATGGCACTCTTTTATGCCAGAAATTCCCAATGGGCGCAAAAGAACCAAAATCATTTGCATTCCAAGACGATATCCCCTACAATTTGCCGGACTCGCCCCATTTCGCCTTTAATACCTCACTTTTTCGGAATATGAAAACGGAAAACGCCCCTTCCCAGGGGAAGAATCTCCTCATCGCGCTCGGAACCTTCGTCGCGACCGCGTTCCTGACGTACGGAACGATGTCGTCTCCGGGAAACAACCTCAAATCCACCCCCTACCAGAACCGGAACGCGACGGCGGACCAGACGCTGGACCGCCTGACGGGCGCACAGGGCCGGACGATCCTCGACGGGGTGGTAACCCGCGTGAAGCAGAAGGCGGCGGACAAGGCCGGGAATCCCCCGAACGCGGCGGTATACAACGCCTACCTGGACGCGTACCTCGCCAAGGTGGACCGGCTGGACAATACCACCAGGGCCAGCCTGGGAAGGGACTACGAGTTCCTGTTCCAGTACATTTACCCGAGGGTATACGAGGGCCGGATGAGCGGAACGGCGGTGGCGGTATCTTCGGAAACTACCTCCTGCCAAGCGGGTTTTCTCAAATTTCCCAATAATCCCAACTCTTGCTACGACACGAGGAATTGTTCTTCATGGAGCGGATATTCCTGCAATAGCACGAGCGGCAATCCGATATGTCCTACGGGATACCATATCGTTTCCGGAACGAACTATTGCGCCGAAGGCGCGGGCGATACGTCTGCCAATGCCGCCCCGGTATTCAACTTCACTACCTCCGAGTATTCCGTGGCTGCCGGGGCTTCCGTCAAGCTCAACTGGTACCAGATGAAGGACGTGGTCTCCTGCGTTGCGGGAGGCGACTGGTCCGGAACGAAACCGGTGGCATGAGGCGGGAACGGGGGATCGGAAAACGTGACGGTAAGTTCCGCCAAGAATTTTACGCTCGCCTGTACCGGACCCACGGGATTGACGACGACGAAAACGGTCGCCATTTCCATCCTTCCCCCGTTGGCCAATCCCCCGGAGCCGGGAGTTTGCGGCAGCGTGGCAGGATCGGTAGTAGATATGAATTCCATCGACGGGAATACGCCGAATACCTGTGCCAAGGGAAAATTCGTCAAGACTTACAAATACAACGGGGGAACGCAATTCGAACCGTACTACGACAGCATTATGGAAAATGGCGGTACTGGTCCAATAGGATTGCCGGCAGCTTGGGCGAACACCAATTACCTGTATACCTGCGACGGGGTCAACGGGGGCGCGAAAACGGAGTGCCGGACCGGGAAGATTAGGATCGACGGAAAGTGCGGCGAATGGGCGAATGGCGGATCCGATACCTGCCTGTACGGGACCAAGGAATTTACCGATGCGGTATCGCCCATAGACGGACTGAACCACGCGTACCGCTGTACTGGGATAAACGGGGGAAACGCTTCCAACTGTACCTCTTCGGTCGCCGTGCCGAACGCCTCGGCCGGGGCTTGCGGCGAGATGGACGAAAAAAGCTGACAGACGAATGCGTCGCAGCATTTCCTCGGTATTTGAAACGCTAACGGATACGATGCGGGATGACTGAATTTCGTGCATCAATACGTCGGAGGCACCCCTCCGTCATCTTCGGGCGACGCGAAGCTCTGCGACGTGAGCAAATTCTGAAGCAACATTTCCGGGATAGTCAACGTTACCGACAAGGACGGCACGGACGGCGCTTACAACTGGGAGTGCAACGGGAAGAAGGCCGACGGCTCGGTAGACACCTCGAACAAGGCCTCGTGTTCCATCAAAAGGCTCCGAGTCGGAAAATGCGGAACCATGAACGGGAACCAATGAGGGAATATGGCGGCGAATCAGGCCGCCCTGACGTATTGCGAATACGGAGCCCAGCATACCCTGCTTGCGAACTGATCGGACGGCTCGCGGAACTGGACGTGTCCGGGAGACCCGTCCGGAAGCGGACATTCATGGCTATATAACGAATACAATGCCAACAATTCCATGAAATGCAACGCCATACAGACCACCCCAGCTCCCGCCGTTCACCTTACGATAACTCGGGGCGAAAGCTTCTACGAGGTCACTTGGCGCAGCACTGACGCGATGGAATGTACCGCTTCCGGAGAGGGGGCGACCCGGATGTGATGGACGACGGGAGGAAAAACGGGAGGGGGTACGAATTACTACAGTATCGACCGGCTCACCAAGCCCCAGTCCGTCCTCGATTCCATTCCGGGAAAAGAATTCACGCTCACCTGCAGAGGGGTCGGGGGAACCACGTCGAAAACCGTGACGCACAGCATGAACAGCACTTCCGGGGCATGCTACAAGGGAGCCTATGTCAGATGACAGGGCAGCTGGGCTGATCCGAGCGGTACTACTTTTGGGACCTGGATCGTGGCAAAGCACAAGGAATTGGGGATGGAAAGCGTCAGCAAGGCAATCTTCGATGCCGACTATGCCGTTTACAAAGCCGGAATCCTCGCCGGGAAAACGGATGCCGAAATGAAAACGACCCTTACCGCCACGATAACCGCCAGATTGAGCGGGAATTGGAATTATTGCGACTAGATCTGGCGGCTCCCCCTATATGGCACTGGTCAAAATGGGGGAGCCAAAAGGACCCTGGGCCTGAAGGGGGAAAATCGATTCAGTCTCTGCCGCTTATCGCTTTGGCGTGCCCAATGGAAATTGTTTTACCGGTTCCTCTCGATCTTATCCGAATGCGTCCTTGAACGTCGCCAAAATCAATCCGAATAGGAATATCTCGATTGCCCCATACAGGATGGTCGCAAAAAAAGCGGGCATGCCTTCGAAGCCCCCGATTTTTATAAGCACGATGAACAGGACGACGAATGGGAGGATGGGTATGCCGAAAAGGTTCACGAATTCCGTTATTCCGGCTCCGATAAGGCATGGAACGAAATTCGGGGGTTCCTCCGAGAACATTTGTCAAATGATCCATAACGTGGCCCCTCCGATCAAAACCATCAGGAAATACGACAGTAGGAGTGCCATAGTGGGAATTTTAAAAAATATTAAGTCTCTAAGCAAGAATACGTTGCAACTTTGCCGCGTATGCATGAGGTATCAGTCAAGGCGACTCTTACGCAGTGGAGCGGGCTCCACAAGTATGAGGCAACGATGGCTGATATCTCATGCATACGATGGGAAAGTGTAAGTTATTCTTGCTTAGAGACTAAGGGAGAATCGACAGTCCGTTTTTTTGCTGAATTTCTTTGAAACGGACATGCGTGAAAAAATAATGATGCCATCTCGCAGTCATGTTATTCGATAACCGCAGGATTGTAAAATGATTTCGCGTATCCAAACCCCATCGCACCAGCCTTACCCGCGGTATTTTTCCGACATCGATCCCACGAAATCCGCGAGCGATAGTTTCGCCGCCCGTAACTGCGCGGGAATGAAGCTCGTATCGGTCATGCCCGGGAGCGTGTTGATTTCCAGAACCACGAGTTCTCCCGACGCGTTCCATATCATGTCCGTCCGGGAGAGGTCCTTGCACCCGCAGGCTTCATGGACCAGAAGCGCGAGGGATTGGATCCGTTGCGTCAGCGAATCGTCAACCGGCGCCGGGGTGATTTCCTGGCATCCGCCGATGCTATATTTCGCATCGTAGTCGAAAACTTCTCATTTCGTGAGAATGATTTCGGTAGGGGGAAGCGCCCGGTTTGCTCATTGCATTTCCACGACCCCGCAGGTGAATTCCCTTCCGGATACGTACTCTTGGACCAGGATTTCCGACCGGAGGGACAGTTCTTTTTCCACGATTGCATAAAGCTCGCCGCTCGATTTCGGCTTGTAGAGGGAAACGCTCGATCACTCGTCTTTCGGCTTGACGATGCAGGGGAATTCGATGGGGAGTCCTTCGAGCTCCGAAACGCTCGTCACCACGAAAGATTCCGGCACCCGGATGCCCTTTCCGCTGAGAAAATCGCCCGTTTCCTGCTTGTCGATGGCGAGCCGCGAAGTACGGCTTCCGGAACCGACGAAGGGGATGCCCGACGTTTCGAGGAGGAGTCCGAGCTCCCCGTCCTCCCCGAACGTCCCGTGAATGGCCGGAAACGCCAGGGATCGTTCCGTTCGCATCCGGTTCAGGAGCGCGTCTCTCTCGATTGGCCTCCCGTCGATATTCCACGCTCCGTTTTTTTCCACGACGACCATGTGGATGTCCGAAAACGCCCGGGAATCTTTTGCGGCCCGGAATACGTTTTTGCCGGAGGCCAGGGATACTTCGTGTTCTTTTCCTGGTCAGCCGGAGAAAATATGGAGCGTGGGCATGGGGTTAGGGGTGACGGATAAACGTTTCCGGCAATTTGCCGACGAGGCAATTGGGAATCTGGTGGTACGTGTTGGTTTTTGGTACCAAAATACGGGATAATTATTGGAAATACGTACTAAAATCTAGATTTTCCGCGTTTTTTTGGAATGATCATTTATACCGTGTAATCCAAAATAATCCATTCTTCTTTCCTCCGTAGGTGATAGTCTCTTTTTTCGACGAATTCCGGTGAGATTTCCGACAGTCTCCGTTGCCCATCCTGCATTTTGATCAACGGATCGATAAATCTTTTTTTGGACTTGCTGCTAACGAAATATTTATCGGTTTTTGGCGCGTACCTGCTTATGGCATACGAGTCGAGATTCTTGTAAAAATCCCACATGGATTTCGCTTTTTGGTTTTTTCAACTCTCCAATAGGGAAATGAATTCGGAGTCTTTCAATCGGTACAGATCGTCATGCGTAATCAGTCGCCCATCTATGGCTTGCCTGAAAATTTCTCAAAGAAACGCCATTGCCGAAACGCTTTCGTAACTCGAATAGCATCATTCGCAATTTTTGACGGAGTAATCTCAAAACGTTTTCGCCAAGTCGAAATCCTGAAATCAGAGCTCCGATTCTCCCTTCTCATTGGTCAAAACCGCGATATCGCCATAGATTTCCGCGATCAGGCGTAAGTCTTCGCGCCATATGGAATACGTGTTTGCCATGGTGTATTCCAACCGGTCGGCCGAAAGCCCGGGCGATGCGTTTTCGGCGATGGGGTACAGGGAATAGTCGTCCACTTCGTCCAATTCGATTCACAGCCTGTCCAATTCGGCCATGATTACCGCGTCTTCCCGAAGCAGCTTCGTGGTATGTTGTTCCGACGACTCCTGATGGATCGCGTCTCAGAGCAAAAAATCTCACGCATGGGAAAAAACGGTATGCGAAATATCGTGAAAAAATCCCGCGAGCGCCTGTTTTTTGTCTTTCGTAAAATTCCAAACTATCGTTGCGACTCACAGGCTGTGATCGAGCCTGGAATACGCGATCCTATGGGAATAATATTTGCAGTATTCCGTGCCGCATCATTGGGAAATATCCGCCAGCCTTCGGATGACCGGGCTGTCAAAAAATGGCAGGAGAAATTCCGGCTTGTCTTTCGAATAGATATCCAAAATCGGCAGATAGGCTTCGGTTATGAGTTGGTGCATGCGATTGAAGTGAGTTGATAAAATTTTCTTCTTTAGGCGTAACAGGTATTTCGAAGAATTGTTATTGGCCCAAATGTTCGAACTTTTCTTTCCAGATCGCGAGCTCGTCAAATATCGGATCGACGAAATCGCTTTCCTTATACCGGAAAATGGCGTTCGCGTTTCTCATGCAATATCCAAGCTCTCCCTGGTTGTCCTGGCTCGCGTACCATTTGAACGAATCCAAAATGTCGGCAGTTTTTATGATTAACGCATCCTGCCCGTTTTTTACGCAGCGCCGGATGAGTTCGTCGGTCTTCTCGTACTTGTCTTCTATGGTATCGTCTTTCGTATTGGCGAGAACCAGCCGGAGTGCGGTTGCCCCGAACTCGTCCCGTACCATGTCCTCCGTCGCGCTTGACCACTCGATTGCGTCATGAAGCAAACCGGCCATTACAACGTCCTCGGGATATCCCCGCTCATACAGATACGTGCCGACCCGGATGTCGTGGAACAGTATCGGTTTTCTGCTCGTTGCAACGGAAGGCGGGAAATGCCGTACCAAAAAACGAACGCCGTTTTCGAACTGTATATTGAGTGATTTTGACATGGGAGTTTTGCAGGGGGCCTTGGAATCTGTCGGCTTGCAAATTTTATTCTTTTGGCGAAAAAAAGAAAGCGCAAAACGGTTCTTTGGGTTTCTTAAAAACAATTAATCAGTCGGAAAAATTATCAGTTCCGGGAATTCTTTTGAAACTTCCTAATGCCGTTTCTTTCCGGGAATTCCTCCTATTTTTCAATTTCGGTTTCGTTTATTATATCGTATTTCAAATGGATGTACGAGTTCTCCAAAATATCGACCGTATCCAATTTCAGGGCTTTTATATTCTTCAAATCTTCAAACGTATGCAAGGATTCCCCGTCGATGAGCGTTGACGTGTTTTTCCCGCCGATAAGGGCCGGTGCGACGACTATCGAAATTTTATCGATGAGTTTGCTTCTCAGGAGCACGCTGTTCAATCCGCCGCCGCTCTGAATCGTTAGTCTGTTGATATCGTACACGTTTTTCAACTTGGAAAATACGTCCGCGAAATCGATGTCATTTTCATACAACAGCGTCTCCACGTTATCAAAAGCCTTGGAAAAAACCGGGTGATTCTTATGGTTCGTTACGATAAATAATTTCTCTGTCCTCCGGGACAAATTTTCCACTCCGACCGAAGTCAGGTGTGGCTTGTTGTCGATAACGACGAAGCTTACGGGGATTTTTTCTATGGCTTCCTTCTTTTCGTTATAACCGATTTTGGCAAAAACCCTTCCGGAATTCAGAGAGAATGCGTCCGTCTCTTCTTCGAGTCGGTAGTATTGGCCCAAGCCTTCCCGGATTCCTCCTATTTTTGGAAAATCTTTGTCTACGTCCAGCTCATCCACGTCCCCGGTGGATATTTTTCCGTCAACGCTCATGAGCAGGAAGAGGGTCGTGATGGGTCTCATGGTTTTTTGGTAAATGATAGTTTTCGTTCGGTTGATATTTTGGCCTGAAAAATGATGCGCATCGATATCGGTGATGAAGGTGAAATCCACGGTGCCCGTCAATTATAGCCGTAATCATTTCTCATACAACCTGACAATGTTTTACGGATTGAAGGCATTTCGCGCCTTTCCCGAATCGAATTCCCCTTATACCCAATAGGAATCGGTTTCCCGGTTTTTCCAGTCACATATTCGGACATCTTTTATTTTTTTCTTCGGTCACTTATTGCCGATAAGCTCCCGAAAGAA
>CAIVSN010000100.1 GCA_903908595.1 uncultured bacterium
AATCGCATCCCGGTCCCGTTCTTTAACATTCGCCAACAAATAATTACCAAAAACAAAAATTCTGTATACAATTTCCTCAGAAAAAGCATACGGAAATATCTGACTTTAGATTGAGTTTACACAAACTAGATTATATTCCCGGCATATTCCTTCGGAACATCGATAATCTCGACCTCGGGAACTCAGCATCGTCGCAATCAGTGCGTATGGAACCAATAGCATTGGTCGTCTTGCTTTTCAGGGATCACCTTATGTAATAGTATAAGGTGATCCAAAGAAGGAGGAGTGTTGTTATTAGCGATATCCTCGATAAAGAGCATATCCTTAACCACGTACGTATTGTTATCTCTCACGACGCTTGCCCAGGACCGGAACCATGATACGAGCTTCATTTGCAGGTGAAGGAGTTTGAGCGGATTATGGCGTATGTCCGTCACCACTCAAAGTTCCCAGACCCCACCCTCCTTTTCATAATTCTCCACATTCCTCGAGAAACCGAAATAATTGATGTCTTGCGGGGATTCGGTGAGTGTTTTCAGGTCAAAATCCTTGTTTGCGAGAAACAGGATGTACTCCGCCTTGATTCATTTTTCCCATTCGACCGTTACGGTCATCGTCCACTTGCAAGGGAAAGAAAGATCCAACGGCTCGTAGGAAGCGGCATAATCCAATCCGGAACCGTCTAAAACCTCCCGTATCTGATTCACCGAGGGGTAGTGGAAATCCTTGTTGAGGAAAATCGAGAAAAATGATTGTTTTTCGGTTATGTTCAAGGTCGTGGGAATACGTTGTAAAATTCAAATTTTGAATAAATTACTATAAAGTTTGAATAATTGCAAGACGCGCTGTTTGAAATAATCGAACTCTCGAAATCCCTGTACCAAGCCTATCAAACGGGGGATGATATCCGAAGGGTTCCGATTTTGAAATACGCATGAATCGAACTCCGGGTAGGCAACAAAAAAGAGCTTGTATTTAAGGAAAACGAGCTCTTTTGTGCCCTAAAAGGGATTGATGTATCCGATGGTAGAGATGCTTGGAGCGTTAAAATCTTTTACCTCCCCCGTCTCATGGGAAGCTCAAGTATCAAGATATAAGGAAGGCCCGAATAGAATTTGGGAGGCCTTCTATATGAAACACTAGACTTGAAATAAAATTGTAAACCAAAAAACATTGAATATAATATGAAAAATATTATTTCATGTGTTCTACGTCATATGACAGATTTACGATTATCTCTCTTGCAAAAATTTGGCGATCAAAAAATTCTTACTGTTTGAGAGATAACGAAACATTACTGATATTATGCAAAAGAGGCCATCGCATCCCTGATAAAAAAGGGGATATTAACGCGGGTTAAGAATGGCATATTCTACATCCATGATTTTTGAGAATCGTGAATATCCGTTGGTCCTTTATTTTTCGTCGATTGCATCGGAAATGGTTCTTGATTCGTGAGTCATGGAACAGCGCTCACTCACTATGATTTATTGGAACAGTTCTTCAATACTTCCATTGTTTCGGTTTGTGAGAGGCCTTCAAAACAACACATAGAATTGGCTCATTTTCAGTATGTCATTACAAAAAGCAGTACCGGTTCAGATTTCTGAATAAAGAAGATTTTAGTGAGAAACAAACTGATTGATATAACAGACATGGAACGATCGCTCCTTGACTCATTCTCCAATCCGAAATTCGCAGCTGGAGCCAAAGAAGTGGCAAAGGCTTTTTATGAAGCGAATCATGAGAAACTGGTAGATTATTCAAAACTGGCCGAGTATTTGAAGCGGTATCCGAATAGGGTAAAGCTTTCTAAAACTCTAGGATTCTTCATAGATACCTTTGCCATGATTGTTCCAGACGATTTCTACACGGCCATCTTGGAACAATCTCTGGGAAACTATATTTGGCTTGAATCCAGGGGGAAGAACATTGGCAAATGAATATACAACACAAAATGGAAACTGATACTGAATGCCAACGAAAATTATGCCTCCATAATAGAACACTAAAATGTCCGCATATACCATTACCAAGAACGCCATCATCAAATACGCTAAGCAGTGCTGATTTTCCGGTGCAACGCTTCCAATTGAGCGTGATTTTATTCTGAATATCCTCATATCGGAGTTGTACCAGACAACTTTTTCGAAGATGCTGGTTTTCAAAGGGGGAACCGCCTTAAAAAAGGTATTTTTCGGGAAGAAATATGACAGTTATCGTTTTTCCAAGGATTTGGACTTCAATATCATCAAAGACGTCTCCAAAGATTCCATAGAAAACCTCATGTCTGAACTTATTGAAAGAGTCGATATGAAATATGGTCTCCGATTCGAACGTGTCGGGTGAATCGTAGAAGGGGATTACGGAGAAGGCTCGCTCGCCGTAAAAATAAAACTCCGAGACAAAGGCTTTGTGTTTGCTGAAAATGTACGAATCAAGTTCGACTTTGCCATCAGGCCCAACTTTGATACCCCATACGAGGAGTACGGTATCGAGAATCACTACAAGGAGTATCTTCCCATCGAGATAAAGTGTCTATCGGAAACCATAGAAAGCATATTCTACTGAAAATTCGTTGCAATGTTCGGAGGACAGAGACGAACGGAATCGAAGGATTTGTTTGACATCATTTCGATATTGGATGCAAAACTCGTTTCCAATGAAGTGGCACGGGAAATATTCCAGCAGTTTGATGCACAAATTTGAGAGAGCCGGAAGGCTACTTTACAAAAGCAATGGGATATATTTTTCCGAGACCAGCTCCCGAGGAACCCTGATTTTCAAAAGTATATGGGTGCTTATGAGAGTTATTTGAAAAGGTTTAAAAGTATTCCCTAAAGAAAGCCGAGCTCACGAATTCAGAGGTCTCTTCAACAAAAAATCTTGTATTTTCCCCTACAATACGCGACAAATAAGGGAATATACTCTGTTTTCTTCCAAAATATGCTTGACATTAAACATTTCACCTCGACTCACCATGCCTGTCGCTGTAACCCATGAAAAAACCCTCCAAATAGAGCCGAAGCAGGGATTAGAAGGGTTATTTTCTTGAAATTCGATGATTGGTAGCGTTACGGAGAATCGAACTCCGATTACAGGAATGAGAATCCTGTGTCCTAACCGTTAGACGATAACGCCGTATACGGAGCGGACTCCGTAAAACGTATTATTTCTTGAGATCGGTCGTGATTCCCATGGACCGCGCGGATCCCGCGACGATGCTTTTTGCCATTTCGAGGCTGTTCGCGTTGAGGTCGACCATTTTCGCTTCCGCGATGGAGGTGAGCTGCGCGTCCGTGAGGTGGGCAACCTTGTCTTTGTGGGGAAGTTTCGAACCGGACTTGAGACCCAGCTCCGTCTTGATAAGAAACGTCATCGGAGGCTGTTTCGTATAGAAAGTGAACGACCGGTCGTCGTAGATGTTGATGACGGTAGGGAGGACCGTTCCCATTTTGTCCTTGGTCGCGTCGTTGAACTGTTTGCAGAATGCCGCGATTTGGATACCCGTAGGCCCGAGGGCGGTACCGATAGGAGGAGCCGGATTCGCCATTCCCGCCTTGATTTGCAGTTTGACGACTTTGGTAGGAGTCTTAGCCATAATGATGAATTAGATGATAATCGCCGGCGTAACATGGCGATGGAATATTTGGAAGCCTGCGTATGATACGAAAAATATGAAAAATGCAACAAAAAAAGCAAGCGTTTTCCCCGTATTTTCCCGCAAGGCGTTTTTCCCGACTAATAATACGCCGGTCCGGAAGTATAATGGGTCGCGGAATTGAATCCGTAACTTCCGGCGGTGCCGTCCTTGTTGCCGTAGCAGAGATAAGTGGGATATCCCGGCTGGTCGACGACGGACAAGTGGGTAAGTCCGTTCGTGGTGGCCCAGGCTTGGCAGGAAGCGGTGGTTTCCGCAGTGGTTCATTTGAGCATCGCTCCGGCTCAGCCCCAGCCGTAGTACTTGCTTGAAGTGCTGTCGAGATAGGTCCAAGCTCCATTGCTGACGGTATTGTTCCAAGTGCCGTTGCAGTCCTCGTCGATATTCGGGGTGGAAGTGGTACTTCAGGAAGTCGCAGTGCACGCAAGCGTCTGGGCGAACGTTCCTACCGCCGTGCCGTCGCCGGATCGAACCGCCCGTATTCGCATGCCGTTCCAGTTTCCGCCATACCAGCCGTCAGCCGGCAGCGTGACGCTCTGGTTCGACAGGGGACCGTCGCAGTCGTAGGTCGTGGCTCAGACGTCCGTCCAAATCGATCCGCTCATGGAAAATTGCAGCCTGCAGCTTCATCCGTTTCCCGAACCGGCCGTCCAAGAGAAAGAGAACGTCTTGGATCCCGTCGCGTGGGTCAGGGAAAGGGCGGTCGGGTTTGACGGACCCGACCCGTTTCCGGTATTCGGCGTAATCGAGGCCGTGACGTTCGCGCTACCGCCCAATTGCCCGTTCAGAACGTTAGTTCCGAGGGAAACGAGCGTGCCGGTGCTCGTGGCGAGAAGGGTGGCGATGTGTTGGACGCTTGTGATATCGGAGCCGGAATATGCGGTTTGCAGGGCGGTCATCAGGGCGAGAATGCCGCTCGAAGTCTCGGGAAGCGTCGCTCCGGAATAGACCACGGCGCCAGGGCTGAACGAATTGGCGTTCCATAGGGATTTCCCGTTGAAGAGCAGCGTTCCGGAGAGGGAAGTGACGGATATGAGGGTTCCCGCCATGCCGCCGGTATTGGTCATGAGGCTCGGCACGGCTAAGACATAGACCAGTCCGCCCGTGGTCGTTTTGGCCGTGAGCCCTCCGAAATTGCTCCGGATATAGGCGATGGCCGGATTCCCCTGTTCCGCGTACGCTTCGCCAAACGCCGAGTTCGCCGTGACCTGGAGGTCGCCCTCGTACTCGGATTTGAGCTGGTAGGCGTTCCCTTCGGCAAGGGATGAATAGGCATATTCGGTATTCTTGAGCGGATCCGTCGGCTTCTTGTTGATGCCGCCTCAAGCGATGGCGCCTCTGAAAAATTGCATGACGTTGTTTCCCACGGTGCCCTGGTACCAGATCGCTCATCCGGAGTACGAAACGGCAAACGCGTTGTCGGGAACCGGAAAGGATCCGGCAGTGACGATGCCGAGATCCAGGGACTTGGCGATGTTCGCGGTATCTCCTAACCGAGCGGAATCCCGGGCCTTCGAAGAATACCCTCCGATGGAGATGAACCCGATGGTACCGAGTATTGCGAGTATGGTTATTACAACCACGAGTTCCACTATGGTGAAACCTTTGAATTTCCGAACCGATCGGTTTTGTTGGTGGATTGACATGAGAAAATGTTACGCATGCAAGTCTATCATGTTCATTTCGAAATGCAATGGGATGTATTGTGGAATTCCATCCTTGGAATTCGTGAATCCCCTATATCCCGTCGATTCTCAAAACGACGCGGAACGTCGAGCCTTCCCCGATCTTGCTTTCCAGTTCGATCTTTCCGCCCATGACTTTCGCAATGCCTTGTACGATGGCGAGTCAGAGCCCGCTGCCGCTGGTTTTCCGGTTCAGCGTGGATTCCGTTTGGTAGAACGATTTGAAAACGTTTTCGAATTCGCTTTCCGCGATTCCGATTCCGGTGTCGCGGACTTCGAATACGTGGGCCGTGTCCGTTTTGCGGTAGGATACTTCGACTTTGCCATTGGGTTCGGTATATCGGATCGCGTTGTCGATGATGTGCCGGAGCACTTTGAAAACCAGTTTTCGCTCGCTGACGATGGTTTCTTTGGTTTCGGGGAAGGCGAGCGCGATGGATTTTTTTGCAGCGTCCCCTTCGAATTTTTCTTTCAATTCCCGGAACACCGGAGCGAGCGGGACTTTTTCCTTGGTATACGACAATTTGCTGAGTTCTATGGTTGACATGTCCACCATGTCGTTGGTAAGGCCAAGGAGGTATTTCCCGCTTCTTTCTATTTCCCGAATCGAACCTTCCAAATCCTTTCGGTCGGGGGTGAGTTCTTCGAGCAGCATCGACGCGTATCCGTTGATTACGGTGACGGGGGTCCGGAGTTCGTGGCTGATGATGTTGATGAATTCGGTTTTCCCGTGGTCGAGATTCCGGAGTTCGTCCAGGGCCCGCTGGAGATTTTTCGACATTTCGACGACGTCGGAAATCTTCATGAAAGTTTTCGCGAGGACGATGGAGATGATCAGGGAGATGAAGACGTAGAGCAGGTCAATCGCAATGAGGATTTTTTTCATGTTCAGCAGGTCGGCCGACATTTTTTTGCTCGTGATGTCGATACCGATCACCCCCAGGAATTCGCCCTTGCCCTTCGAATAGATCGGATGGAATCCCATGAGCGAATACAATCCCCATTCTTTGTCGAAGATGAATTCGTTGCTCGCGGTCTGTTTCTTCTCGGCGAGCGCTTCCATGGTTTCCCGCTGTTTGGAAATATCGTATTCGTATCATATTTGCGCGGTGGTCGGCACTTTTTGTCCCCGGGATTCCTTTTCCCGGTGTTCGTAGATGTTGCAGTCCACCAGGAATTTCGCCTTTTCCCGGACTTCGGTCGCGGTCAGGACGTACACGCAGGTAATCGTTTCGGGATCGGTTTTCCAGATCGAGTTGATTTGGGAAAACAGCTTCCGATAATCCGCTTCCTGTTCGATGTTTTTCGCGGTCGGAACGTCGATTGTGGCATCGAGGCGCTTCCGGTATTTTTCCACGAGATCCGGATCGACGATAATGGGCGCAATGGCCGTCAGGTTGACCAAACGTTCCCGCAGGGATTTGAAAACGGATTGCTTCGCGATATAGAACGATGTTACGGTCAGGCTGACGATCAATCCCAGGCACAGGAAATAAATGAGCGCTATCGTAATGAGCAGGATGCGTTTTTCCTTCTCGTTCGTACAGGATGCGAAAATGCGGTCGATCAGTCTTTTGAACATGGGATGGTTGAGTACCGGGGCTCGGCTCGCAGTCTAGTACAAATATCCCGCCAACGCAATTTTTTCTTTGGGTTGCCGGTGTTTCGGGAGATTGAGGATGGGCATAATATCCGGAAAAAAAAGTCGTACCGGAGTAAATTTGAATAGAACCCATCTCTCCGTATACTCCCGTCATGGCCATACAATCGAGCAACATTTCCGATGAGGAACGCTTCGCCGCTCCCGAAATCCAGGCGTCGGACGAGGGGGAAGCATGACTTCGCCCGACCACGCTGGACGAATACGTCGGGCAGTCGCAGATCAAGAAGCACCTCCGCGTTTCCCTGGAATCCGCCAAGATTCGGAACGAACCGCTGGAGCACCTCCTGTTTTACGGTCCTCCGGGACTCGGGAAAACCACGCTTTCCCAGATTATCGCCCGGGAAATGGGAAGGGATCTGCGTTCCAGCAGCGGTCCCGCGATAGAGAAGCAGGCAGATATCTTATCGCTCCTGACGAGCCTCAAAGAACACGACATCCTCTTTATCGACGAAATCCACCGCCTGAAGCCGCAGATAGAAGAAATTCTCTACGGCGCGATGGAAGACTTCCAAATCGACATTATGATCGGATCGGGAACGGGGGCCACGAGCGTCAAAATGGACATTCCGAAGTTCACCCTCATCGGGGCCACCACCAAGCTCTCCAAGCTCACCGGCCCATTGCGCGACCGATTCGGGAACATTCTCAAGCTCGATTTCTATGACATTTCCGAACTCCAACAAATCGTCGCGCGCACGTTCGGGGTGTTCTGACAGGCGAGTTCGCCGACCATCGCGGAATTCGTCGCGAAAAAAAGCCGGGGTACGCCGCGGATCGCGAACCGGTACGTCAAAATCCTCCGAGACTATTCGACGGTAGGTCGGGATACCGGAAGCTTGGATGAAGTCACCGAGATTTTCGGGAACCTCGGCATCGACGACTTGGGGCTCGACGGGCTCGATCGGAAGCTTCTGGACGCGCTCGCCCGGCATTTCGGGGGGCGTCCCGTGGGACTCGGGACCCTGGCTTCCATCGTGGGAGAGGAAGAATCCACGCTGGAGGAAGTCGTGGAACCGTACCTCCTGAAAATCGGATACATCGAACGGACTCCGAGGTGAAGGCAGATTACGCTTTCGGGGGAAAAATACGTTCGGGGACTGACGGAAAACCTCGGCTAGGAGACTAACCGCTGACGATGCTCTGGATCATCAGCTCGATCAGGAGGAGGATAAAAACGAAAAGGCTTCCCGTTTTCGCGTTCAGAATCCCGAGCTTGTGAAATACCGCGATCCCGAGGAGGCTCCCGGCTACAAGGAAACCCTGCCGGACCGACGCATGGAGGATTTCCGGGGAAATCAGCCCCCGGTAGTATATTTTCTTGAACAGGTAAATGACGATGCCCGAAAACGAAGCGACCCCGAGCGTGAGCGCCGTGCCCATCGTAGCGTACGATATCATGAGATTCCTCTCGGGATCCAGATAGAGATACAGGAGCGAAGCCGACGACATGCTCAGGATAAAAATCATGAACAGGGTCGTAATGTACGGAGAAAAACGCATACTCCCCAATGTATCCCAAAACTCTTTTCTGGCAATGGAGACTTCTCCAAAACGCGAACTCCGAGCTCAAACCTTGCGTTTCCTCGCTCGACGTACTTGCCAGTACGCCTCGCTGCGGTACGCGGTTTTCGCCCGGATTTCATCGTTTTCGAGAAGTCTCGGGGGCGTATTCCAAAACGCGAA
>CAIVSN010000101.1 GCA_903908595.1 uncultured bacterium
GCATTACAGCTTGGTGGTGTCAGGTTAAAACCCATTTAATTTTTTTATATTTATGTGAATTGCTACCAGTTTCATCGGATCTAGGTTCTGCATAATATTCGCCTGTTAATTTAAATTTAACTTTTTTTCATACCATCATTTTGCTAAATTTTGATAAACATTGATTAGTTAATTTTAATCAGTGTCACCATTGTCTAGATCATACTATATCTGCAGCTTGAATTCACAATAATTGTGTCTGGTCTAATCCTATGTTTCAAGCAGCTTGAATTCATCACAATATTTGAATCTGGTCTAATCCTGTTTTTCAAGCAGCTTGAATTCATCACAAAAATTGCACCTGTTTTCATCCTATTTTTCAAGCAACTTGAATTCACAATAATTGTGTCTGGTTTTCTTTAACAGTTTTTGCTATGTTTAATCCTCAATGACTAACCTGATTTTCATGGATTTTATTGGCAATATTAATAAGTCCGACTTGTTTATCTGTAACAAAATCAATATTTAGTCATAAAATTTTTGTTACTCGTGATGTATAAATTCCAGAAATCCAAGCAATTTTTTCCATTCAAGAAATACTTCATTGCTTTTCTAATCTCCTTAGAACTTTCTTTTGATAATCTAAAGAACCAACGGTATTTGACATAATTTATAAAATTAAAATACGAATTGACTATATTATATTTTTGTTTTTAAGTCAAAAAAACATACCGTAGAAGTATTCTAAAATAGAGAAATGTCAAACTTCGTTTTTTTAAGACACCAAACTCCCGATGATTTCAATCTTTGACTCGAATCCGAAAATATGATGTAATGACCAAGTATAAATCAATTACCCCCCTATGAACGAAAACATTCTCATCGTCGAAGACGATCCCGTCATCGCCTCCATGTACGCTGGCAAATTCGAACGCGAAGGATTCACCGTGAAAATCGCGGAAAACGGCATTGCCGCGACCACGATCATCGGTTCGTTTTTCCCGAAAGTCATCCTGATGGACATGATGATGCCCACGATGAACGGCTTCGAGACCATCGCCGTCATCCGCAAGCTCGCGCCTTCCCTCGAGGATTCCAAAATCATCGTTTTCTCCAACCTGAGCAGCGAGGAAGACCGTTCGAAAGCCAAGGAACTCGGGGCAGACGGATATCTCGTCAAAGCGGAAACCACTCCGGCTGCCGCCGTTGCCTACGTGAGAAAATTGCTGGAGTGAATGCCACAGCCCAAAGAATGCACGTGCCCGAATTGCGGTTTCCGTTTTCAAGCCTAAATCATGATTTTCCAGAGTTTCGATTCCACCGAAACGGAAGCCATCGATCAGCTGCTCGCGAAAACTCGCGAGTCCGAGCGGAGTACGATCGTTTTCGTTTTTTGCGGCGTTCCGAGCCGTTCCGAGGCTATCGATTTGGAAAAACGCCTCCGGGACGGATATCCGCAAGCGGCCGTTTGCCTGATTTCTGGGGGGAGCTTTGCCAACAATGGGAATCCGTATCCCGAAGATGCCGTCACCGTAACGGTCTTGGCCGGCTCTTTCCGACATCGGATCTGAATCCTCGACGGAACGCCGCCGGACGATCTGTTTTCCGAAGATTTGTCCTGAGTGCTCCTTTTCGGTTTCGGGAATACGAATCCGGAGGAGGATTTGCGCCGGTGCGAGGGCAAAAACATGGCCGTACCCGTAGTGGGCGGATCGTTCCGCGGTCCGGAAATCGTCGGAATGGCGAACGGATCCACGCTCGTCGATCAGAGCTTCGCGATTTTTTGCTATGGGGATATCGTATTCCAGACCAAAGCCTTTTGTGACGTATTTCCCATCGGGAATTCCTTCGTCATCGGGAAGACCGAGCGGATGACTACTACCAAAAGCATGCGCTGACTCTCCGCGCTCAAGTATTTCGGCACGACTTTCGGCGAATCCTATATCCACATGGTCCTGAGCGGGAAAACGCTCGTATTTCCTTTGTTGGTCAAGCGCAACGGGATGTTTGCCCCGAGGACGATCATCGGGGCGGATTTTTCCAATCAGGACGTCGCCTGGAGCGGCAGCGTCCTCGAAGGGGAAGAGGCCTACCTCGGAATGCTTTCCAGCGATCAGATCGCGTGCAGCGTGAAATCCTGTATGTCGTTCGCTATGGATACCCCCCACGTAGGCGGATTCGCGTTTTCCGACCCGTCGCGGTATGATCTTCTCGGGGAGAAATCCGCGTGGAACTTCAAACCTGACACGAGACGCGGTCTCATGGGGCTGTTCGGCGACTCGGTTTTCACTCCGTTTCACGGTACGAACGAATGCTTATCCCAAACCCTGTCGATCCTGCTGTTTTCGGATTCTTCCACCAAAACCGTTCCGGACTACGCGGTACGCGATGCGGAAAGCGACCATTTTGACAATCTCATGCTGAACAGCCTGAATTTTCTCCGTTCCGTTCTCCAGGTACAGATCATTCAGAATACGAGGGAAACCATGAAACTCCACGAGGCTATCCAAGCCGGAAACGAAAAAATCAATTACCTGCAGAATTCCCAGCAGGAAGACCTGATACGGATCATCGACGATGCCCCGGTCGCCATTTGGATGGGGGATGCGGACGAAAGGACCGTTTTTGCCAATTCCCGATTTTCCGAACTCGTCGGATATCCCAAGGAAGCCATGATCGGCATGGAATCTTTCGATTTTTGGGAGCCCGAGTCCATCAAAACCGTCCAAAACAACAACGAAGTCCGAATCAAAGGGGAAAAATCCACCTACGAAGCCTGTTTGCTCTCCAAAAACAAGGAAATTATCCCCGTGCGGCTCACCGGGATTCCCATTTCCACCGGAACGGTGGGCATGATGCTGGATCTTCGGGAACTGCGAAAGGAAGAATTGCAACGGGCGGCGTTACAGCAACTTTCGGATAGCAAGGACTCCTTTTTGAATATTGCGTCACACGAGCTCCGGACCCCGATCACCTCCATTCTCGGGTATATTTCGATGCTGATCGACGGGGACTATGGGGATTTGCCGGAGCCGGCCGTGCAGTCCCTGACCATCGTCCAATCTTCGGGGAAGCGGCTGTTCAATATCATCAACCACATGCTCCAGCTCGCGAAGCTGGAATCGGGGAATATCGTGCTTCAGGAAGTTCCGATTTTCCTTTCGGAAATCTGCGAAAGCATCATGAGCGAAGTCCATGCCATCGCGCTGGAACGCCGGATAGGCATGAGTTTCGAGGAGGTGGATCTGAAAGAGCCGCCAATTGTCATCGGGGATGCGGACCAGGTTCGAAAGGCCATACTCAATCTCGTCGGGAATTCCCTTAAGTTCACCCAGTGAGGCGGTTCCGTGGATTTGGAAATCTGCCGAAAGGGCAACGAAATGGTATTGTCCGTCACCGATACCGGGGTCGGAATTCCGGAAAAAGACCACCACAAGGTATTCGAAAAATTCGCCCAGAGCGAGAACGCGATGACCCGGACCTACGAAGGTACCGGACTGGGGCTCGCGTTCGTCAAGGAAATCATCACCAAGATGAACGGGCGGATCGAGCTCGAAAGCGAGGTGGGGAAGGGCAGCAAGTTCAGCATATTTTTTACGAAACTTCCGGGGTAAAACGCTTTCAAAACGCGAACTCCTTGCCGATTTCTGCGCTCCTTGCGGGCGTACTATCGTACGCCTCGCTACGGTGCTCGAAAGCGGCTTCGGATTTCATCGTTTTGAACGGGTTTACGGGAGTGGGGCGAATTGGCTTGGACTCCTTGCCGATTTCTGCGCATAAACCGAAGGAACCACGAATAGCCAAAAGAGTGAATCCCAAGCAATGGGTATCCTCGATCGATTATGGAAGCCACTTCAAAATTATAAAGTCCGTTTCAAGCACCTAGAAACCCTTTGAAACGGATCTTAGATGCACTTTTCGCTATCCATAGCCTAAAACCTTACTTTTCCCTCTAAAAAGTAGTCACGACTTTTTATATATTTATATTGACTTTTGCTTTTATTGAATATACTTATGGTGTATATTATAAGTAACGAC
>CAIVSN010000102.1 GCA_903908595.1 uncultured bacterium
CTGCTGGGACC
Organism: uncultured bacterium; assembly: GCA_903908595.1. Lineage (GTDB taxonomy): Bacteria > Patescibacteriota > Gracilibacteria > BD1-5 > UBA2023 > CAIVSN01. Next base: position 12 of record CAIVSN010000102.1, read on the forward strand.
GCGACTGCTGGGACCGCGACTGCTGGGACCGCGACTGCTGGGACCGCGACTGCTGGGACCGCGACTGCTGGGACCGCGACTGCGGTTGCGTCGAATTCGGATGCGGTCATCGCAGCGATTCTATCTGCGCTCGGGTGAGCCGATGCCGCACCGTAACCACTCTGACGAAAATGACTTCTCAAGCTTTCCATTCGACGGCATGTTAATTATCGAAGCATAAAGAAAAAAATAATTTACAAATTTCTGTACCATTTTCCATTTATGGTTACAGTATAGAAATCCGGTAAAAAAATCGGCCCTTCCCCTTATCCGGGAAGGGTTTCGATATTCGCCGAAAATTCCAAAATCCCCTTTTTTCCGTTCCGATATGCGAGACCCCATCTACATCTGAAAAAAAACCGTCCAAGGAAATCCGATAAACGACACCCTCTATCAACAGCTGCTCGGCCTCAATCCGGCGTTGACCGGCGAAATCCAACGCCACGTCCGCGATGTGCTCTTCGAAGATGTCCGAGAACTTATGAAGGACGATCTCTATGACAATACCGGAATCATACCCCAAGAAGCCATCGAAACGGCAAAAACCGAACTCATCGCGGAACTGGAAAGATTGGAACGACTCACGGGCGACCCCCAGCACATCATCGTCGTGGCGGACGATTGCTTTACCAACGGTAAGCTTCTCTCGCTCCTCAGTAGGATTCTCGGACCGGATAATTACGAAAAATTCGTGAAAATCGTCCCCATAGATTATGAAAATCCGATGGACGAATCGTTTCTCGAAGAAAACCTTTCCCTGAACCATAGCCTGTTCATCCTCTGAGGCAGCCTCTCGGATACGTACTCGATGCATAATTCCCACTACGATTCCCCCCTGTCGCGGATGATTCGGGAGATTACGGACGAATACTCGCCGAGATATCTGAACAAGCGGATCATCGGAATATGCTTTGGACAACAATATTTGGCAAACATTATCGGAATTGCCAATAAGAATTCCACGGGGATTATCGCGACGCTCAAGTGACCTTCGCAATTCACGCCTTCCAACTGCGAAATCCAGGAACTGGAATACAATAGCCCCATATTCAAGCAGATTTTGAGATGACTCTCCAATTACTCTACGAACACGAAATTCTCCAGCGTTTTCACCCGGAGCGGCTATGTGAGCTTCGATCTTCTCAAGACCGAATGGAACCTCGGGGTCGTGCCGCTCATCAAAGACGTCGCCACGGAAGGAATCATCGGGTGGGGCACGAAAAACGGGCACGTCTACGGATTTCAATGACATCCGGAAGCCGATTTCGGGACTACGATACGGGATATCGAAAAAATCGCCCCAGCCCTGAGTTCCAATGTCGAAGAGCAGCGGAAATACGTTCGGAATTTCGATACCGGAGACCGGATCAAGCGCGATATCTGAGAAGCGTTCTACGTCTTTTCCATGCTCGCGTACATCAAGGATATCAATGCCTATTACGAACAGATGACCGGGGAAAACCGAACCATTACCACAGTATCGTACACCGAAGCCATCGAGAGGCTGATCAAAACCGTCTCCAACCGGGTGAACTTCATCATGGAAGAAAATTCCCACTTGGACAATTCCGAAATGGTCGCGAAATGGATCAATGCGATCGACAGCGAAAAACGCCTCCACCTCCTAGACCGACTGGATTGGAAAGTCAGCCGAGGCATCGAAGAAGTTTCGGGAATCCTGGGAATCAAATCCATCGTGGAAGTCATCAAGGCACATAAAAAAATCCATGAACACGGAAACTACGTCGTCCGTGACCTCGGGGCCGGTGACGGAACGACGCTCAAACAATTGTACCAAAGCCTCAAAAAGCAGGATATCATCTACTACGGTACTGGCGATTATATCTATTTCGACCTGTTTTCCGCGATCAAGAATACCAAGTACATGCTCACCCTGCCGGAAGAAATCATTATTCTCTTCGTTGAAAAAGTCGTGAAGGAATTCAAAAAAGCCGGAGGGGCTTCCGTTATCGACCGAATCAAAAAGGCTATCGCGAACGCGCACTTCAGCAAGGACGATACGATTCACAATTCGTCGATGACGAACAAGAAAACGCTCATGTTCGAGAGCGAGCACGTTTCGTCGCTCAGTCCGGAAATTAAGGAAAATTTCGGTACCCACCTCGCGGAGCTGGGCGAGCTGAAAGCGTTCGTTATCGACAATATCTATTCGCTTTTTTCCGGGTTTTTCCAAAAAATCTACATCTCGAAATTCAACGATCTCAAAATCGAAGACGAGGTGATTTCCCAGATAGATTTCCAATACTCCATCCGGGCGACTTCCCATGTCAACGGACGGGAATACATGAAAATCATCTCCGATTACTTCTACAACTCCGCGAAGCCGGGAAGCATCTTCATCGACAACGGGATCCACCAGTCCTATACGTCGATTCCCCGGCTCAAGGAACTCCACAACGTGTCATTGGACATTATCGGGGGAAGCTTCAAGCTCATCTACGACACCGAAAAGAACTATTTCTGTTCGGTCATCATCACGAAGGATATCGAGTATCCGGACAGCTTCTGGGAACCCCATTTGAATCCGGGTTTCAAGTTGGTTTCCCTTGGGGAAGCGCAGCGTTCGACATTTTTCCGGCTTGAGTATTTTATACGGAACTTCATCACTTCGAACTTCAAGAACAGCATCGTTTTCTGGAATTTCAACTCGCAGATCATCAGCACGCTCAAGACCATCATGAGAGAGCTCGAAGAAAAAAACACCGGAAAGATTTTTGAAATGATCCTCGGGCTTATCAACTACATTGCGGAAAATTTTCAGGACGGCGGGGTTCGGTACAATACTATCGAGCTTCCCGTATTGGAAAGCTACGTGCTCAACGGGGAAAATTTGCAGGACATCCTTGACCGGGATATTTATACCCCGGCTTGGATGAATATCAACGCCAACCGAAACTACTAAGGGCTTGTAAATTAATAACTTATGATAATACCGGGGATATCTTATAGTTCCACTCCCCGTGGAACGCGTCTGGCGCGAGGGCGACGGCCTCCAATTCCGCGTCGGAAATCTTTATTC
>CAIVSN010000103.1 GCA_903908595.1 uncultured bacterium
ACGATATCATCCACGATGTCCGATATATTTTGCCTGGTAGGAAAATAAAGGGGGATGCGTGGAATAATGACGAATTGTATCGTAAGCCAACTAGCAAAAAAAAGTTGCAGTGAATATTCCGGGTGAAATTCAAAAAATGTCGGAAATACAATTATGAGAAATACGGTAGGAAATATGGTTATTCCAAAATCAAAGAGTGGATATTTTTCAAATGCATATTTTGCACGGTCATGATATTTAGAAATGGGATCGGATTTCACCTCCGATATTTCACGGAGGTACGATTCGATTTCCGAGTCGGTTTGCTGTTGGAATTCCATGAGTAAATTATTATGATGCCATTATCCTCGAACCCTCAATTCCTCCAAATTCTCGATATGCGCTTCAAGGCGGGATTTTTGGAGCTCGAGGGCTCATTGGTAGGAAATGTTTTGAGTCGAACCTTCCAGGGTTTGAATTTCGGAATCCAGCGCTTTGAGATCTTCGGCGTGGTGGTTCAGGAATCCTTTCAAATGATATCCGATATGCGAAGTAATATCAGAAAACCAAAATTTTTGGGAATCCAAGAGCCTCACGAGAATTTCGGCATAGCGTCAAAGAATGAGCCGGAAGGCAAAATTCGTCAGCAATCTGGAATTTTTTCGGTTATTGTGCAAAACGAATCTGAAATTAAATATAATCTTTTTCAAATTCTCCACTCGATCGGCAATCATATTGATTTCCTTCGAAATTTCAGCGATTTGAACCGCGTCGATTCAGGATTTTTCAAAGTCGATTGCAACCAGTCGCTTAAATGCATCGACAGACTGGTTCAATGCGATTTTTTCCAATCCTACCCGATGGATCAAATCAACGATGTCCTGTGTCGCTGCCGATACTCCTTGCTTCGATGGTGCTAGCGCGATAACAAATGGAATAGTCAACAACGCAATCGGCCACCAGCCAAAATAGTTATCGCCCATGGTAGGCGAAAGCGATAATCAGGCAAATCAGTCAATGAGTCACAATATGATGCTTCACCAAAATGGGGATAACACATACAAGGCTAACAATGGTACCAAGTATTTCCTCCACCTGACGATATCGTCGAATTTCACCTCCGATATCTCGCGGATATACGATTGGATTTCCGGGTCGGTTTGCTGTTGGGTGTCCATGTTTGAATTAAAATAAAATTACGCCCGTATCCTCATTTTCTCCAGATTCTCGATATGGGTTTCAAGACGGGCCTTCTGGAGTCGGAGGGCTCATTGACTTTGAATGTCCTCTTCGGATTGTGCCTGTGATTCTATTTTTTCATCCAAATCTTTGAGTTCTTTGGAATGATGATCGATGAAGAAATCGATACCCTCGGCGATTTTCTGGGTCTTTTGCGAAAGCCAGAGCTTTTGGGAATCTAAGAATCGGGAGAGAATGTCGTCATAACTCCAGAATACAATGTTGAAAGGAATTTTTAGAAGACGTCTCGACCGTATTCGGTTCTCATGGAAAATTTTTAAAAAATTCTGAATCAGGTTTTCCATTATTTTGACTTGGCTTGCAATCGTATCTATCTCTTTCGAGATTTCCGTGATTTGAACGGCATTGATTCAGGGGGTATCAAAGTCATCTCGCAGAATTCGAAGAAACGAATCGAAGGAAAGTTGCAGGGCTATTTTTCCCCGTATCACATCCCAAATCAGATCGACAAGGTCATTCTTCACATGTTGTATCGATTGTTCCGAGGGCGTTAAAAAAGCCAAAAGCAAATTTACGATAAAAATGAAAAGTCCGATCAATACCATGTATGCCTGTCCAAAATATATTAGTCCATACAATATTACCGATAATGCAAAACAGTTGAGAAAAATAAGCCCTTTCGATCTGGCATTCAAAAAATTATCGAAATTCACCTCCTCTAGCTCACTGATGCAAGCTTGGATTTCTGAAGCATATTTTCCTGTCTTTTTTTTCATATCCCAATCATACAACAAAATCTCCCCGATGTCCAAATCGGGGAGATGCGGTAGAGAATCTGAATTACTATGGCTTGATTTCCTTCCCGTTCACGAGAACGAGGTATTTCCCGGCTTTTTTCGCGATGGAGGTCCAGAGGGTCTCTTCGTTGTCGTATTGCGCGTATCCCACGTCTTCGTCGTAGGGTCCGTAGTCCTTGCCGTTTACGGATATGAAGTAGCCCTTGTCGGTCTCGTAGGTTATGAAGAAAAATTTTCCCTTTGAGGAGTAGTAAGCATTGTTCATGTTTTTCATGCCTTTCTTGATTTCCTTGTCGTTCAGATAGAGCGAGTAGGTCTTGCCTTTGAGTACGGAAAAGAACACCTTTTTCCCGTCCGGGGAAGCGTAGGGGGCATATCCCATCCCGTCGAAGGTTCCGGGAACCAATTTCCCATCCAGATAGACCATGGCTTTGCCGTCGGCCTTGGTGACGCTATAGGCGATCTTTTTGTTTCCCGCACCGTAAAATGTCAGGCTGTATGCCTGGAGTCCAGTACCTTTCCCCAAGGTTTTCCCATTGGAAAACAGATAGTAGGATTCCCCGGTTTTTTCCGAAACGGTATATACGGCGACCGTGTTATCCATGTTCGAGGCCGGATACGAATAGTAGGTCGAATCCTTGAAGAACGGGCCGTACTCCTTGCCATCTATGGTCAGGGTTACCTTGTCGTCCAGCACGCAGGCTACGGAGGCGATGCCCTTGCCCGTAATGTCGTAGGAGGCCGGCGCTTCGTCGCAGCGGCTCGCGACGATTTTTCCGTCGACGGACAGCGCGTATTTGCCATTCTGGTCCATGGTGACGAAATACGGACGGTTTTTGGAATCGAACCCGAATTGGGAAGAATCGTCGACCCCGGCAATGGTAGTTTCTTTTCCGTCTATTACGAGGACTTTGGTCCCGTCGATTTTTTCCATGACGGACATGGAGTGCTTGCCATCGCCGGAATAGCTGATGTTGTCCGGTGCGGCCGAAGCGGTAGCGTAGCCGGTTGCCATAAGCATCACGGCAAGGTATTTGAGTGCGATCATCGTGAAAGGGTTAAAAAAACGAGAAATGAAAAATTCTCTCCGACCAGTGTACCAGAGAGAATCGGAGTATCAAATTATTTTTGCTTGGGTATACTTGATTTTTAGAGGAGAATCAAGACAATTCCTATTGGGTATACATATTGGCGGTAATTTAAAGCAACCCTAAATTCAATCAAACAATCATATGGTTAAAGACATTTGGAAGCAACCTGCAGAAGGTTACAATGAAGAAACAAAAGGAAGAACAGAAGACCAAATTGTTCAAAAAGAAACAGAAATTGGCTTTAAATTCCCAGCACTTTATCGGGAACACATGAAACTTCAAAATGGTGGTTATTTATGGAAAAGTGCTTTGGATTATGACGGTGAAGTAAATGAACTTTTTTGTAACGGTTCAACGATAGAACCAATATTTACCGATAATGGATATAAAACTTTGAAGGATGTTCTAATGGAATATGTGGACAGAGAAGAACTCGAAAATTCATCAAAGACCAAATTTCTTAATTTGGATAGGCTTCCGATTCTCTCACAGATGGACGGACATAAAATGTTATGTTTTGACTATGGTTACAACATGGAAGCAGAATATGAAATACCAGAAATCGTGTATTTTGACTTGGAATGATGAGCTGAGGATGGTTATGAAGAGAAACTAAGGGTAAAATCTTATGATGACCTAATCGATAACTTAGTTTATTACGGATATGAATCGACTTCATATTATGTAGGCGTAAATTCAAAGGAAACAATTGAGAAAATCGTTGAACTCATAGGCAATACGTTTAATTTGCAACTTGAAGTAAGGACAGACGATGGATATGGATGGTATAACTTTGATACATGGTATCGTGGAGAATTAAAGTTAAATCGAAACTTGTCTGCAATTATAAAGTTAACGCCTAATAAATTTTTAAATAACACATTTCTTTTTCAAAACGACAAAGAATTTAATTTTGTTATTGACATTGAAATTAAAATTGGAGCAGAATCATGTCAAGACAACTCAAATTATTTAAAGTCAATAATATTAGATAAGTTTGACCAGTTTTTATCAAACGTTCATTGGAAATTTTTAGAAGTGCCATTCCATAAAGAAAACAAAATTGAATTAGAAAAAATAGTGAAGACATTTGAAGAATAGGGAAAATATATACCCAACAGGAATTGGTTTTTGGTATTTTACGGTCATTGATTCGGAACAGGTTTTGTTTTTCTTCTTCCGGGAGCTTAGTCTCCAAGCAAAAATAACTTACACTTTCCCATCGTATGCATGAGGCATCAGCCATCGTTGCCTCATGCTTGTGGAGTCTACTCCAATGTACAAGAGTCGCCTTGCCTGATACCTCATGCATACGCGGAAAAGTTGCAACTTATTTTTGCTTGGAGACTTATCGGGAATAATACCAAATTAATCTAACTCCGCTTGCTCGCGGGAAGCAAGACGAATCAAATGAATTTGGTATAAGTGACTGAAGAAAAAAATAAAAAATGTCCGAATGTGTGACTATGAAATTCCGAAAACCAGATTTGGTTAGGTATACGTAAAGTACGTCTCACTCCAGTGCCCGAAATGAACTTCGAATTTCATCATTTTGCAGAGTCTTCTCTGAAATTTACCCGAGGAGTTTTTTTCCTTCCCCACCCCATTTGGTAGCCACTAGGTCAATGCTGATCCCGTAGAAAATTCCAGCGGCGACAGTGAGAAAAAAGAGATTCCACGGAGTCATAGCGGGATTGGGCGTCGACATGGCGCCGGCCGCGAGCGGGAGGGAACCCAGCAATCCCATAATCGCGCCACGGAAGTACCAGGGGCAGGGAATCGAGAAAACCGGATGCACGGTGAACACACCGGCCATGGCTATGAGAAGCCCTATGAGGAAGCGGTCGGCGACGATGCTCCACATGATCGGCCCTCCCCAGAACCCGGCGGGAGCGCTGCCGGATGCCAGCGCGGCGCAGACGAATCCGAAAAAAATACCGAGCGGGACCGCGATGAGGAACCTCTTTCGGGCGTAAGGACTGCTTTGCATGAGATAAATATTATGAAAATGCGATGGGTTGCCCGGAGGGTCTCGTTACGGAATCCATAGGAGCAACGCGCCGGATGATACCGGACTTTTCGAAAAAATCAAACGTGTGGGGGAAGGGTTTCCAAGGCGCATCCGGCTGGAAAATTCCCATTTGTTCCAGCAAGGTCCTCCGAAAGGGCGCATAGCGATTCATGCGTTGCTGTTTTCGCCCGCTTATCGATCGAACGCAATCCGATTTGCTTTTTCAAAAAAAACCTCCTAAACTGTGCCCCGAAACCTATTCCCCTCATTCCCGCGCTTATGAAATCGATATCCGTGCCGCTCCGGCAGACCCTGATCGCTTCCGCCGTTTTCGCCGCCACGGCATTCCTTTCGTTCTGAGCTTCTTCCGGCGACGGCGGAACGCTCCGGTCCATGCCGTACCCCGACCGGAACGCGACGGCCGACGCCCTCCTGTCGAGCCTCACCCAGGGCAAGTGAGCCGCCGTCCTCGACGGCCTCGTCGCCAAAGTGAAGGCCAACGCCGTCGCCAAGGCGGGCAATCCGGCGAACCCCGCGCTTTCCGCGGCCTACCTCGACGACTACCTCTCGAAGGTGGACAAGCTCGACGACGCCACGAGGGCGCAGTTCGGGACGGACTACGCGTTCATCTTCCAATACCTCTACCCGAGGGTTCGGGAGCTCCGGGGGACCGGCGCCTGAACCGCGAACGACCTGATCGCCCAGCTCACGGGGCTGGCGGGAACCGGCGGGACCACCGGAACGACGGGAACCGGCGGGACCGTCGCGCTCTCGGCTTCCGAAACCGCCGTGAACTCCGCCTACCGGGAAGTCCTCCTCCGGGATCCGGAAGCCGCGGGCCTGCCGTACTGGAAAGGCCAGATCGACAACGGAACTTTTACCGCGAGCACGCTCCCGCTCGCTATGGCCTGCGCGGCAAAGGACGCGTCCGGAACCGACGGGACGAACGCCAGGGCCTGGCTCTCGAGGACGGGGAAGGGCTGCGGGGGCGCCGGAACCGGATCGACCACGACGACGAATGTCAAAATGTCGCGATCGGATGCCGTGGCCGCCGTGCTGGACGCATACAAGAAAGTTCTCGAAAGAGCGCCAATGCCCGTTTGCCCTGGATGTAAGTATGATGACGGGGGTGCCTATTGGATTAAGAAACTCATGGATGGCAGCATGAATGCCGCTACGGTTCGAACGGCATTGTCCTGCCTTGCCGTAGGGAGGGATTCCCCCATGGGAGGAGGCAGTTCCAACAACCCTAGGCCTTACGTGGGCGTAGATGGGTTGAATTCCGCCAAATACCGGGATCTTCTCGGCATCCAATGCAACGATTTCGACCGAAGCGTCCTGCTCGATCGCGTCGGCGAACTTACCGAAGAGGGCGTCCTTATAGAAAGATTGTTCCGGGAGGTGCTTGGAGATAAGACGGTTGACCATATCACCCCAGACGGATTTGACTATGGCTCATGGTTGATGACCATCAAGTGGGATGACTATTTTTCTTGTAAACAATATGGGCAAAATACTTGCGGTTATGGCAATGAGGGCAAGTACAACGCCGATCGTGTCGCGCTTGGGATTGCTTGCTCCGCCTCTGCAGAGCCACATCACACCAATGCCCAAGCCTGGCTCAATAAGAATGGCAAGGATTGTAAGAATTTCCTTCCTGCTTGGCTTCAGCCTCAACCTACATGACAAGTACAGCCAGGACCGGGGTAATCTCCGTATACTTCCGATTCGTTCATCGAATGCGGTTAGCTTTCGGAATTAGAAGTCCCCGCATTCGCCCAACCGAATTCCCCGCCACGTCACGGAATCGGAAGGAGGAGCTCGCCAGCTCCTCCTTTTTTTGCACCCGGCGGAGACGGGAACGCAAGCGGGATCGAGTTGGTTTTTGGACACGGAAGAGGCGTTCATACCCGGTATCTGCCCGTTGGAAGCTACAATTGCGCCTGGCATTCTCTGACGGCTTCCCCCAAATCCGATTTGCTTTTCCCCGAAAACCCTCCTACACTGTACCCAGAAACCCATCCCCTCATTCCCGCGCTTATGAAACCCGTATCGTTGTCGCTCCGGCAGACCCTGATTGCATCCGCCGTTTTCGCCGCTTCCGCTTTCCTCTCGTTCTGAGCTTCTTCCGGCGACGGAGGGACGTTCCGGTCCATGCCGTACCCTTCGAGGAACGCGACGGCCGACGCCCTCCTGTCGAGCCTCACCCAGGGCAAGGGCGCTGGCATCCTCGACGGCCTCGTCGCCAAGGTGAAGGCCAACGCCGTCGCCAAGGCCGGCAATCCGGCGAACCCCGCTCTTTTCTCAGCCTATCTCGACGCCTACCTCGCGAAGGTGGACAAGCTCGACGACGCCACGAGGGCGCAGTACGGATCGGACTACGCGTTCATCTTCCAGTACCTTTACCCGAGGGTGCACGAGCTCCGGGGGACTGTCGCGCTCTCGGCTTCCGAAACCGCCGTGAACTCCGCCTACCGGGAAGTTCTCCTCCGGGATCCGGAAGCAGCGGGACTGCTGTATTGGAAAGGCCAAATCGACAACGGCACCTTTACCGCGAGCACGCTCCCGTTGGCGATGGCCTGCGCGGCGAAGGATACTGCCGGAGCCGAAGGGACGAACGCCAAGGCCTGGCTCACGAGTCACAATCTGAGTTGTACACAGGCTGGTGGAGGCGGTAGCAGCGGAGGCGGCAGCGGAGGCGGCAGCGGAGGCGGCAGCGGAGGTGGCAGCGGAGGTGGCGGCAGCGGTGGCGGCGGACTCGATCCATATGGTTCATGTACGGGAACGCTTCCTACTGGAGTTGGAATGAATACGCCAACTCCTTACTCGGTAACAAGTTCCATAGGTTATACGCCGAATACCGTTTGGACCTATATCGGCGATCTTGCTTCGTATCTCACGGCATCTTGCACCTGGTCATGCAAGGGAGAAGAATGATATACGGCGAATGCTACTAAAAATGGATGCAGACTTATCGCCGAAGGAGAATGAATGACTATCAAGGTAGTTGATGCCAATGGTACGCCAATAAGCGGTGTGGCAATGTATGCAAGAATTAACTTATTGAATGGAACTAGCCTTATGGGACAATCAACGACTGATGCCTCAGGGAAAGCTAAACCATTCGTATGGCCGACTTATTGACCGGATTTGACATTTCTCAATCTCTTCAAGGATGGTTATACTATCATGAATACCACTGCAAGCAAGAATACCGTCTGTACTCATAGTGACACGAGCCCACCAACCTATTGTTCTTTCCCAAATCAATATAAATGAACGGATCACGAAGTAACCGTATATATGTCGAATGGTACAACGGCAAATTCTTCAACCCCAAATACCGTTTGGACAAATGTAAGTCTTTCGCCAAAATCTCTGTTCTCCCAAGGAGAATCGCTCTATGGATATATTGCCGGGGGAGATCCTGCCAATACTTGGGCATGTCTTGATGGGCCAAGCGCTACCGATGATTGTGCTGATGCAAGTAAATACAGACGGCTCACAGCCCTTGCAAATGGAGTAGCAGATGGATGGCAGATCAATACGTCTAATGGCCGAATTGAATTCAGATGATGACTCGCTCTTGCAGGATGGCCAGGTTGAGTCTATACTGGATATGCCAGAACATGACAAAATGGCACTTCAACATCTGCATCATTTACGGTTACTTCACAAGCAAGTAACGCAAGAGCAATAGCAGTTACGAATATCCCAGATTGGAAATTTGATTCATTGGGTAATCCTTCCCTCAGTTTGAATCTTATTGATACGAATCCTGGAACGTGGAACGTATGAGCTGGAACTATGCAAGCAAGCATGGATTTTATCTCCGAAGGCTATTTTCAGAATTCGGGTGCCAAGCCAGGCACGACGACTGCACATATCGCTATCGTTTTACGTAACGATCTAGCCAAGATGGACAAAGGTTTGCCACAAGACAAGAGATTCGTTTTCTGACAGTGAATGATCCTTGGGGACGTACATAGAGTACCCCCCGTATCGTGAAGCATTCCGAATCCGTCGTATCCTTCAACACAAATTGAAACATGGTTTAATGGAATTGGCAACTCAAACTACCTCCTAAGCGGATCATGGGGGGACGCGAATAAACTTATGCAAGATTATGTGAATTATCGTATCATCGTGGACGCAATAAAAAATGAAAGTGGCGATACCCAGATTCGATATCGATTATACCGATATGCCGCAGATGGAAAATTGATCCTAGAAAAAGATACTGGAAATATGTCTGATGGGAATAAATGGTTTGACCCCACAAAGACAGGATTTGCCATTGGCGAAGTACTTGCGAGCAAAGATGTGCCTTGGAGTTTCACTTTTAAAAATATCGTTGTTAAATGGGGGCCGGTTGGAATGGAATAGACAATATAAAAATCGATACTCGCGTTGCTTCCCCTTTTCAAATAGGGTATGCTATGTCCCGACAGCAAGCCTGTCAGCAGTTCTTTATACCTTTTCCAAATTTCCCATGGGCCTTTCAGAAAAAAGAGCGGTAAAACGCTACCAAGATGAGAATTTTATTCGACTCCAGGCGGATATTGCCGCGCTGGTGGGGAAAGAGATCCCCTTCGAAATCGATTGGGCGTCGCTTCCGCGGGAGGGGAGCGCCAACTTTCTTCCCGAGGGGCTCGACAAAGTCTATTTCTTGCCCGTTATCAAGGCACTTGAATCCGTGTGCTCCAATGGTGAGAAAAAGTCGGAAGTCGCGAAAGGGCTCAGAAAGATCGTTATCGTCAACGGAGAGAACGCCCTGGAAAAATCCGAACAGGATATTCGCTTTGCCGAAGGGGTTTTGTACGTCAACCAGCGCCTTTCGAATTTCGATTCGGACTACGAGGAGAGAATCCGGAGAATCGCTGCGGCGTTGGAGACGGGATTGAAAGCCGAAAAAAACGCATCGAACGCGGATGGGGGACCGGATCAAGCCGCAGCAAACATTCCCGACCAAGAAGCGGCTCCGGAAGCCTGAGAAGATGACTTGCAAGATCCCCGAATCTGTTTTGAACGAGGCGTGGCATTCTACAAGGCATGAAATAACGAAAAAGCCTTGGAAATGTACCAGAAATCCATCGCGCTTTATCCAAACCATGCCGTTACCCATTATAATTCCGGGGTAGTATTGAATTTGCTCGGGCGTGAAGAAGAAGCCATCGAGATGTACCGGAAAGCCATCGAAATCGATCCCGAACACGTTTTTGCCTATGGAAATTTGGGGATATCGCTCGAAAACACCGGAAAATTCGACGAAGCCATTGCTATGTTGCATACGGCTATCATGGTGAATCCGGATTCTGCCGAAATGTATTTCAATAATCTCTACCGGATCTTGAAAAAGCAATGAAAGGAAGGGGAGGAGGCCGAGGAATTCCTGAATGCGTTATTCGATGATGACGAATCGGATGACGCTGCCGATATCACCTGAATGGATTTCGAATCCGTCTGCGAGCATTTCGAAGGGATCGACCGGCAGATGTTCGAGAGTTTTTCCCAAGAGAACCTGTTGGAATGCCGGGAAAAATACATGACCGCCTTCGAACAATACGCATCCGGACCAGCCTTGGACTCCTTCATTCTCGAAAAACTCGCGCTGAGCATGATGTGCAATTATATTTTCGCCCAGGAATCCGAAGAGGCGCTGGATATCTGGAATCATGACGAAGACGATACGGGATCTCCCCATGCCTTGCTCGCGACTGGAGCAAAGATGATAGAATCCGCGCCGTGCATTTCCGTCGACGACCTCATGGTATATTTTCAAATATCCGCGTATTTGCATTGCTCGAACCGATCGACGTCCTCCGTGGACGAAAAGCAAGAAAATCTCGAATTCTACATGGAGAAGTGCTACGGATACTTCTCGGAAAGCGATCCGAACAAGCTGGCTTCGCTCCTCTGAACCTGGAAATACCTGCTGAACAAAATATACGGAAACGCCATACCTGACGGGAAAGATGCCAACTATCTCGAATATGTTTCCCAAGTCCCCGGCGAGTTTTCTCAGGAAATCCAAGAAAAAATCACTTGGTTTCCTCTCGATCCCTGGACGGTTCCGTAATGTTCTTAGGTCTACGAGAACCCGGCAAAGTGCGAACTCCTTGCCAGTACGCCTCACTGCGGTGCTCGAAATTGACTTCGGACTTCATCGTTTTCCGAGTCCTTGTATGTTTGAATGGACGGCTGCGGACGAGTATCGGGAGATCCTCGTGCGCAGCCGTCCATTTTTGAATTTGAAATTGATATATTCCTATTCCTGCTTATCTTGCTTCCCGAAGTCAGCCATTCATCATTTTCCCCCATGAAAGAGCTCATCGTCATGCCCCAAACCACGAGAAAGGAAAAATGACAGATTATCGCCAATATCGGCGCCCGTGTCCGCGGCAAGGTGGAGCGGGCCTACGACAGCCTGTTCGGGACGTTCCCCCCGCATCGCAGAATGCTCCGGCTGGAACATTTCAATACGAAGGTATTCTCGAAGGATTACAAAACGATGGTCCGGAGGATACTGCTCGAAAAGGATCTGCGGTATTTTTATAAGGAACCGGAGCCCGTGGAAGCGCGGTTCGAGGCCGATCAGGCCGAGTGGACCCAGGGGAATATCCTGAGCCCGTGGTTCGAGACGACGGGCAAGCCCAGCCCTCACCACATCATCCCGACGAGTCGCGGCGGCAACAACAATTGGAAAAACATCCGGTTCATGGATCGCTTCCCGCACAACGATTTCCATACGGTGTTCCAGAACCTGACGCCGGTGGAACAGTTCATCGTCATGGCCATCATCCACAAAAGAATCCTGAATCCGGATTTCGTCAACGATCTCAAAACCCTGCATAGGACTATCGGGGAGCCCGATTGTTACAAGGCGGGGACGGTGGACCGGAAGCGGATGGGGTAGGGGAACCCCGCCCGAAACGCGAACTCCTTGCCGAATTCTGCGTTCCTCGCTCAACGTATACCCAAAAGAAATTGGTTTCCCGGTTTTTCCAGTCACATATTCGGACATCTTTCTTTTTTTTCTTCGGTCACTTATTCCCGATAGGCTCCCGAAAGAAGAAAAATGAAACCTGTTCCAATCTATGACCGTAAAATACCGAAAACCAATTCCTTTTGGGTATACTTGTCAGTACGCCTCGCTATGGTACTCGAATTCGACTTCGGATTTCATCGTTTCGGGCGGGGTTCCCGGGATATTTTCGGATTTCGTCGTTTCGGGCATACGGCCGTTTCCTGCGAGCCGTGATTCCCGGGCGGTACCGATAAAATTGACTCAAGGCAAAGGAAAAATACTATAGGAGCCTCTGCGATATTCCCTTCGTTAGTAAAATCTCATATTTTTTAGGCATATTTTATGATAGAAAAATGAGTTTAGTGGTTCTAAATGAATTTTTATAGAGTAAAATAGGACAAAAAAGATGAAATTTTAATAGATGTGGAATATTGCAGAGGCTCCTATAGACTCATAATCGCTAACGTCCTACCATGCCAACCCCCGATCGTTTCGAGATGCCGACGTTCCGATTTGTTATCGTCGCGCTCCTGTTGCTGCCCACGGCGGCGTTCGCAGCGGAAGCCTGCCCGGAATTATCCACGCTGCAAAAAGCCGCCGGATACGTCAGTTGGGCATGATTCATCCAATTGTTGGCCATCGGGCTCGGGACGGTAGGATTCGGATACCTGTCTTGGGGGATTGTTTCGAAGTTTCCCAAAATGAAAACCCTGATTAATTTCCTTATCGTTCTGCTGACGTTCGTCATGTATTTCGGACCCCTGTGACTCCTGGTATTTTCCTTCTATATTCCGGCCGAGTACCGATTGTGGGGTTCGCTCTCCGGGGCGCTGTTGTTTCCCGGTTCCGTAGCACTGTTTCTCGCGGCGTTCAAAAAGGAATTCGACGGAATCCAATGGTCCGGATTCCTCCTGTTCGTTTGGTGAATCGCCGCCGTGGCCTATTCGTCCCCGGAAATCGGGTTTCTCGCGGTCTGAGCCCTGCTCTCGCTGCTCGGTTTTTCCGTTGCCGTATGACCGTTTTGCTATGCGTTCGGCTTCGACAGCAAAAAACAACTGCTGCGGGGGACCGTGGCGGGACTGTTGATCTCAACGGCATACCTTGCCTTGCGGATAACCGGATTTTCCGAATCGTTCCCGGTACGCGTTTTCCAAGATTGAGCCCTGTGGCTGGGGGCCTTCGTTTGATTTTGCGGATTGCTGATAGCGTCTTCGAAATGGTATTCTGACACCAGGCGGGAATACGTCGTCAATCAGGTGCTGATGGTTTGATTCTCGCTCGCGTTCCTGAGTCTCGGGATGCTTTTCGCAGTGCGGGAACTGACCACGATCGTCGGGATTTTTTTCATCCTGTACCTGGCGGCGAAACCGATAGAAATCAAGCCGGCGAATCAGGCCATGATGGGGGCTTTGCTCCTGTGTTCCAGCGCGATTCTGGCCGCCGTTTGGCATTTCATACGGTCCAATCCCGAGTTGGTCGCGAAATACCTGTCGCTCTAAATACCTTTTCCTCATAACCCAATAGTTTTTCCCATGCTCAATTTTATCCTTTTCGCGTTCCGAACCCTGCTTTCCCTGAGGTACCGCACCGAATTCGTCAATTTCGATATTTTCGACGCGAAAAATCCCGTCATCGTGTTCCCGAACCACCCGGCGCTCGTGGATCCGCTGATCGTGGTCTCGAACATCGCCAAAAAGAAACTCCTGTCTCCCGTTATGACGGAAACGTATTTCCATATCCCCGGACTCGGCGGCATCATCCGGGCCATGGGGACGGTTCCGGTCGGGGACATTGCCCGGGGCGGCAATGCGGAAGACGTCAGAAAGGCGTTCGTGGGAATCCGCGAAGCCATGAAAAACCGGCAGAATATCACGCTGTACCCGTCCGGCCACATCTACGTCCAGCCGTTCGAGCACATCGTCGGCAAAAAAATGGCCTACGAAATCGTCGGGATGCTCGACGCGGATACCCGGGGCGTGTTGCTGCGCACCAAGGGGCTCTGGGGAAGCATGTGGGGCAAGGCCTATACCGGCAAGTCTCCCGAAATGATCAAGACGCTCGCGAAGTCCGTCTGGATCATCCTCGCTAACCTCGTGTTTTTCGTGCCGAAGCGGGACGTGCGGATCGAGTGCGTCGATATGACCGAACGGCTCAAAGCCTGGCATGCCGAAGGTTTGGATGCGTTCAATCGGAATCTGGAGGATTTCTATAACGAGGGCGGCGAGGAACCCTGCCGGTTCGTGCGGCACTATGCGTACCATGACGACGTCGCGGGCAAGACCGAACCCCGGAATATCCCGGGTTCCGTCGCGGAAATCGGGAAGGGGAGCGGAATCGGCGCGGAGGATATCCCGCCCGAGATTTTCGAAGCCGTGCGGGAGCTGGTCGCGGGCGTCAAGAAAATCGAAGCGAAAACGCTGAAATTCGATACCAATCTCATTCTCGACCTCCATGCCGATTCGCTCGACATGGCGGAGATGAAATCCGCCGTCCAATCGATGTTTCCGGGCGCTTCCAATCCGCCGATCGGGCTTATCAAGACCATCGGCGACCTCTCGGCGACCGCCATAGGGAGGCTCGAGGGGGAAGAAAAGCTTCCGCCCGTGGATTTCTTGCCCGCTTCCGATGCCACGATAGATTTCCGGTACGAGCCCGGGGACACGATCCCTTCGCTCATGAAGCGGAATTTTCGGAAATACCGGAAGGACGCGTTCGTTTACGACGCGATGACGGGGGCAATGATCCGCGACGGGTTCATTCTCAAATCCTACGTCGTGGCCGAGTGCCTGCGAAAATACCCGGGCGAGAAGATCGGCATCATGATTCCCGCGCTTTCCGCGACGTCGCTGCTCCTCGTGGGCGCGTATCTCGCGGGCAAGCTTCCGGTAATGCTCAACTGGACGGTCGGGGAGGCTTCGTTCGCGCACTGCATGAATTTCGCGGGGCTCGACACGATCCTGACCAGCCGGAAATTTTATGAAAAAATCACTTCGCCGTGGCTTGCGAAATTCGAAGGGAAGATGGTATTTATCGAAGATATCGTGAAGGATATCCCGCTTCCGACCAAGCTTATCGCGGTCGCGAGGAAGTCGCTGTTCCTTTTGCCCAAGGCGCGGAAGGAAGCCGTCATGCTCTTCACGTCCGGAAGCGAATCTTTGCCGAAGGCGGTGGTATTGAGCCATGAGAACGTACTGTCGGATATCGCCGGGGCGCTCGCGCTGGTGCCGTTCCGCGAACGGGAAACCCTGCTCGGATTCCTGCCGCCGTTCCACAGTTTCGGGTTCACGCTCAATACGATATTCCCGCTCGTGGCTCCGGTGCAGGTGGCGTACACGCCGGATCCGAGCGATTCCCGGACCATCGGCAAGATCCTCGCGCATACCGGCGCGACCATCGTTTCAGCGACTCCGACGTTCCTCCGGATGATTCTCGCGGGCAATAGCGCCGGGCAATTGCGTTCGTTGCGATATGCCTTCGTCGGCGCGGAGAAGTGCGGGGACGACGTGTTCGCGCAGTTCCGGGAGAAGTGTTCTTCCGCTTCGGTGTTAGAGGGGTATGGCATTACCGAATGTTCGCCCATCGTGACCGTCAATCCGATTGACCGGCAGAAAAAATGAAGCGCCGGGAAATTCCTCCCGCAGGTGGATTTCGTCATCCGATCGCTCGACGGCCAGTCCGAAATGCCGACGGGGGAGCAGGGGATGATTTTCGTTGCCGGCCCGAGCATTTTTTCCGGATATCTCGATACCGGCATCGAGTCGCCATTCGAGACGATCGACGGGAAAAAATGGTACAAGACGGGGGATCTCGGGTATGTGGACGACGAGGATTTCCTCTTCATCACGGGGCGGCTCAAGCGGTTCGTGAAAATAGCGGGGGAGATGGTTTCGTTGCCGTTCGTCGAGGGGATTTTGCTTCAAAAATACGGGAATCCGGAGGTGACTACATTGGCGGTCGAGGCTCGAGAAGAGAACGGGAACGTGACGATCGTGGCGTTTGTGACGTTCGAGGTCGAGGTGGAAGAGCTCAATGATTATATCCATGCCAACGGGGCGAGCAATTTGGTGAAGTTCGCGAGGGTGGAAAGATTGGAGGCGATTCCGGTATTGGGGACGGGGAAGACGGATTACAAGGCGTTGAAGGGGAGGGTGTAGCGGTTGGAATTTCTATCTAATGATTGAAGATTCGTTTGCAGCTGGCTTGCGGTCATTTAACGGTGGCTGAAATGACTTCTGACCCATTAATTTTTGATGCAACGCACGCTAAAACCGTTCCCTCTCACGTCAATTGCTTCGGGATCGGCTGCCGAGTAACCGAAGTACGCAACGTAGCTTGAATCCCTATTTGTCATAAATGGACTCGAAGATGCGTATATCCCATAGCCGCTTGTCGTGCCAGATACCCTACTTCGATACCCCGCAGATACAATTTTGAGCGAGGAGTTGTATGCGTCTAAGTAATTTGTAATGTTCGCTGAGCTTACAATGGCGACCCACTCATCCTTGGTTGGGACGCGCCAATCAGTCGGACAAGGGCTATTGATTCCATTCACTCAGCCCCAAGAAGTACTGAGGCTATCCGTTGGCGTAGTACGCCAGTCACTGAAGCCTAGTATAAAATTCGCATGGTTTGGACTATCGGTGGAACTTTGAGCAGTACTGGTTCCGCTTGTCAAAAACTGATGGCCATCTGTTAAACGCCCCCATTGATAGTACCACCCGTTTGCCGCAGAATCGGCGAAAGAAGTGGCGATATTGGCAGTACCGAGATTGCTCGCAAGCCAACACTTTCCATCTTCCCCCGTGACCGTTTTATACAAGGTGGTATCAGGAGAACGACCGGTGACGGTTGAAGTTCCGCAAACGAACGTTGGGATTGCTGATGGAACCGTAACCACTCCGCCCCCCACGCTTTTGTTCATTCCGGCATTATATAGGATCGTGAGCGTAGGACCGCTATTTCCTCCGGATATAAATGTCGTAACTTGACTGGCGCTCGCGCCGTCCCCCCTGAGATTCGATCCGCTGTACGTGTTGTATAGGTTTCCCATCATCGTGTTCACGGTCGAAGAGTTCAACGACGTTCCCGTGCTTGCCAAGGCCACTATCCCGCTTCCGCTCGTCAGAAAATTGGAATTGCCCATAGCCGAAAACGTCACCGCCGGAGCCGATGCCGCAACCTTCCCCGCGTACGTGCTCGGGATGTTGCCCTTCCTGTGCAGCACGAGGTTCCCCGACTGGGTTACCGCATTGGTAAGCTCCACGCCCGAAAGGTTCGAAAGCATAATCCCCGGAAGCGCCAGGTAGTACGTCGTGCTTCCCGTCACCGCCTTCGCCACGAGCCCGTTGTAGTTCCCGCCGACGTATGCCTGCGCCGTATCCGCCGCATACGCGGTCTCCACCATCGGAACGTAGGCTACCGTGTTATTCTCGAGCACAGTCGCCACCTGGTACTCCCGCTTGGTATTGAGCACCGAGTACGCGTACTCCGTCCCCTTGTACAGCGGGTCCGTCGGTTTCTTCATTTTGAACGCATCGGCGCTCAGCATCTGGATTACCGAGTCCCCCACAGTGCCTTGGGTCCACACGGTCCCTCCCGAGAAGGTCACTGCCACGCCGCCCGAAGGATCCGGATACGTCCCGGCTTTGACCACGCTGAGTTCCAATCCCTTCCTCATGCCTGCTAGGTCCGCGAGCCGGTTACTGTCGCGTGTCGAGCTTGAATATCCCTGCATAGAGAGGAACCCTATGGTACCGAGAATCGATAGTATGGTAATGACCACGATTAGTTCTACTAGGGTGAAACCAGTGTATTTCCTAGCCTTGCGGGCCGGGGTTGTTTGTTTGGAGTGGTCCATATGGGAAGGGTAAAAAGTATATCCAAGCCACTATACAGCACTCTTCTCTACTTTACAAGGAGAAAAAATAGAGAAGAACCTGAAGATAATCGAAATGCCGTTACTTGACCATATGGAGTTTGTAGACTTCGTCGATTATGACTTGCCGGTCGAGTTTCGTAAAGGGCGCATCGTACGAGAAGGTTTTGTAGAATCCCTTGATATACCCAACAGGAATTGGTTTTCTGATATTTTTCTTGCAGCATAAGTATGCCCCAAAAGGATTTTTTTTGGAAAGGATAAAAAATCAGCCATTCGATGAAGTTTCTTCGAATTTCATGCTGAGGACATCTTTCGAATAGTATCCTCTTCCGACGATTGCCAGAATTTCTTCTTTTTTCATTTTGAAAAAACGTTAGGATGAGTGGGAATTTACTTAGAGACTAAGTGTAGGAGTATACCGCTGTTGTCGATAGTATATAATTTTTTTCTGACTACCTATATCCTGATGATTTCTTCGCGGCGGGCAAACGATTTGCGGAATATGGCCCGGAAGCCAAGCGCTCTCACTTGAAATACATTCAAACGATTTCCGCTCGCGTCATCTTGATATACTGCTACATGTCGCGCACGGTTCTTAACAAAAATCCCTCAACCATGTCCCAATTCCTCTTCCATCATCAAAAATCCCCGGAAATTCCTCTTCTCGCGCGAAAAGAATACCCCTGGCTTTCCCGCCGCAACCTCTCAGACGAAAGCGTCGAAGCCCGGTATTACCTGCTCGAATACCTCTCCGAAGCCTTCGGATTCTCGGGAGAATTGGAGCAGGATGCCGACGGGAAACCGCTCCCGATCCTCATTCCGCGACAACCACAACGATACTGGTCGATTTCGCATTCCGCGAACTACGTTGCCGGCATCGTGTCCCTCCATCCCACCGGCATCGACATCGCCGAGTTGTCCGAACGCCACATTTCCTTGCAGGGTACCCATTCCGAAGCGGAATATGCTCGAATCGGAGGGAAAAATTGGCGGAATTTTTACCGGCTTTGGGCCGGAAAGGAAGCGATTATCAAGAAGCTCTGAGCGAGGCTTGACGACCTGGGAGACATCGAATTTTGCCAAATCGAAAAAAATCTCGATTATATTTTTGTATTCCAAAACGAAATGCATATCATCCATTTCGAATCTACCGACACAGTAATACTGGCGTATATCGCCCCATAAATGCAAAAAGTCCTTCTGTTCTCGGTACTTGTCCCCGTAATCCTCTATGGTGCCCTTTGTATTTGGGTATTTTTTTGACAGGGCTCGTTGCTCTTTTTCCCCCAGCCTGCAGAAGCGCTCCATTACGGCGCTATGGCGAAGAATCCGAACTTGGAAAATTGGAATATCCGCACCTCCGACGGGAATTCGCTCGACGGATGGGTCCAGGTTTCGCCAAAAAACCGGACTACGGTGCTCTATTTTTGAGGGAATGCCGAGGAGTCCACGTATTTCGTCGACGGAACGGCGTATTCGGGTGCCAATATCGTCACCTTCAATTACCGGGGATATGGCAAGAGTACGGGGGAACCTTCGGAGAAGGCGCTGTTTTCCGACGCGCTCGAAATCTACGAATACCTCGTGACCGTCAAGAACATCGCTCCCGAGAACCTCGTCGTCATGGGACGGAGCCTCGGATCCGGCGTCGCGACGTACCTCTCGAGCCAGAAGCCCGTGCGCAAGGTCGTCCTCGTGACGCCGTACGATTCCATCGAGAACGTGGCGAAGGACACATACGGATACTTGCCCGTTTCGCTCCTGATCCGCCACCGGTTCGAATCCACCAAATATGCTAGGATCAAAAGCATCGAAATGCTCTGCATCTATGGCGGTCGGGACGATACGATCCGCAATCCTCGCACCGAAAAACTCCTCGAATCCTGGAGCGGTCCGGTACGAAAGGTCTTTCTCCCGACCGCTACCCACCATACCATCTTCCAGTTCGACGAAACGAAGCAGGCCATAGACGGATTCCTGTAGTAACCGGTCAACCATATCGCCCACCCCATGCGTAAATCACTCTTTTCCCTCCTCGGTCTCATCGCGCTCTGGAGCTTGTTCTATGCGGGATTCAAGTACTTCTTCTGGGGCATGTACGAGGATGCCTCGTTCGCTCCGACGCTCGAAGCAATCAGCGGATACGTGTTGGTAGGCAGCATGATCGCCTATGTGGTCGGCGGCTCGCTGTACTCGCGGTTCAGCGAGCGGACGATGCTGTTTTCTGCACTCGGGGTCGGTGCCGTGTCGTTTCTTGGGGCCGCGTACCTTCCAGCCGTTCTCCCATGATTTTTCAATGTATCGATAGTGGGATTGGGTTTCGCATACAGCCTCTATGTCATCGGCAAAAATACGCTCATCGGACGGGAAATCGCGACTTCGAAGCTCGGCTCTTCGAGCATCGGGGCTTTCACGACGATCGTCTTCATCGTATCGCTCATCGCCGGTACGATCGTCGGATCCAAAATCGGGGAAACCTCGGGATGGATACCATTCGGAATCCTGGCTTTTCTCGCGCTTTTGATACTCGCAGCCGGAGTCCTGAGTACAGCCGATACGCGCCGCGAACGGACGGAGTTCGTTTTTTCATTCGATCGGTACGTCAAGTTGTTCGCCCGGTATGGGATTTTCATGGTCGGGCTCGGGTGCTTCTGGCAGATTTCGGTGGAGGCGTCGCAGGTCGCCATCAACTATTCCAAGGAATATTTTGGGAAAACGAATTCCGAATCCGCGCTCCTGCTCCTGTTCTCTTCCGTCGGGGCGATTCTCGGGAACGTACTGTCGGTCAGGCTTTCCAAAAACCGTCTGCCTTCATTCATGTGGATGACGGGAGTTTTCATCGGCATTATTTTCCTGTTTTCCACGATTCTCGGACTCGCGGAGTCCATGAAAGCCTATGTCATCGTCCAAATGCTCGCGTTCTCGGTGGGATTCTTCTTCGGCGGAGCGGTGAATCTCTCGGAATCGCACTTCTACGCGCTGCTCGGCGGCGATGCGGAAAAAGACCACGTCTCCGCGCTGTATGGCTTCGTCCTCTCCCTCGTCGGCGCCGTGACGATGTTCGCTTCGGAAAAAATCCTTCACACGGGTTCCTATGTCGGAATCTCAGTATTTCTTGGGCTGCTCGCGGCCATGGCCCTCTACGGAGGCCATCGAGGCTTGCGAATGACGGGTTCGTGATAGGATCCGCCATCGACTCGAAGCTTTCATTTTTTTAACCCAATGGTACGACGTACCTTAGCCATATGAGAGAAGTTACCGTTTTCCGACGCATTGATGAGTCCGTTGGAATGATAGAATGGGCCGATCGGGATAATCCGACCCCCGAAGAAATTACCCCGATTGGGGCCACGAAAATTTACCATACGATTTTTCCCTGCTGCATGCTGGATCATTTCAGGGACATGAAACAGGATCAGGTAACGGCGATCCTGATGCGGATGATACCCCGGTAGGCATTCGGCATATTGGGGATTCCTATTGGGTATAATTGGAATTTTTCCGGTTTTCGGATATATTTGGCGAAATAATCTTTTGCTATGGTCTGAGAAACATCCGAAAGCCCAGAGGAGATTCTGAAAAAGCCGATACCCCGAAAGAAATCCCCGTCTGCGAAATCCGTTTCGGCCGCGAACCTGAACCTTGTATCGAAAGCGAATGTTCCCGAGCCCGTTGTGGAAAACCCCCTCTTGCCTCCGGCAGTCAATCCTCCCGAGAATCCGATACCTCCGCCTCAGCCGCCACCGCCAACCCCGTGATCCCGCGATTTCGCTTTGGCCGCGCTTGGCCTCGGCCTCGTGTTCGGGCTGCTCCATTCGTATTTTTTCTTTGACCAAAAGCTGGGGATTTCGTATCCGATTTACCTGGCGCTGGCCTGTCTGGTGCTTTGGTACCTCGGCAAGACCCAGGGGAAGGCGATGGAAAGGAAGGAGTTTTTCTGGCTCGTCCCGATCCTGTATTTTTCCTTCATGGTCGCGGTTCGTTCGGAGGAATTGTTGACGTTTCTCAATATCGTACTTTCCTTTTTCTGACTCCTAGTATTCGTGTGGATGCGGACGCCGGTAGAAGGGGAGCGGATATTTCAGGTTCGCCGGATCCTCGCGCTGCCGTTCGCGTTCATGGCGAACTGGTTCGTGGCGTTCCGGAGCCTCCGGGAGTATTACGGCGCGAAACCGGCGAAAGATCCGACGGCAAAGGCTGACAAGTGGGCAAAAATCATCAAGGGATGCATGCTTTCGATTCCGCTTATCTGGATATACGTCGCGTTGTTCTCATCGGGAGACCTCGTGTTCCGCGGGGCGCTCGGGGATCTCGCGAATTGGCTGGATTCGTGGAATTTTCCAAATCTTCCGGACTGGTCGTACGGGCGGTTCATTCTCCTCGTCATCACGACCATCGGCTTCGGGGGACTCTTCGACGCGTTTGTTTCGAAAATGGTATTCCCGTACAGGAATCTTCCCATCCCCGAAACCCCGAGAAATCTTGGGGCATGGGAAGCGAACATCCCGCTCGCGGTTTCCAACTTCATTTTCCTCTCGTTCGCCCTGCTTCAGTTACGGTATATGCTCGGCGGCTACAGCGCGATCGGACCGGACGGGTTCACCTATGCCGAATACGCGAAAAACGGGTATTTCGAGCTTTCCGTGGCGGCGGCCATTTCGTTCGTGGTGATTTTTCTCGTGGGCCGGTTTTCGGTATTGCGGGACGGAAAACTGAATCAGGTTACCAAATACCTCTGCCTCGGCCTCGTGGCCCAGGTCGGATTCGTCATCTGGTGCGCGTTCTCCCGCCTCTCGATGTACCAAGAGGCGTACGGGCTGACCTTGACGAGGTTCTATGGGTACGTATTCTTGGTTTGAATGGTCGGAGCGTTCCTGTTGCTGTCCCATAAGACGTGGATTGATGGAAATATGAAGGACTTTGTATTCCGGATGTTGAAGTGGAAGCTCATTATCCTCGTCGGGCTCAATTTGATGAACCCAGAAGGGTTCGTCGCGAGAGAAAATATCGGACGTCCGCACGACCCGGAAGTCCTGAGCGCATATCCGAACCGGGGCCTGAGCTCGGTGCGGGTGGACTATGGATATCTCTCCAGGCTCTCGATGGACGCGATACCGGAAATGGCACCGACGATGAGCCAGGAACAGGTGATTCAGGCCTATGGCAAATTCCGCTTCCGGCCCGATATGCCGTGGTTTTCGTACCGGCTGAGCCAGCAGGCGGCCGTTTGGGCTTTGGAGGCGCGGGGGAAGGAATTGGGGGTGGGACTGGAAAACGTGTGGGCGAATACCCTGGAGGACGAGTACGATTAACTGAAATAGACAAATTCCGAAGGCGAGTCTCTCGGCAAAAACGCAACGTAATTTTTGCCGAGAGACCGAGATGCTATTTTCCATTCCCCGTACCACATGAACCCCAAATACCTTATCCGATTCTTCGCCGCGGCGTTCGTCATCCTCTCCATCGCGTTTTTCCATCGGGAATTCGTCGAGCAATTCCAGTGCTATCTCACGGGAAAAGCGAGCGTCATATCCGGGGAATGGCATATCGTCGCGCTCAACATCACCCTGTTCGTCCTGCTCCTGCTTCCGCTGTCTTTCCGGAGAAAGGCCCGCTGGGGAGAATACGGCATGGTCGCGGGATTTTTCGTGTCGCTCTTCATCGAGATGTACGGCTTCCCGCTGACGATCTATTTCGTCTCCAAGTACACTTCGGAGGCAGTGAAGTGCGCGGAAATGGTCTTCGGCTTCGAATGGCTCGGCGTGTCGTTCGGGATGGAAATCGCGATGATCTACGCCTCGATCTTTATTGCCGTCGGCACGCTCCTCATCATGGTGGGGTGGTTCACGCTCTACCGGAACAGCAAGAAAGACACGTTCGTCCTCTCCGGAATCTACAAGTATTCCCGGCATCCGCAGTATCTGGGATTCATCCTCATCGTGTTCGGGTGGATGCTCGACTGGCCGACGATCATTACCCTGGTGTTCGCTCCGGTGCTGATCTATAAGTATATAACGGTCTGCTGGACGGAGGAGAAGGAAATCCTGAAGGAATATCCGGGGTATCAGACGTACATCGACGCAGTACCCATGTTCATATAGAAACCCTTGCAAAACGCGAACTCCTCGTCAATTTCTCCGCTCCTCGTTCAACGTACTTATCAGTACGTCTCACTACGGTGCTCGAAATTGACTTCGGATTTCATCGTTTTGCAAGGGTTTCTGTGCTGCTGGGGATGGGATTCGGATTGCATCGTTTGCCGAGGTTTTCTTAGGATGGCCGGATTTTAAAGGCTCCGGGCATTTCGGGGGGCGTCGTCGCGAACGAGGCGTCGTGGAAATATAAAATTTGTTTTTTTTTCCAAACCGATAGAATATCGCGCAGTCTTGCGAGACCCATCCCGTATTATCACCCCTATGACTACGAAAATTCCGGATTCGATTCCGCAAACCGATTTCCCAATTCATCCCCTAACCGACCACGTCCGTATGACTCCAGAAACAAATCCGAAATGGAAAAACGAAGTGAACGATGTCCTTTCCCCGGATGCTCCGGTTATCGCCATTCCCGGCGACGACCAGAAATGGATATCTTTCATCGAAAGCAAACTCCAGGATCAGAACATCTCCGAAAGGGAAATCGCATATTACAGCCGGATTCTCCGGGTTCTCGGCATGCCCGATCTCTCCAAGCAGGAGGGGCATCCCATCAATCTCGTCATCGAAAAGATCGTCGGAGCCCCGTTTTTTAACGGGTTCGACCACGTCCAAGTTCCCCAGGTGGTATCGGAATGGGAAACGTTTGACCTGTTCAATTTTCCGGAAGACCACGTGGCAAGGCGGCCATCCGACAGCTATTTCCTGAGCAAATCGACCGAAAAAAAGGAAAGCACCCTGCTCCGTCCGCATACTTCCGTCATGTGGTACTATTACCTGCTCTGCGGAGGGGGATTGGAAAAACTCGAACGGACGGGCGACGTGCGGGCGCTTTCCTGGGGGAAAGTCTACCGGGTTGACGAGCTCGACAAAACCCACCACGAATGTTTTCACCAAGTGGACGGTTTGCGGATTACTTCGAAAGAAAAGGAAATCATCAACCAGGATACGCTCAAGGACGTCCTTTCGAACACGATCAAGGCGCTTTTCTGACCGGACGTCGTCTACCGGTTCAACGAGGATCACTTCCCCTATACGACCGACAGCCTCGAAGTGGAAGTGGATTACGAAGGCAAATGGCTCGAAGTCCTCGGGGCCGGCGTCGTCCACCCGACCGTATTGGAAAAGTTGTGACTCGACCCGGAAAAATATAACGGATGGGCGTTCGGATTCGGTATCGACCGGCTCGTCATGGCGCTCAAGAAAATCCCGGACATCCGGATATTCTGGAGCGAAGACAAGCGGATTACTTCCCAATGGGGCCATCTCAACCCGTACAAGGAAGTCAGCGTGTTCCCTCCGGTGTTCAAGGACATATCATTTCTCACTGCCAAGGACAAATTCGTCAAAGACGAGAAAGAAATGGAAAAGTCCGGAAAGATGGAACTCGTCAACGAGGCGGATTCGTTCGATATCGCCGGCATCGCGCGGGACGTTTCCGGCGGCCTGATAGAAGAAGTTCGGGTAATCGACATTTTCGAGAACGAAAAGAAATTCGGCCCGGACATGAAGTCCGTTTGCATCCGGATTACTTTCCGATCCCTCGAAAGAACCCTCACGAACGAGGAAATCAACGTGGCGTACTTCCAAATCCGTTCCAAGCTCGAAAAGGAGCTCGGGTATGAGCTGAGATAGTCCTCAGCTGCTATTTCTTCCCTATCGCGCCGAACTGCTGCCGGACCAACGCCATCGTTTGATCCACGCTCTTTTCGACCATCTTGTCGAAGGTGGGGATCCTTTTGAAATGCTTCGGGGAACAGGCGAGGTATTTTTTGAGCTTTTGCGTTTCCGTTTCCAGCGGGTCGCGTTCGATATCGGTGAGCGATTCGTCCGCTCATGCCGGTACGATTACCTGGTAACTGACGCCTTTTTCCCGCATCCGCCTGATGGCATGGTAGGCGTGTCCGCCTCCGGCCACGATAATCGCCTCCGAGCCCTTTTCCGCGAGTACCGCATCGATTTCCCGGATCGCGGCCTTTTGGTAGCGGGCTTTTGCCCATTCGGAAAAATGGTGCGA
The DNA here is from genome assembly GCA_903908595.1 of uncultured bacterium. GTDB lineage: Bacteria > Patescibacteriota > Gracilibacteria > BD1-5 > UBA2023 > CAIVSN01. The sequence goes on from CAIVSN010000103.1 coordinate 26,156, forward strand.
ATACGACGCCATGACCCCGCATCCGCACGGATTGCTCCGCGCCGGATATTCGAGTCCGCTCGAAGCTTCCATGAGGGATAGGCTTGCCGGAGCGGAACCGATGGTGCCGCACATATTTTGCTCGTCCCGAATCGAATTCTTGATGATGCCGATCCGGAGATCCGTTCGCATGACTTCCAACTCCGTGCGATCGTTCATCGGGGCGACATTGGCCACTTTGTTCCCGTATGCGGCGGCAATCAGATTCGTGGCCTGGTGCATGGAATTCCCAACCAGGCGGGTCGCGGCGGAATACCCTCCGTCCAGGGTTCTCGTTTTGCCGTCCGGGAGTCCGGGCACCAGCAGGAACCCGGCCAAGTTCCTCGTGACGAAATCGGCCTTGGATTCGCCCGGTTTGGAACTCCAGGCTTCCTGGCTGAGCGTTATCGTTCATTTTTGCCGTATCTGGTCGTCCAGTATTTTGAAAATGCTTTTCTGTGCCGCGAGTCCGGCCGGATCGAGTCATTTCGTGGCGATGTCGGTCCCGTTTCCGGTCGCGTGATGGTCCAAAATATAGAGGATGTTTTTCTTGACGGTTCCCCGGTGCGACGCGACGACGCGTCAGGTTCCCGGGGGGATTTGAAACGAGGGGCCGGAAGTTTCGGGTTCCGATGCGGCTCCGACGGGGCCGATCAGGGAAAAAGCGAGCAGGGCCGTTCCGGCCGTTCGAGCCAGGGGGAGGGGAGAGGCGGTAGAGTTTTTCATGAGGATCGAGATAGTGGAGGAATTTTTTTATTTATAACTATAAAATTAGGAATAGCAAAATTATGGGGGGAGAGTTTGCGTTCTCGTGAGGGAGAGTGACATGTAGGGACGTATACCCAACAGGAATTGTTTCCCCGGTTTTTCCAGCCACCTATCCGGACATTTTTCATTTTTCGGGGAAACGAAATGTTTAGCCGTTTATCGTCCTCCAATTATTATGCCTGTTGCATTTTTCAAATTGGCTAATGATTTCCGCATAGCTTGCATTTGTGTCGCTATTCCATTGGCCTAGGGCTTCACCGAATTGTTTTCTGAAGACTAAAAAATGACTGTCTAATAGCTGTCGCAAGATCATCGAATGGCTTGTTTTTCATTTTCACCATTCTTCCAATAAATATGAGATGTTGCCCCTGTCGACTTCGAAATATTCGTCGCTTATCATGCTTATGTCTGAATGAGCAAGCGCAATCATACAAGACAGCAGGCTATAATTAGCATCCTTTATCATAATGCGCAGTCGATTTACGACGGTATTGTCCTGAACCTTTTGCAAACTTTTGAGAGTATAGTCAAGTGCGAAAAGCCGATCGATCCAGAGTTGCCCATAGTGGCTGAATTGACCGATTCTTTCATCCTTATAAGCGGCTTGGCGTTTTCACATTTCTGGATTGATTTGACCAGCGAGTCATGCTTCTTCCAATAAGCCAAGATACTTGGAGCCATGCAGGCATTCCAAGGAAACTAAGAGATAACTTATGCTTCTATAGAGCGGACTTCCTGAATCTTCGCCGTTCGCATCAGTGGCCCGGTCTAACGTATTCTCATCGCTTAACTCAGGCTTAGTACCAATCAAGAGGTCCTTGCGCCCTTGAAATCGGAAGCTTTCCATCAGCTCTTCCATGGTCATGAGAGGGTCGAAAGTGATATATGTAAGTCTCAGCGGAACTCCTATGCTTGATAGGGTTCTCAGAGCTTGCACGGTTTGTCCTTGAGTGATATTCTTATTGAATCGCTTCAGTATGCTGTCGACTCATGACTCTACTCAAAAAAGCATACGCCTTAGGGATGTGTCCGTCAGATGTCTCCAAAATTTTATTCTCTCAAGGTGCCAATTTTCTCACTTTCGAGGATTGGAGACTTGGTCAATTCTCGTACTGGATTCAAATTTCAATCAGTGAAGCTGAAGAAGATCACTTATTCTTAGCGCTCTTGGCAATGAGGAACTTCCATATCAGACGAACTCCTCGTCTACTAAAAATATGGTACGCGATCGACTCCCGTAACTATCAAAAGCATCTCTTAGCAATGGGATGAAATATTCAAGGTCGTCACCGGTCTCTCATTTCCATATTCCCTTGTGTTCTCTTGGGCAAAACGAACAAGAAAATGTACATCCTCGGCTGCTTTCGAGGTTCATTATCCCGTTTCTATCAATAATTCACTTAAGCAGATCCAATTCGGGAACAATTCCCGTGCGATCCCGTCATTCCCCCTTCTGGACTCTTATGTTTCCATCTTCTCAGACATAGGCAATGTCTGGAATCTCCAAGATCGTTTTCTCTCACCTTTTATATCTGGCCAATTCTGCCATGGTATCCTCCCCATATCAAATTCAAATTACTACGCGGGGAAAATCAGTAAGGATCTGGCGGTAATTGAGCGCGGCTAGACTGCCTCCCACGACGGTCAGCGAATCTTCAAAACAAAGGGAATCCAAGGATTTGAGTATTTCCATCAGGAGTCACTGCTGTCAAAACGTAACGGATATTCATATAAGATTCGGCTTGTCCTGAAGAATTTCTCTTACGATGTCGTCTTTCGAAAGACCGAACTGCATATCGCTCATCGTTACCCGGCCAATATGGTTTTGCCGTATGCGAGAAGCAATATCCGCTATCCCCAGGGCAAATCTTGGCAATGGAAAATTTTCTTTGAGATACAGAGAAATAAGATGGGTATGCGGATAGGTCAAGTCACGTAGAAAATATTAAGGCAAATTCCCGTATGAAATGGGTAAATGAGGGGTCTCCAACGAAATATCCATCTGTTTCTCCTTCAGGAGAGGATATTCGCTCAGGCTTCCGTTAAGCACGCAAAAAATTCCACGCCTGGAACGCTCTGATACTATCAATAAGCGATTCAGACTATTTCACGAAATAAGGATATCCGAAATCTCTTCCCCGAATTTCCGCTTGCATCTTTCTGTAAAATTCGCCTGATCTAATTGCAGAATACGACGTTCTTCTTTTTGGGATATGAATTCCCCAAGTCTTGCGAGTAAATCCATTTATGCGGTTATGAATATGATAACGTTCGGTCGTTCGTCAGGTCTTTTGACGAAATATGGGAAAAAATATAGGAGCCTCTGCAATATTCCCTTCGTTAGTAAAATCGTAACTGGTTTCATATGCAAGATGCCTCTTTTGATCACTCAGAATCCATCAGTGAGACTATGGAATCCAATTGGCATACCACGGGAATTCCAAGTTCTCTGCAAACAATAGATAAGTGAGCGGTAATTGCGCCCGATTCACTGAGGATTCAGCGAATCAAATGAATTTTTTCTACAAGCTCCGGGTAGAGGGAGCTGGTAACTATGATGCAGTACGTATCTAACGAATCGATATCATGAGGTTTCCGGATTATTTTCAATTTTCCGACAAAGCATCCGAAAGATACATAGTTGCCTTTCAATTGATGGGCTCAAATATGCCCGGTAACCTCTGGTTTCTCCCGTTCGTCGGATATTTTGGTTATTGGGCGTGCTTGAAGTATATATAGAAGCCCTTTGGAAATGGTGAATTCTATATCCATATCTCTTCAAAATACCTCTTTGATTCAGGAAAAAACCATGGCGAGGTCTGATGTTTTCAAACAGCCCACGAGAGACGCATCTGATTTTTCAACCGACTCCCAAAGTATGGAGTTGGGGGTAGTTTCTCATCATACGAGTGAATGATTCGTTCATTCGACATATTCTATGAGTATGCCGTTTCTTCCTAACGGATCCATTGTGAAGGCAACTCAGGATGTCTCTCATCTTATATATTTTTGGATGAGCAATCAGGGTTTGAGTATTTCATTCCCGAAATATTCTTGACTGGCATGATGTTGGGTTAGGACATATTGGCATGCGTCCAGTATTCCGGATGGGGGAATGTTTATTGCGGAATGAAATACTCATGCGGCACTTTTGCCTTCGCAATCCTCGTTGATAAAATTACTACGAACTATGATGCAATCTCCGCATAATTCCACTATTCGTTGCTGTGTCATGGCCCATTCCGCTTCGGTAAACCGATTACGTAACATCTTATTGATTATTGCCTCAGAACATATGGCTCAAGGAGCAATGTTATATCAAAGACCGGAAAGTATTCATAAATTTCGGGATTTATTTCCCTGTTCCAAATGTACGGCTTCGGAAATTTCCATTACTGTTTTTTCTACGCGTGCAATTCTGCTTCCCAAGGATCGCCCTGCTTCGTATATTTCGAATACGTAGGGAGTTCCGTCATAGATGTTTCACATCACGACATCTCCTTGCTTCAGTGAATCGCCTGCCTTTCCACGAAGCATTCAACTGCACAATTCAAGCATAATTGGAATATACCGATCCGAATTTCAGGAGATGTTGCGAGGAATGCTCTCATCAATGGCGGTCAAGTTATTTTCTCAGAGTTCATGGATAAGCTCTGAAATACGAGCCATACGAGAATTTTGATATGGTCTTTCCCCAATCTCAAAAGTTTTATACATGCCATGGTTCGTGTCCCCAGAATTTGACGCAGACTGGATTGATTCACAACTAAATGCAAAATGTAACGTTTTCCCCCTTGATACGTCGCCCACGTCAAATCAAGGCCCCACGATGTTGAAAACGTATCCTCAAGTCTCGTTCAAGCTTATCGTGAAGGCGCCATCGGTTTTGTATCGAGGCCTGTATTCGTTAAGCACTTCCAACGTAGGATGGGGAAATACGAGCAAGACCGCTTCGGATACTGTCTTTTGCAGTTCTGCCAAGAAGGCAAGCACCCCCTTTCCCGTCAGATCCCTTCATCTTGGAAGCGTATTTCATGATCCGGCAGGAGCGTCTGGTCTGCAAAGATAGATTTCATCCGTATGGAGTATTTCCACGCTCGTATCATCGGATCCGGTGAGAATGAGCATTGCCCGCTTTGAAACGGGTAATCCAAGTCTCCCAGCCCTGAGATATCAATTCAACTTTCCATAGGATGCAAGCCCACTATCTGCTTCGGGAATAAAGGACGGCGTGATTTCTATAATGGAATCTTGAGCGTCTCTAGTTCCCCCATCCATATTCCACGGCTGTTATTTTGTTAAAACTCGCTTCGATGCCAAACCTTATATACTCCAGCGTATTCTCGGGCAAGTCTTTTATGCTGAAGAATTTCAGTTCTGCACATTTTTCCGGTTCCAGATTCGTAATCTCTCAGAGATAGCTCCGCGCAATGAAAAAATAGTCTATGTACTCGTATTTTTCTGCCTTTCGGTTCATGACGCATCCAACTTCAAGATTTTCCTTTTGAAGGATAATCCCAGCCTCTTCGCGAGCTTCTCTTACCATGGAATCGGATATTGATTCATTTTCTTCTTTGTGTCACGAAACCAGTCAATACATCCCGTCAGCGTAGCCCGTATTCTGTCTCTTCAGAAGGAGTATCCGTTCGTTCTGAAGAAGAACCAGGTAGCAGGCAACGGGAATTTTATAGCGTTCTTTCATATGGAAAAGGTTAGAATAGTGAAAACTGCGCTTCCGAAGGAGGCCCAGGATTAGGAATATCCGAAATATGAATATCGACCAGATATCAAAAAAGGCTTTTCAGAAAAATGATTTGCTCAGATGAGGCATTGCCCAGGATGAGCCCATCTCCGCAAAGCCCCATGACCGATCATTCAACAGTATAGCCATCTCATGGCATTTCTGTTTTTCCCGATGAACGATTCATCGTTTGACTGCTTCGAAATTCTGCTGGAAAATACGTCTCATCGAATGAAAGCAAATCCGCGTCGATTGGAAATTCTTGCCCCAGACAGTCATTGATCGATCGTATGGTGCCCCTCATGACAGTACTTGCTTTTTGAATGCTGTACGGAGCAAGAATGAGCTTGGATTTGGTTGCGGACATTACGCGCTCCCTGACAAGTCCCGTTTTACTTACTTCAGCTTCAAGGGCGCGGGCTTGATAGGCATCGTCAAACTTTCATAAAATCGTTGCGCTTCTGGCTCCCTGTTCCAGCAAACGAATCCGCCACCTCCTCTCGTTGGCTATTCCGACCTTCACGATGTCGTCTCAGAAATGCGCGAGGTATACCAAATGAGGTTGCTCGTTATACTCTCTTTGTCGTTGAGACAGGGAGGACTTGTCAACCTGGTAGAAAGCAGGATTGAAGCCTGATTTTCTGCGACAGTCAAAACACGTATCATATTTCTTTTCGACCGTTCTTTTTTGTGGACAGGGCGTACTGGCTCATGAGAGGAGATCGTAGCTTCACGTGCACACCTTTTTTTGCATATTGGCAGTAATGCGTAGGTGCTTCCCTGAAATCAACGTTCTTATTCGTTCGGAAGTTGCGCCGTCGAGCGTATCTGTCACGAGATAATTCCCCGGTCCATCAAAACCGTACCCCGAGAGTATTTCTTTAGTCATAATGTGGCGAATTATCAAAATAGTTCCTCAAAAGGGGTTGCAGCCGTTCTTTCGTGGAGTCAAAAAACTCCAATCCCGGATAATTTATCCAATCCGCACGATTTTCCATTCATAATTTTCTCGCTACGCACCTACGGAGAAACTGACGTGGGACTATGCTTTCGTCATCAACGGGATACACGTAACCGATACCGTCCACATCTTCAAAATACAGATAAGAATCGTTTGCCAATTCTTCTTCTCGAATATATCGCAGTTCCGAATGATCGCGAGCGATGATTTCCCGCGGAAGAATGGTTCGAATTTCTTCTCGTATATCGATCTCGCAAGGGACAATGTGCAAGTGGGCATGATGACAGAGGCTGCTTTTGTTTTTATCGAAATCATCCCCCCAATGACAACTTCCCGCTTGTCCATGCTCAAAAGCTATTCACGGGTTGCCATATATACCCAACGGGAATCGGTTTCCCGGTTTTTCCAGCCACATATCCGGACATCTTTCATTTTTTTCTTCGGTCACTTATTCCCGATAAGCTCCCGGAAGAAGAAAAATGAAACCTGTTCCGAATCCGTAACCGTAAAACACCGAAAACCAATTCCCGTTGGGTATAATTCAAATTTTCCATCTTTTATGAGAGGAGCTTATCGTTTTGGGCGATGAAGTCAATTCATCTCTTTCGTATATCTCTATCGTCCCACTCAAATCCGCCAGCTTTCTCTGGAATTGAAAAATCATATGCCCGTGTTAGGCGAGCCATGGATTTCAGCAAAGAATCGAAGGTTTTGATGGCTCAGAGTTCCTGGTCGATTTCGAGTTTCTGCGCGGGTTGTATGGGGGGACTGTGACATTTGGAAGATTAAATAGATCTTTCCGGGTTGGCAAAGCGGACCAAGGTGCGATCGGATTTGTCAAACCGCCCGTAACCCGTAGAATGCGGGCTTGCGTCGACACGGCGCGTATCCAGGAACCCGCTCGAAATGACCGACATATTCACTCCCGAAAAGCGCAGCGAAGTCATGCGCGCGATCAAGTCCAAAGGTACCGGCATCGAGCTCAGCCTTTTTGCGACGGCCAAGGAATTCTGGCCGGTCTGCCGGTACCGGAAGCATTTCAAAATCCATGGCATCCGCTGCGACCTCTGGTTTCCGAGCCGGAAGCTCGCGGTATTCGTGGACGGGGATTTCTGGCACGGGCGGGAGTTCGAGACGAAAAAGGCAAAATACCAGGAGTACTGGGTGGCGAAAATCGCCGGGAACATGGCGAGGGATATCCGGCAGACGGCCCTGTTGGAAGGGAAGGGGGTGAGGGTGATGCGGATTTGGGGCGGGGATATCGCGAAGGATACGGGGTTGTTGCGGGCGAAGCTGGGGGAGGTGGTGGGGAAACGGTCAGACATGTAAAGATTTATGCTGTTTGCTTTGCGTGTTTTGGGTACATGTAAAGGTTTGTTTACCTGTGGTCAATGTATGTAAAGGTTATGCTAATTTTGTTTACATGTATTTTTTTGGAGAGCCCATGGCAAAACTCGAACTCCTCGCCCTCGATCAACCGGAACTGCCCCAATGCGTTCTCCAAATCGTCCATATGGACAAAACAGTTGGATAATCCGATTTCATGATTAGAATATCATGAAATACCATTATGTTCTAATCATAGAATCATGAATCTCTCCAAACTCCTCGCTACGGGAAAGACGGTTTTCACCACTTCGGACCTCAAGAAAATCCTGGACACCGAGAACGCGTGAACCATCCGGAACTACCTGAGCGGAGCCGGGAAGAACGATATCCTGATCCACCTGTATTACGGCATATGGGGATTCAAGGATTTCAACCCCTACGAATTCGCCTGCAAGCTCAACCGGAAATCCTATGTCTCGTTCGAGACCGTTCTCAAAAAGGAGGGGGTCATCTTCCAATATTACGGGGATACGGTATTCCTCGCGGGCGACAAGAGCAAGGAAAAAATCGCGCTCGGGAAGTCCTACCGGACCCGCAAGCTCAGGGATGGAATCCTGCTCGATCCGCTCGGTGTCAGCCATCCCGGTAACTACTCCATAGCCACCCGGGAACGCGCCGTTTGCGATATGCTGTACCTTTCGCCCGGATATCATTTCGACCGCTTGGAATCCTTGGATTGGGAGTTTCTCGAGCGGATTTCGCATATCTACAACCCCAGGGTCGTAGCCGAAGTCCAACAACTTATCCGTGCCCATGCTCAATAAAGAAAAACACCGATCCATCCTCTTCGCCATATTGCGGGAGATTTTCGAGAGCGGTTTCTCTCGCCATTTGGCTTTCAAATGAGGGACGGCCTGTTATTTTTTGCACGGCTTGGACCGATTTTCCACGGATATCGATCTGGATTTGCTCTCGGACGCGCCGGATATCGATGGGGAAATCGCCAAAATCCTCCGAAAACACGGGGAGTTGAAAAAATGAAGCAAGCTCATCCTTTCCTATGCCCACGATGACGACAACATCAAGATCGATATCAGTCGGAACATCTGGAAAAACAACCGTTACGAAATCAGGAATTTTTACGGTACCGATATCCGCGTGCAGGCCCCGGAGATGATTTTTGCGAACAAATTGGTAGCGCTGACGGAGCGGAATGCCAATCGCGACCTGTACGACGTGCATTTTTTCTTCCGGAACCACTGGGAAGCGAACGAGCCTTTGATATTGGAACGTACCGGGAAAACGAAAAAGGAACTGTTCCGGGCGATTCTCGAAAAACTCCGCGGGTTCGGTCCGCGGTATGCCGTGCTCGACGGGCTCGGCGAAGTGCTGGATCCCAATCAGAAGGCGTTCGTGAAGGAAAAACTTATCCGGGAACTCATCGGGATCTTGGAATTCCAATTGGCGTTTTAGGCTACGACCAAAGGGTTTTTTCTAACATTTCATCCGTTATTGTCTCTCCGTTCGGATTGATAACGGTGGTCCGTCCGGCCGCGACGTCCGCCAGTCAGAGTTCCACCTTTTTCTTCCAAAAATCTTCCTCTGCCTTTTCGAGGTATGCGGCCTTTTCGAAATATATGGCAAGCGCGCGGTTGACCACTTGGGACTTATTGCCGTATCCGGAGAGTTTTTCGAGGAGGTCGGATTCGATGGTGAATGATTGTTTCACTTTGCGTGGGGTGAGTTGTGTCATGAAAATGGTTTGAAAGTAGTATGATTATATGGTTTTATACTACCAAGCAAATTATTCTTGGACTTGCACATAGAATACGCTAGACAAAAGATCCCGAAAAGAAAAAATATGGCCAGACGAGGAGCTCACCTTTTGCAGGGGTCTCATTACTCCAATTTCGTTCCGCCCCATTCAATCACGCTGAATCACTTTCTGTCAAACGGAAGAATTTTTTGTTCTGGAATATCGATCTTTTCAGACAATGGTTTATATGCCATAAATACTCTCAATATTGAATCGGGTTTCGGAGTTATAGTAAGCGGAGCAGTATCCGTATAATCCTTACCTGCAAAATGAATGAGGTTGTATGGATTATCCTTCATGAGCGGATACCAATAAACTATGAACTCATTGTACTCTTTTGGGGTTAGTCACAGTTTTGGAAGAATTTTTTGTAAGAATTCTCTTGTTTCGGTTCATTTGACTATGAATCATGTGGATAAATCCCAATTGATTTTTTCAGTCGGTATTCATTCCCAAAAAAGATAACTGTATTCTTTTTCGTCTTCTTTGTTAATCAAAGTTCCATCAGGATGAGCTATTACGTCCCATCATTTGATGGAGTTGTCGTATTCGGGATACGTGGCGATAAGTTCTCATTTGTAGTCAAGTCGAACTTTTACGTCTTGCTCCGTTTTAGGATACAGATAGATTACCGGTTTTTTTTTGGTCGGAGAATCCATGGGAGAAGGTTCTTTTTCTCATGGGCAAAGAATTCAGATATCCAAAAAATTCGGAACATATCAGGCTTTTGTAAGTCCTGCAAATCATCAAATCACTCCTATTCAAATAATCCCAGAAATGATAAATTTCATCGCAGGGCTGGATTTTTGAGTTTTTTCTGCTGTTTTTTTGTTATTCACCATGCGCTTGATTATTTTGATAGAAGTCTGTTTCGCATGTTATCAAAAGTTCCCAGCTTGTCAATATATGGCGAGCCGTTCCCTGTATCGTCCCGTTTCAAATCCGGCCTCATACTATTTGCATACCAATATTCACCGAGCGAAAGCTGGCGGGTGAATTTTTTTATGGTCTGCGATGTTAGACGAATATCAGGGTAACAACCAATTCCGATTTCGATAACAAAAATTCCAGAAAATCGATATACTGCACCAAATCCAAAAAACCTACCATGCAAGACTTCATCCGACTCACCCGGACCCTTTGGGACAGCGCCAACGACCTCCGCACCAACTCGTCCCTGAGCCTCAAACAATTCTCGGAACCGGTCCTCGGGCTGATTTTCTTGAAATTCGCGGACGTGAAATTCGAAAAAGCAAGGCTGCTTCTGGAAGCCGAATACCGGCAAAACGAAGCGAAATTCGGAAGGGCGAAACCCCTGACCGAAAAGGACTACATCGCGCGGGGAGTCATATATCTGCCGGATACCGCGAGATTTTCCTACCTCATTCGCCAGCCGGAATGAGCGGATATCGGAAAATTCCTCAACGACGCGATGAAGCTCGTGGAAGAATCGAATTCGGAACTCCGGGGCATCCTCCCAAAATCGTATACCGGTCTGGAAAACACCGTCCTGGTCAGCCTGCTCAAGAATTTCAACCAGATACCGGACGACATCGAAGGCGACGTGTTCGGGATGATCTACGAATACTTCCTCGGCAAGTTCGCGCTCGGCGAAGGCCAGGGCGGATGAGAATTCTTCACGCCGACTTCGCTCGTCAAACTGATCGTGAACATCATCGAGCCGTTCAAGGGGCGGATTTTCGATCCCGCTTGCGGGAGCGGGGGAATGTTCGTGCAGTCCGCCGAATTCGTGAAACAGAACCACAAGAACGTCTCCGACGTCGCGATTTACGGACAGGAAAAGACCGCCGATACGGTTAAGATTGCCAAAATGAACCTGGCCCTCCACGGACTTTCGGGCGATATCAAGGAATGACTTACCCACAACAACGACCTCCACGACAGCGTCGGGAAATTCGATTTCGTGATGGCGAATCCCCCGTTCAACATGAGCGGCATCGACAAGGAAAAAATCAAAAACGATCCGCGCTATGCCTTCGGGATTCCGAACGTGGACAATGGAAATTATCTTTGGATCCAGATTTTTCACAGCACCCTGAACGAGAAGGGAAGGGCTGGCTTCGTCATGGCGAATTCCGCGAGCGATGCCCGGAGCAGCGAGATGAACATCCGCAAGGAACTCATTGAGAACAACATCGTCGACGTGATGGTTTCGGTGGGAACGAACATGTTTTTCAATGTCACGTTGCCTTGTTCGCTCTGGTTTTTTGACAAGGACAAGAAAAACACACCGCGCAAGGACAAAGTGCTATTCCTCGACATCCGCGGAATCTACCGCCAAATCGACCGGGCACACCGCGAACTGACGGAAGAACAGGTCCAGTATATCGCGAATATCGTCCGGCGGTACCGGGGCGAGACGATACCGGATTTTTGCGAGTATGTCGATGCCCAGGTCCAGGCGCTCGACGATCTGATATCCGACCTCGGCGACGGAAAAATCGAAAAGGAAGAGAAGCAAACGCTCACCGAACGCAAAGCGATAGCGGAACGGTTGAAACTCGATTGGCAGGCGAATTTCCAGGCGGGATACGCCGATGTCAAATGACTCTGCAAGGTCGCGACCCACGAGGAAATCAGGAACCAGGGCCATAGTTTGAATTCCGGAAGGTACGTGGGAATTGCCGACGGGATCGAAGAGGACTTTGTTTTCGAGGAGCGGATTGAGGAATTGAACGAGTCTTTCATCGCGTTGACGCTGGAAGCCCATAAGTTGGAGGAGGGGATTGTGGAGAATATGAGCGTGCTACTGGCAAAAAAGTAGCCGTGATCCTATGGATTTTTGTTTTTTGCTTCGAAAGCATCTTGTTAGTAAAATTTCGTAATCATAGAACCCTATGTTGTTATTCTATCTTGACGAGTCCGGAAATACCGGAAACGATCTGGACAATATCGAACAGCCGATTCATTTCATCAACGGGATCGGGGTGGATTTTGCCGATATTCCGGCAATAGAAAAGGATATGCGAAACCTGGAAATCAATTTTTTGCCATATTCTCAGAATTATGATTTCGAGTTTCATGGCATCGAAATAGCCGGATGAAAGAAGTATTTCAAGAATTTCAATATCGCGGACCGGCTCAGGGCTTTCGAATGATTGATTTCGATATTCGAAAAATACGACCTGCGTTTCTTTTCCCAATGAGTACACAAGGCGTATCTCAAAAACAAGTATGCCAATCCGTATCATCCGCATTATCTTTCTTTTATGTACCTGATAGAAAAGCTGGATGGGTATCTGGAAACGCATGATAAAAAATGACTCGCTATCATGGATAAAAATCTGGAAACGGAACAAAATATCATCAATAACTTTCAGGATTACAAAGTCCACGGGACTCCTTTCGGATTCAAGAGAAAGGCGCTTACGCAGTTAATCGATACGGTATATTATACGGACAGCCACAACTCGTATCTCATGCAGTTGTCCGATGTCGTCGGATATATTTATGGAGCGTACAAAACGGCGGAACTGCTCTGGCAAATCGAAGGATCATGATATTTCAGAAAGAAGGTACTCGCTCATTATCCGGCGATATTGCGAAAAAGCATCTATGTTGATATAGAACCGAAAAATTCCCTGCGAAGATAAGCGAACATAAAAAAACAACCGGTATATCTTCAAAGAAGATGAAGCTCCCTGACGGAAACCTGCGACCAGCTGTTGGATATATAGTATGAAAATATTATGGAAAAGCAAAAGTTTTTTATTTACCCGTGTATGCAAAGTGAAAGCATAAAAGAATGATGGATAATTTCAAAAATTGGAGATATTTCAGATGTTATCTCTGGATTTGCTTTTAAAAGTGGGGATTTTGCAAATCAATGAATTCCCGTGGTAAAAATTGGAAATATTAGACATTGATACATTGATATTCAAAATAATGTTCAGTTTGTCGATGAATCTTTCGTTAAAATTAATTCAAAATATCATCTTATTAGTGGTGATATACTCATTTCACTAACTTGATCAAATATTAATCAGTGGAATTCAGTCGTTGGACGAGTAGGGCTCTACAGAAATAATGAATTTGCTTTATTGAATCAGAGAGCCTGAAAAATTTTAGTAAATTTTAAAAAAGTTAATCCAGCATATCTTTATTATGTGCTTTTCTCTGATGATCTTAGGCGTAGTATAGCCTTACTTGGACAAGGCTGAGCGAATCAGTGCAACATTAGTCCATCAGATGTGAAATGACTTGAAATCGTTATCCCCGAATCCCTCGAAACCCAACAAAAAATCGCATCCATCCTCTCAAAATACGACGATCTCATCGAAAACAACGCCAAACGCATCAAGATACTTGAACAGACCGCACAGGAGGTATACAAAGAATGGTTCGTGAAGTTCAAATATCCCGGACACGAGTCGGTCACAATGGAAGATAGCGGCACGGATTTTTGAATGATTCCGGAAGGTTGGGAAGTTAAAAGGATGTTGGATATCGGACAATTTCGTTTTGTAAATGAGAATATAAAGCGTTTTTCGGGCTTTAAAGACTATCTGGCGACGGCCGATATAGATGGAACCGAAATCGTATCGGAGTGAGAAAGAATAGATTTTGAATCCAAGCCGTCCCGAGCACAGAAGCAGCCGACCCATAACTCCGTATGGTTTGCAAGGATGCAAAATACTTTCAAAGTGATTTGATTTTCTGACGCGAACTCGGATTTGACGAATTCAATCTGCCTATCATCCGGAATGGTTGGTTTTGATGGCAAGAATGAGATTTTCCCTTTCTTGTACTATACGATTAATTCGTTTGATTTTCATCATAAGAAGGACCAATACTGTACTTGAGCGACACAGAGAGCATTGACCAATGACGGTTTATCAGAAATTAAAATATTGATCCCCAAGGATGATGTCATTTCAAAATTTTGAGATATTTTCTATATTTCCATCCAAGAGATACTGACTTTGAAAAAGCAGAACGCCAATCTCAAACAAACCCGAAATCTCCTCCTCCCCAAACTCATCAGCTGAGAACTGGACGTAGAAAACCTCGATATCAAAATCTAGTCTATAAATATTTATTAACCATATAGGTTAATAAAATTACTTGCTATTAATAATACATCCGTATAATCTTTCCCCAGACAAGCATCTTGCCAAAAGTATTTCCTAATATGCAGTACCTCGAATAATGCAGATTGAATTCCTCACGAACCGTCTGAAAAAGGACTGCGAAAAGGGTACTTGTTTCAAAAACAAGAAGGATCTGAACGACAAAATCCAGCAAAGGATTCGCGAGCTGGAAGCCGCCGATAATTTGTTCTTCGTCAAGAAGATCCCGCAACTCCGCCTTCACCCGCTTTCCGGGAACAGGAAGTGCGAACTCGCCATAGACATCAGTTGAAAAACGAATCCCAATAGGATAGTTTTCGAGACCCGCGACGGGGAAAGCGTGTACGAAGATTGGCATAATGACGCAAAGTTTGGTACGATTACAAAAATTCGAATCCGGTCCGTCTGAGACTACCATTAATTTCACCCCTATGGTGTATACTAAAAATTTCTTCCCGGATACCCTTATCCACCCCTGACTTTCCCTGATCGAAACGCTGGATGCCGGAGGAATGTCACAAAAAGAATTATCGATCCGTGCCGATATTTCTCCAAAGCAGATTAGCGGAATCGTCAATGGTGACTTTGGCATCACGCCAGAAACCGCGCTCAAACTCGAACGGGTTCTCTGAATCCCGGCATCCTTTTGGAACAATCTGGAAAAATCCTATCAGGAAGACAAGGCGAGGATTTCCGAGCAAAAGCGTATCGCATCGGAGATAGAGCAAGTAAATAATTATCCGTATTTGATACTCCGTAAACTTGGCTTCGTCCCGGAAACAAAAATACCCGCTGAAAAATACGTACATCTCATGAATTTCTTCTGATCGACCTCGCTTTCAATTTTGACGGAGATCGAGAGTTTTCGTTTTGCATTAAAAGGGCTCGCTTTCCGGAAATCCGAAAAAGCGGACGTTCATTCGGAAGCGTTGCTTTCTTGGCTGAGATGCTGAGAGATACTGGCGAAAGACATGGAAGTGGCAGATTTCAGCAAGACGAGACTCAAAGATGTTTTACCGGAACTCAAAAAGCTCACTTTGCAGGAGCGAGTCGATCTCGGCAGTATCCAAAATCTTCTCGCCAGTGCTGGAATTAAGCTCGTATATGTGCCCGGATTTCCCAATTGTCCCGTTTTCGGGGTTACGAGAAAGATATGAGGCTCCCCATTGATTCAAATGAGCGATAGGTATCTGAAAACGGATATCTTCTGGTTCAGTTTCTTCCACGAAATTGCCCACGTGCTTTTTCATCTGCACAAAAAAGACGACGTATTTATCAATTTGGAAAGCGAGGAGGAACAAGTGGAAAGGGAAGCGAACGAATGGGCAAGCGATTTTTTGCTTCCGAAAGAAAAATTCCATGCTTTGTTAGTCCAGTCGCTTATCACGGAAGATCTCATTGTTGATTTCGCAAGAGAGAACGGAATCAGCGCAAGCATCGTTGCCGGGCGATTGGGCCATCATTTCGATCAGCCGAATATTTGGAAAATCTTGACCCCGCTTAGAAAGAAATTGGAATTTACCAAATAGTCCCATGACCAACCCCTACTCCGAAGACCATCTCATAGAACAAACGACCATCGGCCTTTTCCAGAACCTTTGGGGCGATGCCGCGTTCGTCAACGCGTTCGGCGAGGCATGAGAAACGAAACTCGGCAGGAACAACGCTTCCGAAGTGGTCTTGAAAAACCGACTGAAGCCCGCGCTCGCGAAACTGAATCCCGGCATTCCCGTCAGCGCCATAGACCTGGCAGTGGATGCCATCATCGCTGACAAATCGACCAAAAGCCCGATGGACGCGAACCGGGAAATCTACGAGATGCTCAAAAACGGCGTCAAAGTCCAAATCCAGAACCAAGCCGGGAAATTCGAATCGAGAAATATCGCGATTATCGACTGGAATACTCCCGAGAACAACGATTTCCTCCTCGTGTCGCAGATGTGGATTCTCGGGGACCTGTACCAGCGACGGCCGGACCTCATCGGTTTCGTGAACGGTATACCGCTCCTCCTGGTGGAGCTCAAGGCCCCGAACAAGAACCTGTTCGACGCTTACAACGACAACCTCCGCGATTACAAGGACACCATTCCCCAGATTTTCTGGTACAATGCCGGTATCATCATCTCAAACGGCCTAGAAAGCCGGATCGGTACCATCAGCAGCGGATTCGAGCACTTCGCCCAGTGGAAGAAGGCGGCGGGCGAAGACGAGCCGTCGAAGACGAACCTCGAAACGATGATCGTCGGGGTCTGCGAAAAATCCCGATTTCTCGATATCGTCGAGAACTTCATCCTGTTCGACAGTTCCAAGGGAAAGACCGTGAAAATCCTCGGGAAATACCACCAGTACCACGGGGTCAACCGCGCCATCGAAAATTTTTCCAATCGGAAGGCCAATGGTGGGAAAATAGGCGTGTTTTGGCATACGCAGGGGAGCGGCAAGAGCTTCTCGATGATGTTCTTCAGTGCGAAAATCCTGCGGAAAATGCCGGGGAACTACACGTTCGTCATCGTGACCGACCGAGACGAGCTGGACAAGCAGATTTACAAGGGGTTCGTGGACGGCCATATCACCGCCGAGAAGAATTCCCAAGCCACCAGTATCGAGCATCTTCGGAAGCTGCTTTCGGAAGACCACCGGTTCGTATTTTCCCTCATCCACAAATTCCAGTTCAAAAACCTGGCCGGACCGATCAATCTCC
Source organism: uncultured bacterium (assembly GCA_903908595.1). GTDB lineage: Bacteria > Patescibacteriota > Gracilibacteria > BD1-5 > UBA2023 > CAIVSN01. The sequence continues at coordinate 43,580 of CAIVSN010000103.1, forward strand.
GGGACGATATCATCGTGATGACGGACGAGGCGCACCGCACCCAGTACGGGGAGTTGTCCATGAATATGCGCTTGGCCTTGCCAAACGCGAGTTTCCTCGGATTCACCGGGACGCCGCTCATTGCCGAGGAGACGGAGCGGACGAAGGAGGTTTTCTGAGGGTACGTTTCCGTGTATAATTTTTCCCAATCGGTAGAGGATGGTGCGACCGTGCCGATTTTTTACGAAAACCGGGTTCCGAGGTTGGAAAATACCAACGTTGATTTGCAAAACGATATCGGCCGAATCATGGAAAAATACGAGATGAGCGAGGACATGGAAGAAAAACTCGAAAACGAGTTCTCGACCGCGTACGAGATTTTGACCCGGGACGACCGGTTGGAAAAGGTAGCCGAGGACATCGTGAGCCACTACATGGGAAGGGGGAATTCCGGCAAGGCCATGGTAGTCTGCATCGACAAGAAAACGACCGTCAAGATGTACCTCAAGGTACAAAAGCATTTCAAGGCGTACCGGAGCCGTTTGGAAGCGCGTCTCGTCCAATCTTCGCTCGACACGGAGAAGCAGGGGATCATGAAAGAAATCGAGGCCCTGGACGCACTGGATACGGCGGTGATCATCAGCCTCGGAAACAACCAAAACGAAATCGACACGTTCCGGAAAATCGGCATCGATTTCCGGCCCATTCGGAAGCGACTCTTGGAAGAAGACCTCGAAACCAAATTCAAGAATCCGGAAAACGGGCTCCGGATCGCGTTCGTCTGCAATATGTGGCTCACCGGTTTCGACGTGCCGAGCATTACCACCCTGTATCTGGACAAGCCGATAAAGAACCATGCGCTGATGCAGACCATCGCCCGGACGAATCGCGTATTCTGAGAGAAGACCAACGGGCTGATCGTCGATTATATCGGATTGTTCCACAGTCTCAAAAAGGCGCTCGGCACCTATGCCGCTCCCGAAAATACCGCCGGAGGCGACGTTATCGGGAAGAAGGACGAACTCGTCGTTTCCCTTGGACAAAGCATCGTCGAAACCAAGGCGTTTTTGAAAACCCTCGGACTCGATTTGAACGACATCCTCGAAAGCAACCAGTGAAGCGACATTCTCGAATTGATAAACGGTTTCGTGGATGCCATTCTCGCGTCGGAAAAAACCAAAAAGGCGTATTTGAAGCATTCGTCGGGCACGGCTTTGCTGTACAAGGCGATTTTGCCTGACGTCCGGGCGGAAGAATTCCGGAAAACGGTCAAGGCGATAACATTCGTCGGCGACGCGGTCCGGCAGGTCGGAGTCGAGAACATCGACATTTCCGAAATCAGGAAGGATCTCGAAGAATTGCTCAACCAGTCGATCGAGGCCGAATCGTTCGCCATTTCCGAACGCTTCCATTACCAGGACCTCTCGAAACTTCCCGCCGAAAAACTCAAAGACTATTTCGACAACAGCAAGAAGCGGATCGTCGTCGAAAACCTCAAAAACGCCATCGAGGAAAAAATTGCCGAAATGGTCAGAAAAAACAAGACCCGGCTCCGATTCATGGAGCGATTGGACGCGTTGCTGCTCGATTACAATGCCGGAAGCAAGGACGTCGACGACATATTCAACGAGCTTATCGAGCTCGCGAATATCATCACCGAGGAAGAACAGCGTGCGGCAAAGGAGGGGATGTCGGATGAGGAACTCGCCATTTTTGACCTATTGAAGAAGGACGGGCTCACTTCGGACGAGGAAAAACAGGTAAAATCGGTCGCTTCGGAACTGCTCTTGAAAATCAAGGACAAGCTGGTTTTGGATTGGAGAAAGTACGAGGATCGGCGAACCAACGTGGAAGTCGCCGTGGAAGACCACCTGTTTTATAACCTGCCCCAGAAGTCGTATGACGGAGGGTTGTGCAAGGTCAAGGCGCATCAGGTGTACATGCACATTTACGAGTGCTATCCGTCGAATGTCGTTTGAGATGAGAAGGTGATGGTTGCGGGGTAACGATTGGATTTTTTCGGAATTTTTGCTAAAATCCGATGAATTATAATTTCATATTCACCATGAGTGTTCACGAATTTTTTAAAGTGGAAACGATTGAAGTCGACGCGGAAACCCAGGCGTTGATGGATAAAGCCTTTGCCCTTTATAGGGATAAAGAGCCAACCGTTCTCTCTTGTTGAATAGTAAAGAAAGATGACCAAGGCGACTAAGCCTTCCAATGTTGCTTTGAAATCCCATTGGCGCATTCTGTAGTTTTCTTTAAAAACTTCCTTGCTTCGTTCCTCCCATCCACTATAATTTCCCGTATATTTTCAGACCCCATGTTTTTGCGATGCAGATTTCTTCACTCCCGACTTACGTCTACATAGACGCGAGCAACATCCGGAACGCCTGTTCGAGATCGATGCATTTCGACTTGGATTTCAAGTGCCTTTTCCAGTATCACCGTCGGAAATATCCACGGTTAGCCGCCTCGAAATATTTTGAATGATTCGAAAAATGAGATTTCAAAAAAGTAGCCGAATTATCGGATCTTTCCGATACCGGATACCAAGTTTTCGGACTGGAACGCAAAGCGTATGCCGGGAGTCCGGTATTTCGCGATATCGTTTGCGTGAACTGTTGAAATACGGACGTTCACAAAGTATTCGAAGAGCGCCAAAGGCTGAAATCGAACGTGGATGTGCATTTGGCTACGGAATTCATGTTTGACGTTTCACGGCTGCCCGATGGTCCGGCACATTTCGTGCTGGTATCGTGCGATGGTGATTTTGCCGAAATGGTCAAAAAGGTCCTGGCGGAGTATCCGGACATGCACGTTTCCATACTTGCCACGCCGATGATGCCAAAAAAATCCGGCAGGATGAACTATTTGTCTTCCAGGTTCAAAGAGCTTGGCTCGCATGACCGTTATGAACTGTTGAATATCGGTACCATAAAGGATTTCGTATCGAAGCCACAGCAAACAAAATAAAAGGGCGACACCGAAGTGGAACCCTTGAGCGATAGGAGCTACACCGAAGTGGAGTCCCTGAGCGTATCGATAGTATAATAAAAATCGTGATAATGCAATTTTTTTCTAATATCTCAACACCAACCCCAACAAATTATCCCCCAAACTCTCGAACTCCACCCTCGCCTTTTCCGCAAGCTCTCTTGTCCCGACCAGATTGAGCTTCGGATCGTCCTGCGGGGTAAGGAATTGCACCGCCTTGCAGAGTTCCATCGAAATGGCCGTAAGCTGTCCGCTGTCCTGGATGTTCCCGAGCGGCGTAGGCCAGCTCGTGTTAACCAATCCGTTCTTGCAATGTTTTTCCGAAAGGAATTCCTTGACCTTCAACGGAATTTTTTGCCTCCATTCGTCTTGCCGCTGGATGGTTTTACCGCTGTACACGTTGAGAGACTCCTGCAAAATGCGAACTCCTCGTCCATTTCTCCGCCCTTCGTTCACCGTACCCCAGTACGGCTCACTGCAGTGCTCGAAATGAACTTCGGATTTCATCATTTTGCAGGAGTCTCTGAAATTGTTCACGATATAACCCAGGAAGAGGCATTCCCCTTGCAAGACTTCGCTGTTGTCGATACCGGACTTGGGATCGCGGGCCAAGGCTCTCGCGGTCATGAGCCAATTCCGTTTCCACCGTTCCAGTTGCAATCCCAGGTTTTCCACGCCCTGCACGCTGAACGCGTCGGCCATCATGGGAACCACGAAAAAATCCGCCCCCAGAAGCAATACCCGGTTCAGGGCTCCGAGAGAAGGGCTGGAATCGATGACGAAAATATCTACGCCATCCTCGATTCCCCGGAAATTCAAATACCGGTCGATGGCGCTGGTGTCGAGGTACCCGCGCCGGTTTCCGGAAGCGGCATCGTTGAACGACGAATCGGAAAGCATCGATTCGTAGCGCGAAAGCGTCAGGCTGCCCGGCACGAGGAACAGGTTTTCCTGAGCCAATCGTACGAATGGCACCGTCAAATCCACGTCGCCCACTCATTCCAGCCGTTTCGCCAAGACTGTTCCGATATCTCCGACCGATCCGGAGAGCAGGTTGGGTTCGAAATAATCTCCTCCCAGACATTGCAGCGTAAGATTGCATTGAGGATCGAGATCGACCAGGACCGTCTTGTATCCGCGCGATGCGAACTCGGTCGCGCAATGGAACGCCAAAGTGGTTTTTCAAATTCGTCATTGGTTGTTGCAAAAGACGAGCTTCTTGGGTCTGACAAGGAGGGTCATATCCAAGATGATTAATTGGGGGGAATGTACTGGAAATAGTGGGCAAAGCCATTTGGGAATATTCGGTCGGCGGATGCCTACCGGGCTTTCGAGAGCCCAGCAATGACATAGTCGATGAGTTTTTTCTCTCGTTCGCTCTTGGCTTTGTTTTTCTGAGAACGGAGTTCCCGAAGCGCCTTGCTCCGCTGTCCGGCGGTCTTGATAGAGACGCGGAGCTTGGCGATGGTGGCATCGCCCTCGGCTTTGTCGCCCGACGTGAGGACATACGGCGTCTTTTTGGCGGGAGCGGGGCTTTTTTCGGTATAGGCGATGACTCGGCATTGTCCGTTTTTGGTACTGACAAATCCGAATCGTCGGCTATCGGAGGAAAATATCAGATCCTTGACGGAATCGTATCCGGGGGTTTCCCAGCCGTCCTTCACGATCATGGATTTGCCGTTTTTGGAAGCCTGAAAGGCGAAATGCTGGCTGTCCGGTGAAAATATCGGGGATTCCGCCGAGTCGTATCCGGGGATTTCCACCCCGTCCCTCACGACGATCGCTTTGCCGTCGTTGCCGGCGACGAATGCCAGGCGTTGGCTGTCGGGGGAAAATACGAGCGAGCCTGCGAAATCATACCCGGCCGACTCGATTCCATCCCGTACGGCAAACGTTTTCCCGGATCTCGAAGCGCGAAAGGCGAAGTGCCGGCTGTCGGGGGAGTAGACCAGCGAACCCGCTGAATCAAAGGCTTCGGAAAGAACCCCATCCCGCATAATGAAGCTCTTTCCGTCCTGCAAAAGGACGAACGCGGAGCTTTTGCCGTCCGGGGATACTACGAAATCGTGCCCGGGGAATTCCATCCCGTCCTTCACGATGGTCGTTGCCCCTTGCGGACTGACCGAGAAAGTCTGGCTGTCCGGGGAAAACGCAAAAGCGAAGATGAGGTTCTTCCCGAGCTCTACCCCGGAATACATATTCCCGGTTTTGTATTCCGGGAACTCGACACCGTCCTTCACGACGTACCATTTCGAATTTTTTTCATAGACATAGGCGAAATGCTGGCTGTCCGGGGAATATCCGAGATAATCGATGTAGTCATATTCCGGGCTCGCGACCCCGTCGTTGACGACCCGCGCTTTACCGTTGGGCCCCTCTACATAGGCGAAGTGCCGGTTGTCGGGGGAATACGTCGGTTGTCTGGAGTATCCTTGCAAGGGGATCTCGACTCCGTCCTTGAAAATGACGATGTTCTTCCCCTTGATTGCGGTAATGGCAAAACTTTTGCCGTCCGGGGAATAACGCATGTCGATGGCGACATCGTATCATCCGATTTTCTTTCCGTCCTTCACGACCTTGTCATCGTATGCGTCGACGTAGGCAGAACTCTTGCCGTCGGGGGAATAGATGAAATCCGAATAGTGCGTAAGGACAGCATCCTTTACGACCCTCCATCCCCCGTTGTTCGGAAGCGATGCATGAAACAGCAGTTCCTTTCCGTTCGGAGAATATGAAAGGACCGTGGCATCATCATACGGATCGGATATTTTTGCCGTATGCGTCGTTGCGATCGGCTTGCTGCCGTTCTTCGGGGATACCGCGGAAACGGTACCCTTCGGCTTGCTGCCGTTCTTCGGGGATACCGGGGAGGTCGCATCCTTCGGTTTCGGCGAATAGAATACGGCGAATGCTTTCCCGTTTTGGAGCGTCATGAAAGCGAATCCCTTGGAATCGGGAGAAGAGGTGAGATAGAACATCGATGGGTATCTGGAACTGAGGATACCGTTGCGATTCACCCCTTCCACGTTGTTTTTCGAATCGGAAAACATGAGGACCTTGCCATCGGGAGTGTATACGAGAGGGCTAAACCCTTTGGATTCCGAGATTTCGATTCCATCCTTGATAACGACATTTTTCCCATCCCGACTCGTTGAATAGGCAAAGCCCAAACCCTGCGGGGAATAGGCGAATTCAGTTCAGGACATTTCGATGCCGTCCTTCACGAGGATGCCCATGACCGAGTAACCATGTCCATCGCTCCGTCCGGCCTGAAACGCGAAGCTCTGGCTATCGGAAGAAAATGCCAAGGAATTGACGGCTCCATACGTTGCAGATTCGACGCCATCCAGTACGACCCGTTCGTTTGCGACGGTAAACGAAGTGGACGTAACGGATCCATTCGTCGAGGACGCGGCGTTTTCGGCATCTCAGACCTCGTATGCCAGATGTTTTCCGTTGGGAGAATAGAGAACCGACATGATTATATCGTACGCGGCCCCTTCCGCTCCGTCTTTGACGATAAACCGCTTGTCGCCCCGCATGGTCTCATAGGCAAAGCTCGCTCCGTCGGGGGAATAATAGAGATTCGGTGCGGCCTCGTTTCCGGGCAGTTCGGTTCCGTCTTTCATTACCACCCATTTCCCGTTCTTCTGGGCGCTGAAAGCGAAGCCGTTTCATCGGGGGGCGTAGGCAAATGCCCCGATATTGTTGTATCCGGGGATTTCGGCCCCGTCTTTTACGAGTATCCACCTGCCATTCTTCCACGCCGTAAACGCAAAGCCCTTGCCGTCGGGGGAATACGCAAAGGAACTATAGCTTCCGAGGAATTCGGATTCAGCGTCCGGGAGTTCGATTCCGTCGCGGACGACGATGCTTTTGCCATTTTTTTCGGCACTCAGCGCGAAGCCCCGATTGTCCGGGGAGAACCGGAATTCTCCGACGGAGTCATACGATTCGGTTTCGATGCCGTCCCTTACGATTGCCTGTTTTCCATCCTTTCTTGCCAAAAAAGCGTAATGCTGGCCATCGGGGGAATACCGGATCTGCTGGAGTTCGTCATACGGTCCGAATTTCCGAACGTCATAGGCATCTTCGAGCGATGCGGCGAACGCCAGGGTCGGAAAGAGGAAAAAAACAGCGAAACACGCGTTGCGGAAATTCATGGGAAAATCATTAGCGATACGCATCCAGTGTACCCGTTTTCCCCCGGAGTCAAAAAGATTCTCCGAGGTTCCGCTCAGCCTTTCTGCCGGAAAGAATACGTGTCGGCGAACCTCGTGGCGATGCCGCACTCGTGGATGGGCTCCGTGTGAACGCGTTCTCCATCCCGTTGTCACAAGTGACGGAAGGGAAGGGATGACTGGTCCCCATTGCCAGCTTCACCAGCCGCTTCCTTAATGCGCGCAATTGCGCCAAACGTTTTTGCAATCCCCCCGTAGTGTGTTACGCTTGCCCCCGCGAGAACCGGCCCCGCCGGCCCGCCTATCCCTTATCCAAACGCCCATGCGAAAATCCTTCGTTTACCGGGACGAGAAATCCCACAAGTTCTGGAACATCTCCGAGGACGGATCCTCGTTTACCGTCTGCTACGGAAAAGCCGGAACTACCGGGCAAGAACAGACGAAAACGTTCGAGAGCCCGGAACGCCGCGCCAAGGAAGCGGAAAAACTGATTTCCGAAAAGCTGAAAAAATGATACTTGCCCGAAGCTCCGGAACCCGCCGCCGGGAACGCTCCGGAACCTTCTGCCATGAAAGCCCCGGAACCCGCCGCCGGAGAAAGCGATGCCCCGGATGAATTTTTCGCCAAATACGGAAAGCGCCCGCCCGTAGCCTTGAAGAAGCTGCTCGATTTCGAATCCGAATTCGGGAACGATTATGCCGAAGGCTTCGAACTCGAGTTCGGGGACAAGCCGTCTTCGGGATCCTGGTCTTCGGAAAAGGGCTTTTCCGATTCGTTCGTCGGATTCGCTACCGCGGACGGTTCGGGAAGCTTCTATGCCTTTTGGATTGTCGACGAAGATCTCGAAAAATGCCCCATCGTGGCTTTCGGTAACGAAGGGGAAGCCCATGTCGTTGCGGAAAACATGCTGCAGCTCATCCGTCTGCTTACCTGCGATACGGAAATTTCGATTGATCTGGATGAAACATGATTTTACAAGGACGACGACGATGACGAAAGCCCGAACCGGCCGGAATTTTTGAAATGGGCAAAGGAAGATTTTGACGTGGATCCGTGCGAAACCGACGATGTGGCGAATATGATAGTAGATGCCGCGAAGAAAAAATTCTGAAAAAAATTCTATGCGTTCCTTATGAAATTCGAGGGATTATACGATATGATAGCAAACGGACGTGACGTGGAGTCGATAAAATCGCTCCTAAAACGCGGGGCTGACGCGGATGTTCGGGGCGGTTGCTATAAGACGCCTCTGATGATCGTTGAAAATGCGGAAGTGGCGAAACTGCTCCTGGAACGCGGGGCTGACGTGAACGCCCGGGACCTGGATGATGGAAAGACTGCGCTGATGCTTGTTAAAAATACGGAAGTGGCGAAACTGCTCCTGGAACGCGGGGCCGACGTGAACGCCCGGGACGGGAATTGAAAGACGCCGCTGATGCACTATCTTGATAACATGGAAGTAATGAAACTCCTCTTGGAAAACGGGGCCGACGTAAACGCCCGGGACAAGGATGAAAGGACAGCGCTGATGTTTGCAAAAAATGCGGAAATGGCGAAACTCCTCCTGGAAAACGGGGCCGACG